>VMDI01000069.1 GCA_008080915.1 Gammaproteobacteria bacterium | reverse complement strand
GAATAAAAACCAAGAGAGTGTTTAATAATAATTATTTCACCAAGACTTTTCATTTGATTACCAATGTATGTAACCTCTCCATCTCTAATTGCCATTACGCGTTGGTCAGGAATGGATGAAAAGGTCATACCCTTAGAGTTTTTTGAATATTTTTTTGTAACTTTGGCTTCAATGGGTCTTACCCAGCTTTCAAATTTTTTTTCAACTTTTACGGGAGCAATGAAAACAAGCTTTTCTTTATCTTTTTTTATCTTTTTAGAATCTTTTTGAATGACGACACTTTCAACTATCGCTCTATTTTCAGATTTGTCAATCACAGTGACTTTTCTTGGTGCATTACTCACACACCCAATCAAAAAAATAGAAGCTGTAAAAAAAATAATTCTTAAGGCCATAATAAGTAAATTACTAAAACTAATATCAATGAATAACCAATAGGGTCAATATATTTTCGCATTAATTTATCAACTTCATCACCTATTAATCTTATAAAAAAAGCCACCAAAAAGAATCTTAATCCTCTTGAAATAAAAGAAATTAGAACAAATGGTAGGAAGGACATATTTAACATACCTGCAGATATGCATGCCAGTTTAAATGGAAGTGGAGAAAAGGCAGCTATAGCAACAACATAGATACCATAATCCTTGAACCATATTGCGATATCAGAAACTGTCTCTTCTTTAATAATATGATAGTTTAAAAGTATATCCAATAAAAAATCACCCAAAAAGTAACCAACTATTCCACCAAGTACTGAAAAGATAGTTGTTATAAGAGCAAATTGATAAGCTTTCTTTGGTTTTTGTAGAGACATGGGCGCCAATAAAACATCAGGCGGGGGATAGGGAAGAACGTTTGATTCTATGAAGCTTAATATTGATAAATAATAAACAGAATATTTACTTTCTGCCCAATTTAGAATCTTTAAATAAATAGATGAGAAGATACTCATCAATTAATCAAGCATTGGAAACCCAAGCAATTCTCTAGATTCGAAATACGTTTCTGCAACCTTCTGGCTCATTGTTCTAACCCTTCTAATGAATCTCGCTCTATCAGTCACACTGATTGCTTGTCTTGCATCAAGAAGATTAAAGATATGCGAAGCTTTCATTACTTGCTCATAAGCTGGATAAGGCAATTTCTCATCAATTAATTTTTCGTTCATTTTTTCAGCTTCATCAAACTGTCTGAATAATATTTCTGTATCCGCAATTTCAAAGTTATATTTTGACTGCTCTACTTCATTCTGATGAAATACGTCGCCGTAAGAAACACCATCAACCCAGACTAGATCAAATACACTATCCACCTCTTGTAAATACATTGCTAGTCTTTCAAGGCCGTATGTCAACTCTCCTGATACGGGTTTACAAGATAGACCGCCAACTTGTTGAAAGTAAGTGAATTGACTAACTTCCATTCCATTAAGCCATACTTCCCAGCCCAGCCCCCAAGCACCCAGAGTGGGTGATTCCCAATTATCCTCAACAAATCTAACATCATGCTTGGTTAAGTCAATGCCTATTTCTTGAAGAGATTCCAAATACAGATCTTGAATATCACTCGGTGAAGGCTTAAGTAGAACTTGAAATTGATAATAATGCTGAAGACGATTCGGGTTTTCGCCATATCTGCCATCTGTTGGTCTTCTTGAAGGCTGCACATAAGCAGTCTTCCAAGGTTCAGGACCTATAGCTCTTAAGAAAGTGGCTGGATGAAATGTTCCAGCACCCATTTCCATATCAAAAGGTTGAAGAAGGGCACAACCCTTTTTTGCCCAAAATGTTTGAAGCTTTAGAATTAGATTTTGAAATGATGCTGTAGCATCAATATCCTGAGAACCCATGAGTTTAATTACCTTTTTGTGGAAATTATACTCAATTAAGTTCTCAAAATTTAAAGCGAATTAGTATTTATAACTTTCAGATTTGAATGGACCATTTTTAGGCGTATTAATATACTTTGATTGGGCATCAGTCATGACAGTAAGTACGCCACCAAACCCTTCAACCATCCCTACAGCCACTTCTTCGTCCAGTTTCTTTGGAAGAACTTTTAGATAAAGATTTTCCTTCTTTTCATTGGCTGGTAAATCAGCAAATTTTTTCTCATAAAGATAAATCTGAGCTAGTACCTGATTTGCAAAAGAGCCATCCATAATCCTTGATGGATGTCCAGTTGCATTGCCTAGATTAACTAATCTTCCCTCCGAGAGAAGAATTAAGTAATCGTCACTGTTTCTATAGACTCTATGGACTTGAGGTTTCACTTCTTCCCATTTCCAATTATCTCTCATGTATTTGGTATCGATTTCATTATCAAAATGACCAATATTACAGACCACAGAGCCCGATTTAATTGTTTGAAGCATATTAGCATCACAAACATTAATATTTCCAGTTGTCGTTACCAATAGGTCGATAGAAGACATCAAGTCAGTATTTATACAACTAATTTCCCCATTGTTTAATCCACCAATATAAGGAGAGACAACCTCAAAACCATCCATACAAGCTTGCATGGC
>VMDI01000065.1 GCA_008080915.1 Gammaproteobacteria bacterium | reverse complement strand
TGTCTCGGGATCAACTCTTTCATTTTTTCAGCCACATCCCTTCCCTTGCGAACAGAATTTTCACGATGAATAATAAGAGCCAAGGCATCCACAGATTCACTATTAATTAATATGTCTAGTCTGATTAAATCACTCGCTTGATAACGAGCAAATTGATAATCCATCGAGGCATAGCCCCTAGAAACAGATTTCAATCTATCAAAAAAATCTAAAACAACTTCATTTAATGGAAGCTCATAAGTAATTGCGACTTGCTGACCGAGATACTGAATATTTTTTTGGATACCTCTTTTTTCAACACATAAACTTATAACTGGTCCGACATAATCATTAGTTACCAAAATATTTGCAGTAATAATAGGCTCACGAAATTCTTCTATATTTTGCGGTTCTGGTAATTTTGAAGGGCTATCGATAAGATGTATGCCACCTTTCTTGTCAAGAATCTCATAAATTACTGTAGGGGCAGTTGTGATTAAATCTAAATCATATTCCCTTTCAAGTCTCTCCTGAACAATCTCCATATGAAGCATACCAAGAAAACCAATTCTAAATCCAAAACCCAGTGCATCTGAGTTTTCAGGTTCATACTGAAGTGCAGCATCATTAAGTCTTAACTTGGATAGTGCGTCTCTAAATTTCTCATAGTCTTCACCCGACACTGGGAATATTCCTGCAAATACCCGAGGCTGAATAGGTTTAAAGCCAGATAATGGCTCTGAAACTGGATTTAAGCTTCCTGTTATCGTATCTCCAACTGGAGCGCCATCAATGTTTTTAATACTTGCAATCAAGTAACCCACCTCACCAGCTTTCAAAGAGGTTGTTTTTGAACGTTTAGGTGAAAAAATTCCCACTTCATCAACTAAATGTTCTTCTTTATTTGAAAAAATTTTGATTTTAGTTTTTGGCTTTATTTCTCCATCAATTACTCTAATTAATGAAACCACACCCAAGTAATTATCAAACCATGAATCAATGATTAATGCTTTTATAGGAGCTTCAATTTCCCCTTTAGGTGGTGGAATTTTCTTAACAATTTCTTCAAGAATATCTTCTATTCCTATGCCAGATTTTGCGCTTGCACGGACCGCATCTTGGGCTTCAATTCCAATAACATCCTCAATCTCTTTAGCAACCCGATCAGGGTCTGCTGCTGGTAGATCAATTTTATTAAGAACCGGCAACACTTCTAGATCATGCTCGATAGCTGTATAGCAATTAGCAACAGTCTGGGCTTCTACACCCTGAGATGCATCCACTATCAGCAAAGCCCCTTCACAGGCAGATAAAGATCTAGATACCTCATATGAGAAATCTACATGCCCTGGCGTATCAATAAAATTTAACTGGTAAGTCTTTCCATCCTTTGCTGAATAATTTAAGGTGACGCTTTGAGATTTAATAGTTATGCCTCTTTCCTTTTCAATATCCATTGAATCAAGAACCTGCGCTGACATCTCTCGATCAGATAAACCACCACACAATTGAATGAATCGATCGGCAATGGTTGATTTCCCATGATCAATGTGTGCAATTATTGAAAAATTTCGGATGTTTTCCATGTGCTAAAATTGAAAAATTTCCAACAATTATACTTGCAATGAATAAAATCCAACCGATTACCTGCGCTGCTACAAATGATTTAAGTGTCACCATTCCAGATCCATCTGGAAAAAATATCGTTCTTTATTTCTACCCCAAAGATTCCACTCCAGGTTGCACAATTGAGGGACAAGACTTTCGTGATCATAAAGATGATTTTGATAATCTTAACACCGTAATTTATGGAGTCAGTCGAGATAGTCTTAAATCACATGAGAACTTTAAATCAAAACAAAATTTCAATTTTGAATTAATCAGTGATCCTGATGAAACTCTATGCAAGTTGTTTGATGTGGTTAAACTTAAAAAAATGTATGGCAAGGAGCACATGGGAATTGTAAGATCTACCTTTATCATTGACCCTGATGGAAATATTGTAAAGGAGTGGGACAACGTTAAAGTTGATGGTCATGTTGAAGAGGTCTTAGAGGCGGTTAAAAAATTATGAGTCTAAATGTTGACCAAGATGAAATCAATAAATTTGCAGATCTTGCCACAAGATGGTGGGACAAAAACTCCGAGTTTAAACCTCTTCATGATATAAACCCTTTACGAGTTGAATACATTAAACAAAAATGTGGGGGCTCTCTTCAGGGAAAAAAGGTTCTAGACATTGGTTGTGGTGGTGGAATACTATCCGAAGCTTTAGCTTTAGAAGGCGCTCAAGTTACTGCCATTGATAAAGCTGGACCAGGACTCGAAGTTGCCAAGTTACATTTGTTGGAATCTGGATTAGATATTAATTACCATAATTCTACTGCTGAAGAATTTTCAGAAAAATCTAAATCAAAGTTCGATGTAATTTGCTGTTTAGAAATGTTAGAACATGTTCCTTCTCCCAGCTCGGTGATCAATGCATGTTCTGATCTTGTCAAAAAGAATGGGGATGTTTTTTTCTCAACAATCAATAGAAATATCAAGTCATATTTATTTGCAATTATTGGTGCTGAATACATACTCAATC
>VMDI01000004.1 GCA_008080915.1 Gammaproteobacteria bacterium | reverse complement strand
TCAGGTCCGATTAAAAGGGTGACATTATTAAGCTCGTCAATGTCTCCTAATCTCGTCTTTGATTCAGGGTCTAAGATAATGCCATTGCCATCATGCTGCTGGAAAAAGTTATCTAAAGTCTCAATTGGTGATAATTCAGGGATTACTGATCGATTGGATTGCTCACATGCGCTGATGATGATCTTCTTCCAATGATCTATTTTTTTTGCATGATTCTTTTCATTGATTTTGACTACTACTCGCTCGCTAATGATAGGAGTAATTTTTTTAACGCCAAGCTCGACTGCCTTTTGAATAATCAAATCCATTTTTTCCCCTTTGCCGATGCATTGAGCTAAATGAATATGACATTTAGACTCTGAAAGATTTTCATAAGCACTAGTAACCTCTAACTGACAATTTTTTTTGATTTCAAGAATCTTTGAACAGTAGTCATGTCCATTTCCATTAAAGATAATTAACTCATCTCCAACTTTTCTTCTGGTGGCTTTTATATGTTTGTAACCCTCATCATCCAGATTGAAAATCTCTCCTATTTGTAAGGGTTGGTTTTGAAAAATTCTTGTGACTTTCATGGTATCTTTCTTGGATACTTATTTCAGATATGATGATACATAAATCCAGACGACAGAAACTTTTAAACCAAATTGAAGACAATGGTTTGATTATTCTTTCTACAAATCCCGAAAATATAAGAAATGGTGATGTGCTATACCCATTTCGACCTGATAGTGATTTTTGGTATCTAACCGGTTTCAAGGAGCCAGAATGCATCGCAGTTATTTCAAAAGATAACTATTCAATTTTTCTTAGAGAAAGAGATCCAGAAAGAGAAATCTGGGATGGGGAGAGATTGGGAGTATCTCGAGCCAATGAGGCTTTAATGTCAGATAATGCTTATCCTATTTCCGAACTCAATCAAAAGTTACCTCAGCTTATTTCAAAATCAGAGCATATCTATTTTGATATTGATAATACCTACCGAGGATCTGAGATTCTTGAAATGATTCCAAAGTCTAAATTGAAGTCAATCAAACATCTCATTAACGAGATGAGACTTCATAAGGATGAGCTTGAAATTTCTCTAATGAGGCATGCCGCCTCTATCTCTGTCAAGGCTCATGAGCTTGCAATGCAAAAAGTTCGATCTGGAATGTTTGAATATGAGATTACAAGCCTTTTTGACCAGATTTTTAGAGCCAATAATGCCGAACATGCCTATCCACCTATTGTAGCGGGGGGTAAAAATTCATGCATCTTGCACTATATTAATAATGATCAAGAACTTCATGAGAATGATTTACTTTTAATTGACTCTGGATGCGAATATGAAGGCTATGCGTCTGACATTACTCGAACATTCCCAGTCAGCGGCAAATTCTCTAATGCGCAAAAAGAAATATACTCTATTGTCCTAGATGCACAAAAAGTGGCCATTGATGAAATGTATGTTGGAAACAACATTCGCGCTCCTCATTTCGAAGCCTCAAGAGTTATCAAAGAAGGTTTAATTTCAATTGGACTGATGAAGCCGAATGATGACATTAGAAAATTCTATATGCATGGAACAGGACACTGGCTTGGTATGGATGTTCATGATGTAGGTGATTACAATATTGAGGATTCCCCAAGAAGGTTCGAGGAGGGTATGGTGATGACTGTAGAACCTGGAATCTACATTCGTGGTGATGCTAAAATTGATACTAAATTCCATAATATAGGAATCCGCATTGAAGACGATGTGCTGATCACCAAAAATGGTCCTGAAGTTTTAACTGGTTCATTGGTCAAAGAGATCGATGATATTGAATCAATAATGACAAAATGAATATTCAAGAAGCAATTAAAAAAGTAATTAGTAGAGAAGATCTAACTGAAGATGAAATGCATTCAGTGATGAATGACATCATGACGGGCAATGCAACTGATGCCCAAATAGGAGGTTTCCTGGTGGGTCTTTCTATGAAGGGTGAAACCATTGATGAAATTGTAGCAGCAGCAAAGGTCATGCGTTCACTTGCTACTGGAGTAAAAATTTCAAAGCCAAAACATCTTGTAGACACTTGTGGAACGGGTGGTGATAGTTCTGGACTATTTAATGTCTCAACTGCAAGTGCCTTTGTTGTAGCTTCTGCAGGTGGACAAGTCGCCAAACATGGAAATCGTTCAATATCCTCTAAATCTGGTAGTGCTGACGTATTAGAAACTGCTGGGGTAAATCTTGATATGTCGCCTGAGACCATTTCCAATTGCGTTGAAAAAATAGGAGTTGGATTTATGTTTGCTCCAGCCCATCACAGTGCAATGAAATATGCCATTGGACCCAGGAGAGAGTTAGCCGTTAGAACCATATTCAATGTATTAGGTCCTCTCACCAATCCTGCAGGAGCCCCTTCACAGGTCATGGGTGTTTATCACAAAGGCTTGGTTGAGCCCATTGCGCATGCACTTAAGAATCTAGGCTCTTCCCATGTAATGGTCGTTCATTCGAATGATGGACTTGATGAAATTTCTATCGCCGATAGCACTTACGTGGCAGAACTTAAAAATGGCACGGTTGAGACTTACTCAATCTCACCTTCAGATTTTAATATGCAACAAGCTAATCTCGATTC
>VMDI01000059.1 GCA_008080915.1 Gammaproteobacteria bacterium | reverse complement strand
AAATCCAACGATCCTGGAACTGAAGAATCCAGATGGAATGAATCAGAGCTGATGTTACTAGAGGCAAAAAACAAATTAGATTCATTAGAGGAAAAGATTAAGTTGGAGGGTGAGTGGGGAAATATAAGTCTTCGCTACAACCCAATCAAAAGAATTGATCCAGATTTAAGATATCGTTTTCCATTCTAATTGAAACAACCTTTTAAGTATAATAATGCTCTTTTAGAGAGGTGGCTGAGTGGTTGAAAGCGGCGCCCTGCTAAGGCGTTATACGGGTTATACCGTATCGAGGGTTCGAATCCCTTCCTCTCTGCCAATAAATATTCGAAACCAATGTCAGATAACTTAATAATTGCTGGAAAAGAATATAACTCAAGACTTCTTGTTGGTTCAGGTAAATACAAGGATCTCAATGAAACCAAGTTAGCTACTGAAGCATCTGAATCTGAAATTATCACCGTTGCCATTCGACGAACCAATATAGGTCAAGATGAAAATGAGCCAAATTTATTGGATGTTATATCACCTGAAAAATATACAATTCTTCCAAATACTGCTGGTTGCTATAACGCTAAAGATGCTGTGAGAACCTGTCGACTTGCTAGAGAGTTATTGGATGGACACAGCCTTGTAAAACTTGAGGTTCTGGGTGATGAAAAAACACTTTACCCAAATATTACTGAAACATTAATTGCTGCAGATGAATTGGTTAATGATGGATTTGACGTCATGGTTTACACCAATGATGATCCTATTGTTGCAAAAAGATTGGAAGAGATTGGCTGTGCTGCTGTGATGCCGCTTGCATCACTAATTGGCTCTGGTCAAGGCATTGGCAATCCTGCAAATATAAAACTTATTATTGAAGAGGCACAAGTGCCGATCATCGTCGATGCAGGAATTGGCTGCGCTTCAGATGCTGCCAAAGCCATGGAGTTAGGATGTGATGGTGTCCTAATGAATTCAGCTATTGCTCTAGCAAATGATCCTATCAAAATGGCTTCTGCCATGAAGCATGCAATCATTGCTGGGAGAGAATCTTACCTTGCTGGGAGAATGATGAAAAAAGCTTTTGCTTCTGCCTCATCCCCAATGGAGAATCTAATCTAATACGCTCTTTCTTTTAAGTCATTAACAACTAAAATTGATTTATGAACTTTAAAGAAAAACTCCAAGAAATTAAGAAACAGAATCTTTATCGAGTCAGAAAAACTCTTGCCTCGGCTCAATCAAATAAAGTCAGTATCGATAATAAAGAAGTCTTAAATTTTAGTTCTAATGATTACCTGTCTCTTGCTAATCATCCCAAAGTAAAAGAGGCATTCATTAAAGGCGTAGAAAAATATGGGGCTGGATCAGGGGCATCACATTTAGTTAGTGGGCATTTTGATATCCATGAGGAGTTAGAGAGTAAATTGGCTGCCTATACTGGGCAAGATAGAGCATTGGTTTTTTCTTCTGGATTCTCTGCAAATCTTGGCATATTCTCAGCTTTGTCTGATCAAGTTGAATGGATTCTCCAGGATAAGCTAAATCATGCCTCGCTAATTGATGCAAATCATCTTATTCAGAAAAGAGTAGAAAGATACAAACATAATGACATTGCATCGCTTAAAAACAAAATTTCTAAAAAAATTGGTCCGGGTCTTGTAGCTACAGATAACGTTTTTAGTATGGATGGCGATGTTGCTGAGATTAATCAACTGGATTTAATTACGAAAAGCCATGAGTCAATTTTGATGCAAGATGATGCTCATGGATTTGGCGTCTTTCAGCCCAATATTCCAGATAATTCAATTTACATGGCAACTCTTGGAAAAAGTGCTGGCACAATGGGGGCATTTATCTCTGGCTCCAAAGATTTAATAGATCTTATTATTCAAAGAGGTAGGTCATACATTTATACTACCGCCCTCCCTCCAGCCATATCTGCTGCTTCAATAGCAAGTCTGGAATTAATTATTGAAGGAGAACAAACAAGAAAATTGCATGAGAATATTAGATTTTTCAAAGATTATTCAAAACAATTAAAGATAAATCTTTTGGAATCTAACTCTGGAATTCAGCCTATTCTTATTGGAGATAATAAAAAAGTGATTGATATTTCTGGGGTGCTTTTTTCTAAAGGATTTAATGTTGGAGCAATACGATCTCCAACAGTTCCAAAGGGAACTGAAAGACTAAGAATAACATTATCAGCAGATCATTCCCAAGACCAAATTTCTTCTCTTTTAGAGACTTTATCCAATGCTTTATAGCAGTACCTGTGGAACTGGTGAAGACTTAGTCCTTTTGCATGGATGGGGTTTTAGTGGAAGTATTTTTGATAAATTTATCGAAAAATATAAAGACTTATACAGAATAACAACCATCGATTTACCGGGCCATGGAAATAGCAAATCACTTGACTCTATTGCCAGTTGGTCAAAAGAGATTGCTAAGATAATACCGAAAAACTCAATTCTAATTGGCTGGTCACTAGGGGGTTTGATTGCAATTGACATTGCGTCAAGAGTTAAACTTAGAAAAATTATTCTGGTGGCATCAACCCCCAAGTTTGTTCAATCTGAAGATTGGATTTATGGGATTAATGAAAAGCATTTTTATGATTTTCACTC
>VMDI01000047.1 GCA_008080915.1 Gammaproteobacteria bacterium | reverse complement strand
AAAAACATCATGCCTGTTCTTTCAATAAACTCAGATAAAACCTGCCTAGTTCTCTTTCTATTAGCGCCAGCTCCCACTAACAATAATGGCCTCTTAGCATGTTTGATTGCTTTTACAGCTTTCGCGATAGCTCTATCAGATGCAAATACCCTATGAATAGTTTGCTTAGGGAATACTCTATCATCAGTAACCTCCTCTCTTGCAACATCCTCTGGAAGTTCAAGATGAACTGCGCCTGGTCGCTCCTCTTCTGCAATTCTAAATGCTCCTCTTACTAAAGATGGAATGTGTCTTGCGTATACAATTTGATCAGCATCTTTGGTGAGAGGTCTCATCATACGAACGATATCTAATATCTGAAACTTTCCTTGATAACTTTCATTGATTGGTTTTTGTCCAGTAATCACAACGAGTGGAAATGCGCCTAATTGGGCATATGCAACGGCAGTTACAAGATTTGTAGCCCCAGGTCCTAGAGTAGATAGGCATACTCCAGCATGTCCTGTTAGTCTCCCATAAGTTGCTGCCATAAAAGCAGCAGCTTGCTCATGACGAGTCAGAATAAACTTTATAGATTTGGATTTTCTAATTGATTCGAGAAGATCTAAATTCTCTTCCCCTGGAACTCCGAAGATATACTCTACACCTTCATTTTCAAGAGCTTTTACAAATAAGTCTGAAGCTTTCAATCTTCTCCCCCAAGAAGTTTAGATGTAATAGTACTCTTATTGAACTTGAATACAAGTGAAAAAAACTTTTTTTTTGTACTATTTTTTTAAGCGACTTAAAGTTCTTCCAGATTTTAGGGTTTCTCTTACTTTTTCAGAAGCTTCAGAGAGACTATTAACCTTTTTTGTATGCCAAAGGACAAGACTTGCTCCAAGCACTAAGCCATCAAAGAACATTCCTTCTTTACCTGACAGCGCATCGATTCCGAGATCAAAAGTATATTTAGCTAATTCGGTGATATTTTTCTCGACTGACATCTGACCAGGGAAAGCAATAGCTCTCATTTCTTGTTTAATTCCTAACTCAGAAGGATCGATATCAACTCTATCTTGCTCTTCAATACCACTGTAAGAAATCATTAGTCCTTTTTGTCTGAGTGAAGGAATTACTCCTCCCTCAACGCCCCGAATAAGAAGTGCTGTATCCATTCCTGAAGCATTAACCAAATCAGCATAGATTGGAGGATAGGGTTTATGGACATATCCTAATATTGAATGTGTTTTCTTTCCTCTAAGTGGACCAATTAATGTTTCAACAGTATTAAGAACTGTTCTTTTGATTACTCTATCTCTAAGTTCAACCAAATCATGAAGGCCTGAGCAATATTGCGATTGGTCAAGATAAGCCCAACCTATCTGAGCATTTTCAATTCTATCCTTTGCAGAGCTGGAAGACATGTTTACATCACAACCCATTAATTCAGAAACATGTCTATGGGTAAGACCAAACTTTGGAGAAACAGAATTAAGGCCATGGATTAATGCAGGTAGTCCAAGTTCCGCTAAAAGAGGAGGAAGAAAGGAAGAAACAGGAATTGAGCGATTGTAACCACTGTAGGGGTCACCAATATCAATTAAGTTTTCAACATCGACTTTTTGGTTTGTTGTAAGGTTCTGGATGGCTGCAAGAATGCCTTTATTTTCATCCATTGTCTCTCGTTTCATTCTTAGGGCAATTAAGAAGATAGCCGATCTAACATCATCAACTTCCCCTTTTAGAATAGCTTCCATGCCAAGTCTGGCTTCTTCAAAATCAATATCTTTACTAAGATCTGGCCCTGTTGCAATTCTTTGAATAATTGAATGGATTAATTCTTGACTACTCATAGCACCTCTACATAAACTCCGTCATTTCTCTCTTCTACTAAATAAGTGTTTAATCTATCAACATCCTCATCAGAGCATGATCCAGTGACTAAATCAAAACTATATCCATGTAGTGAGCACTTAATACTATTCCCTTTGATACAACCCAAAGTTAATTTGATATCTTCATGAGGACACTTATTATCTGCGCAAAAAAGTTTTCCATTATTTTTGACAACAAAATATTCTTTATTTTCATAAGAAAATTCTTTCATAGTCCCCTCTTTGGGAGCAGTATCAAAAACCTTAATCACCATTAGAAGAATCTCCAAACTCTATTAGAATCAAGTTGGTCTCTGCATTGATCAAGTTGTTTTTTATATTTTTTTGCGTTTTGGTCTACTTTCTTGGCAACATCTAGTAACCAAGATTTCTGTTTATAGGATCCATTATTAAATCCTCCATGACCTTCATGATAGGCAAGGTATTGGTTAAATGCATCATTTTTTGAAATTTTAGATAGCTTTTCAGATTGCGTAATGTACCAACCGACAAAATCAATTGCATCATCAAAATCATCTCTATCAGCATCACTATTACCAGACTTAAGTTTGTACCAGTCCCAGGTATCATCTTTAGCCTGAGCAAACCCATAGGCAGAAGAAGGTCTGAGCCAAGGAATTACTCCAAATAATTTTTCTCTAGGAGGTTTAGCGTCTGATTCAAATCTCGACTCTTGGTACATAATGGCAAGTATGATATGAGAAGGTGCTCCATACTTTTTCTCTGTAGCCTTTGCATGACGGTACCAACT
>VMDI01000002.1 GCA_008080915.1 Gammaproteobacteria bacterium | reverse complement strand
TGGTGCTTTTATTTAATTCATTTACCCAGCCAGCACTGATACTTGCTGCAGTTCCATTCTCAATCATCGGAGTCGTTTGGGCATTTTTCTTGCATGGAGATGTGTTGAGTTTCTTTGCTATGCTTGGAACACTTGCACTTGTTGGCGTTATTGTTAATGACTCTCTTGTATTGGTTTCTCATTTGAATTATCTTAAAGAGAAAGAGGGCAATCAATATGTCGATCCTAAAGTTTGGATTATTGAAGGAACTAAGGATAGATTACGAGCAGTTGTCTTGACTACCCTTACTACGCTTGCAGGCGTTCTACCACTTGCTTATGGTATTGGCGGCACTGACTTTATTCTGCAACCAATGGCTCTTTCATTAGGGTATGGACTATTGTTTGGAACTCTCATGACACTAGTCTTGCTCCCAAGCATGTATTTAATGAATTATGAATTTATCCAGTGGGCAACTCGACTTTATAAATCAAAGTTTAAGAGACACGCTAGTGGGGGGTAGACATACCTTGTCACTACAAGCCTGCAGATTCAGTTCTAATTTAGGCTGATTGTAGATTTTCTGGTAGGTCCCTAATCTGGCTTTAATATCTACTGTTTCTTTGTAAACGGATAAAGACTCTTCTGAAAATCCAAGTTTTTTATTTTGTCCTTCTGGATAGTCAATAAAGGCGATTCCCCAGTTCGGCGAATCAGTTAGTTTGATACTGGTTGGAATTAAATTATCTTGAAGAACAACATTCGCATTTACATTCCAACCTTTCTCAAGATCTAGCTTAATATTAAGATTGTTAGACTCATCAAAATTATGTTGGATTCTGACTTTACCATCATAGGCATAACTGACTTTATTTAGCTCTCCGTTTTTAATCATATTATTGGCTTTAACGAAGGAAGTGTAACTATATGGATCAATGTTGATAATGTTTCCAAAGGTGCCCAAAAGCTTTGTGGATAAGTCTTGATACTTTTTCTCACCTGTTCTATTGAATAATTTGACCAGTATTTGAGAGGCAATTCCGTTGGTTGAAGGAATTGCATCATCAATAATTTGTTTGACCGAAGAGTTAAGCGCTGATGATTTTTCATTCATAAAGTAACCATAATGCTCCTCATCCCAGAATAGGTCATTCATCCTAGAGGCAAGTTGTTTACTATTCTGAAGAAAGTTATCGTCTTTAGAAATATCATATGCAGTGATTAAGGCGTCAATAAAGAATACATAATCTTCTAATAGAGCTTTTCCTGAAGTTTTGTTATTGATACTAACTCTTTGTAAATGATCACTCTTGGCAAAAGTAGAAAGCATTTGAGAAGTGGCTTTAATTCCGATATCTTGATAATTTTTGTTATTGAGGATAAGACCTATTTGCATGAAAGATTTCGCCATCATTGCATTCCATGAGAGTAGATGCTTTTTGTCCTTGAAAGGCGGTATTCTTTTCGCTCTGAGTTGATAAATCTTTTCTATTAGTTGATCTATCTTTTCATAATTATCAGGGTTTAGCTGACCAAGTGATTTATATCTAATGACATTCTTACCTTCAAATTCGGTATACGCTGTGAAATCAAATAAGGATGAGGCTAGTTGATAATCCGAATCACTTAAGAGACTCTTTAACTCATCAGCAGTCCAAACAAAGAAAGTTCCTTCTTCACCCTCAGAGTCGGCATCTGTTGCAGAATAAAAAAGACCATTATCATCCGTCATCTCACGAGAGACATAATCAAGAGTTCTCTCAGCCACTCTTTTGTACAGAGGATTTCTAGTAAGCTGATAACCTTTGGCATAAACCAGGGCTAACTGAGCCTGGTTATATAACATCTTCTCGAAATGAGGAACAATCCATGAGTTATCGACTACATAACGATGAAAACCGCCACCAATGACATCATACAAACCACCTATGGCCATTGAATCTAGTGATTTGATAATTGCTGCTTTCTTCTCAGGCGATGGGTCTATTGACTGACTACTTAACAGGAAATCTAAAATTGGCTCATGAGGAAACTTAGGTGCATTACCAAATCCACCCTCCATCTCATCATGCGTACTGAGAAGATTTTTGACCGCAACTTCGCTGATATCTTTCTTTAGAGCTATTCCCTTGGATTTCTTTTGACTCTCCTCAATTACTTTCATCATTTCGATGTTTTGATTTGCCATCTCAAGAATCTTCTTAGAGTCATTACTCCAAATTTCAGCAATTTGTGGAAGGTTTGAAACAAGTTTTGATTTAGGTATGTAGGTGTCAGTTAAAAATGCATCACCCGTTGGAGTCAGAAATACATTTAAAGGCCACCCACCTCCACCTGTAGTCATCTGAGAGATCTTCATGAAAGTAGCATCTACATCAGGATTGACTTCTCTATCGACTTTGATAGCAACAAAATCCTTATTCATAATTTTTGCGACTTCTTCGTCATCAAAACTTTCTTCTTCCATCACATGACACCAATGACAAGACGAGTAACCAATAGATAGGAAAATTAATTTATTTTCAACTTTTGCTTTTTCTAATGCTTCCTCTGACCATGAATACCAATTAATTGGATTATGAGCATGTTGAAGTAAATAAGGCGCATCAGAGAGAATTAGATGATTGGTGTACTTGGGCGATTTATCATCATTGAAGTATTTGGTTCT
>VMDI01000013.1 GCA_008080915.1 Gammaproteobacteria bacterium | reverse complement strand
CATTACAAGACGGTAAACCGGTCTATGTTCGTGATGTTGCGGATATTTACTATGCTCCTGAAGATCCAGATAAGATGGTTTCTTATTTTTCTAACCAGCAAAATGCCAATGGGGAACAGGCTGTTACCATTGCCATTGCCAAAAAATATGGTACCAATGGGGTTGACGTAGCCAACAATATCCTAAATCGAGTCGAAGAATTAAAAGGGCATCTTATTCCTGACAATGTCAATGTCAGTGTCACTAGAAATTATGGCAAATCGGCCAAAGATAAAGTAGACGCATTGATCATGAAGTTATTCATCGCAACTGGCGCAGTAACCATCCTAGTTTGGTTAGCTTTAGGTACGCGTCCAGCGATTGTGGTAACGCTAGTAATTCCGGTTGTTTTATTAATGACCATTTTTTCTGCTTGGATATTTGGAATGACAATCGACAGGGTGAGTTTATTTGCTCTTATTTTTTCAATCGGTATTCTTGTTGATGATGCAATTGTTGTGACCGAGAATGTCTACAGACGTTGGCTTATAGACAATAGAATTACTATAAAGACAGCTGTAGATGCTGTGAGAGAAGTTGGTAATCCGACCATACTTGCAACATTTACTGTTGTAGCAGCACTTGTTCCAATGGCTGCAGTTAGAGGAATGATGGGTCCATATATGGCACCGATTCCAATTCTAGGCTCAGTAGCAATGATGTTTTCATTGTTTGCCGCTTTTGTATTTACTCCTTACTTCATTATGAAGTTTGTCCCACCTTTAAGGGTCTTGGAAAAAATGCACCACAAGGAAGAAAAAGAGCAAAAAGCACTATATACGTTCTTTAATTCAACTATCACCAAGTTATCGACTGATAAAAAGTATGGATGGGGTTTTTTAATTGGGCTAGTAGTTGCTTTCTTTTTATCCATGTCGATGTTCTATACGACAGCAGTTCCAGTGAAAATGTTACCTCTGGATAATAAGTCAGAATTCAGTGTGGTTTTGGATATGCCCGATGGCACAGCACTTCCTAACACATCAACTACTCTTTATGAAATGGCGCAAATACTGAAAGACATTCCTGAGGTGGTTGCAATTCAATCATATGCTGGTACCGCAAGACCATTTGACTTTAATGGTTTAGTGAGACACTACTATTTAAGACAAAATTCCTCTGAAGGTGAGCTTCAAATTCAATTAAAAGAAAAGAATGAAAGAGAGCGTTCAAGTCATGAAATCGCTCTTGAGGCCAGAGAACTTATTAAAGACATAGCTGCAAAAGTGGGTGCAGAATATGCTGTGGTTGAAATGCCACCTGGGCCTCCAGTGTTAAGACCTGTTGTTGCTGAAGTTCACGGACCTGATAAAGAAACTAGGCAGAAACTCGCCAATGATTTAACTGAGATATTTAAGCAAACAGGAAGTATGACTGATATCGATAATCTCATGAGAGATCAATACCCGGTTATCAATTTCGATGTAAATACTGAAAAAGCTTCACGATTTGGTGTGACTGTTCAAACTATCAAAGAGACGCTTGCAATGGCATTAAGTGATTTTAATATCTCTACGATTCGACTCAAAAATGCTTTAGAGCCATCTAGGGTTAATATTCAAGTGCCCCTTGCTAAACGATCACAACTCTCTTATTTAACACAATTACCGGTTCCAACTCAAAGAGGGCAGTTAATTCCAATTTCTGAACTGGGTTCATTTTCATATACCAAACAGGATGATTTAATTTTTCATAAAGATTTGAAAGCTGTTGAATATGTTCTAGGAGAGCCTATTGGGAGACTAAGTGCTCCAATTTACGCTATGTTTGCTGTGGATGATATGTTGGCGAATTATAAGACTATCGATGGAAAGTCTCTCTCAGGTGAATATCTAGGCCCACCACAAAGAAATAATGTTCCTGCGTTTGAATGGACTGGAGAGTGGACGGTCACTTTTGAGACTTTTAGGGATATGGGGATGGCCTTTGGTGTGGCTTTAGTTGTGATATATATGCTAGTAGTTTGGCAGTTTGGCAATTTTATTGTCCCAGCAATTATCATGGCACCGATCCCACTAACACTTTTGGGTATTGTTCCTGGTCATTGGCTTTTAAATGCTGAATTTACCGCAACTTCAATGATTGGCTGGATTGCTTTAGCTGGAATTATTGTTAGAAATTCAATTTTATTAGTAGACTTTACGGTACAAGAATATGCAAAAGGTATGCCATTTTTTGAAGCCGTAGTTCGTTCATGTAGCTCTAGAACTCGTCCAATTTTAATCACTGCGCTTGCTTTGGTTGCTGGTTCAAGTGTCATTCTGTCTGATCCGATATTCCAAGGGATGGCAATATCGTTGCTATTTGGTGTTCTTATATCAACTGTTTTAACTTTAATTGTAATCCCTATGGGTGCTCTATCAGCAGGTGAGAATTCGTTTAAAAATGTCGCCATTAGCATGGGATTGATAACCAGCGATGAAGATGAGGATGAAAAATACAATGTCGATAAACCTGAAAGTTTTAACACCAAAGATATTGCGAAGAAAACTCTAAACAAGTCTAAAGAAATTGCTCAAAACCTCATAGATAAGAAGAATGAGATTAAAGCCAAGAAATCTTCACCTAACAATACTGAGGAAAAGAAACCTTCTGAGTCCAAAGAAAAGAAAATAGATACCAACGGATTCTTAAAAAAGGAAGATAAAGGCGA
>VMDI01000039.1 GCA_008080915.1 Gammaproteobacteria bacterium | reverse complement strand
ACATCAAAAGGCGGGTGGATCGGAATGGTTGAACATTATTTCTTGAGTGCATGGATTCCTAATCGCCAAAGTTCGCATAAATACTCATCTAAAGTTTACGACGACCTATACATGATGCAAGCAGTAAATCCGCCTCAGTCTATTGCACCAGGACAAACACTCAGTATTCCTGGTAACAATCTATTTGTGGGACCAAAACTACAAAATGTTATTGATGACGCTGCTCCTGGAATGGATCATACTGTTGACTATAGCTGGTTGTATATTGTTGCGAAACCAATGTCTGAACTGATGCACTGGATTAATAAGTATGTAAATAGCTGGGGATGGACCATTATTATTTTCACCATTCTTATTAAATTGGTTTTCTACAAACTCAGCGAGAAGTCATATAGAAATATGGCCGCCATGAAATTACTTGCCCCTAGAATAAATCAACTTAAAGAAACCTATGGTGATGATAAGCAAAAGTTTGGTCAAAAAACAATGGAGCTATATCGAAAAGAAAAGGTTAACCCTGCAGCGGGATGTCTACCAATTTTAGTTCAAATCCCTGTATTTATATCCCTTTACTGGGTCTTATTAGAAATGGTTGAACTAAGACAAACGCCATTCCTATATCTTAATGACCTGGCTGATATGGATCAATTCTTCATTTTGCCAATCATCATGGTAATTTCTATGATTGTCCAGCAAAAACTAAACCCTCCACCAACAGACCCTACACAGGCAAAAATAATGATGGCTTTGCCTTATGTTTTTGGAGTATTTTTCTTATGGTTCCCTTCAGGCTTGGTTCTTTACTGGGTTGCCAACAACATCTTATCTATCCTTCAACAGTGGGTTATTAACAAAAGAATAAGTGGCTAAACCTTTTGAAGATACAGCACTTTATGAATCCTGGAGAGATGCAAAGCTTTCAAACTTCTCGACAAGATTAGATAATTATCTTGTTGAGATAAAAGATCCACTAAAACTTTCATCAACAGAGTTTGAGAAAATTAGAAAAACCTGTGGTGAATCAAGTTTTTGTCTAATTAAAATCAAAGAGCAAAGTGATTATGCTTCGGTGATTAACAAAATTAATAGTCAACTTGGGCTCATTGACTATGATAAACATTTGTATGTAAAAACCAATGGGCTGGCATCAATCACTGTTTCTAAAAAAACAGATCAATCAGAATTTATTCCCTACACTGATCGGGAGCTTGGTTGGCATACTGATGGATATTACAATGAGGAAGAAAATCGAGTTCGTTCTTTCACCCTTTTCTGTGTCAACCCATCACTTTCTGGTGGTGAGACCTCTTGGGTTGACCATGAGCTCATTTACATTAAGCTTTATGAAGAATCTAGAGACATCATTGAGGCTTTGTGTCATCCCAAAGCAATGACTATCCCAGCGAATATAGTTAACGACAAAACTTTAAGACCTGAATCAACAGGGCCTATTTTTTTTAATGACCATACTTCAAATGCCTTGTATATGAGATACACCCAAAGGAAGAAGAATATTCAATTTCATGATTCTCTGGAAATCTCTCAAGCTGTTGAAGCGCTCGATAAACTCCTTGAGGATATAGATGATATTAAATTTTCTCATCGGTTTAATCGAAATGAAGGCCTCCTAACAAATAATGTTCTGCACAAAAGAACTTCATTCATTGACAATCCAGACCAACCGAGATTATTATTACGTGGTAGATACTTCAACAGAATAAACTAGATGATTAATAATCATTGGCTATCTTTCGCTAATAGAGTTCCATCAAGAAATTTTAATAATCGACCAAGCGACAATATTAGTTTGATTGTCGTTCACTCAATCTCACTGCCTCCTGGAATCTATGGCAACCATTTCATAGAGGATTTTTTTACCAATAAACTCGACATCTCTCAAGATCCCTATTTCGATGAAATTAGTGGGCTTGAGGTTTCTGCCCATCTACTGATTAAACGTTCTGGAGATGTTGTTCAGTTTGTACCCTTTGATAAAAGAGCTTGGCATGCTGGTGAATCGAGTTATAAAGGAAAGTCAGATTGTAATAACTTTTCAATAGGAATTGAACTCGAGGGCACGGATACTGATGAATTTGAAGATAGGCAATATGAAATATTAAGCGAGATTATTAAAGTGTTAAAATCTTCATACGCTATAGAAGATGTTGTTGGTCATAGCGATATTGCACCAGGTAGAAAAACTGATCCTGGTTCAGGTTTTAATTGGAATAGAATTCATGAACTTATCTAAGAAAGCTCTCACAAGTGCCAAACAAATAAAGTTAATCATCTTTGATGTTGATGGAGTCCTAACTGATGGCGGCCTCTATTTTTCTGATGAGGGTATGGAGTTCAAGCGTTTTCACTCTTTAGACGGTCATGGAATTAAAATGATTCTTGACAACAATATCGAGCCTGCAGTTATTACTGCAAGAGAGTCGGGTAATGTCAAGTACCGAATGAAGAATCTAGGCATAAAGCATTATTATCAAGGTCAACAAGATAAAACAAAAGCTTATATCGATCTTCTAGAGAAGTTGAAACTTAGCCCCAATGAAGTTGCATATATGGGGGATGATATTATTGACCTGCCAGTAATGAACCAGGTTGGACTTCCAATTGCACCTGCAAATGCTCATGAAATAGTGAAGGGTATTTCAACGATTGTTACAGAAAAGTCTGGAGGCAATGGGGCAGTCAGAGAAGTTTGTGATTTTTTACTTCAGGCACAAGGCAAGTTTGAT
>VMDI01000040.1 GCA_008080915.1 Gammaproteobacteria bacterium | reverse complement strand
TGTTTCGAGATAACTTCTTGGACTGAAGATAATACAAATCAACTGGATGAGATCATGGGTGTAAGGCACAAAGAATATGCCCTAGAAGGTGTTCAATTTCATCCTGAATCAATCTTAACTGAGCATGGTCATGAAATGCTCGATAACTTTATAAATGAATATGGAAATAATTAACTTCTTATTTGCTGAAGAGCAAATGTTTACTACCTCTCTTCTAATAGCGCTAATTTCACTTTTTATCTTCAGTTTTATATCTGATAAATATAAGAAATATAAGGATCTCAATCCTAATGAAGCTGTTAATTTAATGGATGATGAGGGTAATTTAGTGATAGTAGATGTCAGAGAAGAGAAAGAGAGAAAAGCAGGTTTTATTGCCAATGACACTCATATTCCTCTAGGAAAAATTAAGAACACCATCAAGGATCTTGATCCAACTAAAACCTACCTACTCTATTGTCGAAGTGGTTCTAGATCTGGTCATGCAGCATCTATGTTTACCAAGTCGGACTTTCAGAATGTATATAATTTGAAGGGAGGATTTAATGCTTGGAAAAGATCAGATTTACCAATCAAAAAATAGTTATGGATAAAAATATCATTTACTGTCAGGATGCTTGTATGTTTTGCCAAAGAGCCTATCGACTGCTTGAGCAAAGAGGAATTCCCTTTTCAAAACGTTATGTCAAATCCCAAGCAGATTGGAATGAGGTCTTCGAGAAAACTGGTAGAAATACTGTTCCACAGGTTTTCATTAAAGGGGTCTATATTGGAGGCTCTGATGATCTTTATGAGGCTGATCAAACTGGAAAGCTTGATGAGATTCTAAATGGCTAAACTTGCCATTGTTGGCTCTGGAGCATGGGGCAGCTCATTAGCAATTGCGTTTGCGAAAAACTTTGATCAGATTAACCTTCTTTCGCACTCACCAGAAGAGGCTGTCAAAATAAAAAAACAGCATCCAGTTTTACCCAAACCATTTGCTGAAAATATCATAGTAGAGTCCGATTATTCACTCATTGAAGATTGTGATTTAATTTTAATTGCCGTGCCTAGTCATGCTTTTTATGAGTCACTAGAAAAGATAAAACCGCATATAAATGAAGACCACTCTCTGGCATGGGCGACAAAAGGTTTTGATACATCTAAAGAACAACTTCTGATTGAAAGTTTCAATCAAGTTTTTCCCACTAAGAGTGGTTGTGTTATCTCTGGTCCAAGCTTTGCCTTCGAAGTCACCCAAGGAAAACCTACCACATTGGTAGTTGCATCTGATAATGAAACAAATACTGAGGTTTGGTCCAAAGCCATCCAGACCGAAACTATGCGAGCATATATGAATTCCGATATGATTGGTGTAGAAATTGGTGGTGCAATAAAAAATGTTCTTGCCATAGCTGCTGGCATTGCATCAGGACTCGGTTTTGGAGCCAATACTCAGGCGGCGATTATTACACGCGGACTTTCTGAGATGAAAAGATTAGGAAAGGCTTTAGGAGCTGAAGAAAAAACCTTTTATGGCCTTTCTGGGCTCGGAGATCTTGTTCTAACCTGCTCAGATGACCTTTCCAGAAATCGTCGTTTTGGCAAAGAACTTGCTAAAAATAATAATATTGATACTGCCCTTAAGAATGTTGGTGCCACTGTGGAAGGATTAAATACTCTAAAGATGGTTTTAAAACTCTCAAAGAAATATAACGTTGAACTTCCTATCTGCGAACAAGTATCGAAAGTGGTGATCGGAGAGAATTCTCCAGAAGATGCAGTGAAGGCATTAATGTCTCGAGAACAAATATCTGAATGATTGTATACCTCTTACGACATGGAACTCCTGTAGGTGGAAGAATGTATCGTGGAAATTTATTTGATGACCCCCTAACTGAAGAAGGTTGGGATCAGATGAAATCAAGTGTGACAAACTTATCCTTTGATACCATTGCAACCTCGCCTATGAAAAGATGTTCTGAATTTGCTGATTACATTTCAAAGAAATCAAAAATTCCATACTCAATCATAGAAGATTTCAAAGAAATTGGATTTGGTGATTGGCAGGGAAAAACCTCTCACCAAATTGGAGAAGAGGTTGTCGAAAGATTTAAAAATGATCCTATCAATAATCCTGTTAATAATGCAGAGAATCTATTTGATTTTCAGTCTAGAGTTATCAAAAATTATCTTGAAATTCTAGATAATTTAAATCCACAAAATAAACTTCTGATTATTGCCCATGCAGGTGTCATTAGGGTCATAAAATCCTACATCCTCAAATTACCTATTGAAAAAATGTTTACAATGAATATAAAGTCTGGAAGTTGTGAACCATTTGAAATCTAAACTAGCCCTACTGATTTTTCTACTACCAATCATCTCTAATGCTGGTCATTATTGGAGTTTTGATCAGTGGCTCAACTCGTTAAAAGCTCCTGAATTTGACAAAATTGAAGATGTTCAAGAAATGAAAAAAACTTTCTTTAATTATCTTCTTCCTGAAATTAATAAAAAAAATAATGAAATTCAATTGCTTAGAAAAAGAGTGATTGAGAAAGATCTATCAAAAGAAGAGTTAACCAAACTTTATAAAAAATATCGGATTGATGAAGGCTCTGAAATAGGTGCACTCCTTGAAAAAATTGACATCATTCCCCCTTCGCTTGTTCTGTCTCAAGCTGCATTGGAATCAAACTGGGGAAGATCCAGATTTGCAAAGTTCTATCATAACTATTTTGGATTATGGTGTTTTGAGAGAGGTTGCGGAGTCATACCTAAAAAAAGAGACAAGGG
>VMDI01000032.1 GCA_008080915.1 Gammaproteobacteria bacterium | reverse complement strand
AGAGGTGTAAACGCACTTCAAATGGACATCAAAATCCAGGGCATTACCAAAGAGATTATGCAAATTGCTCTTAAGCAGGCAAAAGATGCACGACTCCACATTCTTGGTGAAATGAATAAGGTAATACATGAGCCAAATTCAGCAAGTAAAAATGCACCTAAAACCACTGTACTGACTATCAAGCAAGAAAAGATCAAGGATCTTATTGGTAAAGGTGGTGATACTATCAAGGGGATTATTTCTGCTTCTGGAGCAAGTGTTGATGTTGACGATAATGGAAACGTCAATATATTTGCGAATGATCAAGAGAGCTTTGATAAAGCTGTGGAAATGGTTAAGAATGCAACTGCTGTTCCTGAAATTGACAAGGTATACAAAGGAAGAGTTGCTAAGATTGTTGAGTTTGGTGCTTTTGTAAATATACTTCCAAATCAAGATGGATTACTTCATATTTCTGAAATTGCAAATGAGCGTGTAGAAAAGGTGGAGGATTACCTTAAAGAAGGTGAAGAAATTGAAGTCAAAGTGCTTGGAATTGATCGCGGTAAAATCAAACTTTCAAGAAAAGTTTTGTTAACTGATTGATCTTAATTCAATTACAAGGGGAGCTATTCGCTCCCCTTTTTTTAATCAAGAAATTTTATGCAAGATAAGGTTATTCAGATTGAAGAACATTTGATTCATCTAGAAAAACAGTTTGATGAATTAAATCAAGTTATTTATAAGCAATCTCTGAAAATTGATGAATTAGAAAAATCAGTTTCAAGTCTTAATGATAAACTTGACCAAAACCAGAGTGTAGAGTCCAATAATCAGTTAGAAAGGCCTCCGCACTACTAGAGTGTCAGTGGGTTAGCTCTCTTAACATCGATTCCGTATTTTTTAATGGCAGACTGAACGAAGCTTTTCTGAATTTTTCCTTCCTCAAATAGAGTTTTAAGAGCAGTGAAGGTTATAAATTCTGCATTAACCTCAAAAAAGCTTCTCAACGCAGCGCGCGAATCAGATCTTCCAAAACCATCAGTTCCTAATACCTCGTAACGATTTGGAATATATTTTCTTACCTGCTCGGCATAATTTTTAATATAGTCTGTTGCGGCAATAATTGGTGCATCATTATTCGAAAAGCATTGTGTCACATATGGGGTTTTAGTTCTTCCGGATAGGTTAAATCTATTCTCTCTGTCAATGGACTGGGCCTCTCTGGCTAATTCATTAAAACTGGTTGCTGACCAAACTTCTGCAGAAACTCCCCAATCCTTTTCTAGGATTTCAGCAGCTCTTTCAATTTCTCTAAGAATAGTTCCTGAACCCATTAAATTGATCTTTATATCAAACTTGCTAAAGGATTTCAGCTTATAAAGACCCTTAATAATCCCCTCTTCTGAATCCTTTGGCATTTCTGGGTGTGGGTAGATTTCATTCATTGTAGTAATGTAGTAGAAAATACTCTCGTTTTGCTCATACATCCTCTTAAGCCCTGATTGCATAATCACTGCAAGTTCATGAGCATAAGTAGGGTCGTAGGTAATGCAGTTTGGAATTGTATTTGCAACCACATGAGAATCACCATCTTGATGCTGCAAACCCTCTCCGTTCAATGTAGTCCTTCCAGATGTTCCGCCAATTAGAAAGCCCTTAGCTTGCATATCTCCTGCGGCCCATGCCAGATCCCCTACTCTTTGGAATCCAAACTTAGAGTAGTAGATATAAATTGGTATCATAGTTGTATTATGAGTTGCGTATGAAGTTGCAGCTGCAATCCAATCAGATATAGCTCCAGCCTCATTAATACCCTCTTGTAGAACTTGACCCTTAATATCCTCCCGATACCACATCACCTTGTCATGATCCTCTGGTTCATATAATTGTCCAGATGAAGAATAAATACCCAGCTGTCTAAATAAACCCTCCATACCAAAAGTTCTTGCTTCATCAGGAACAATTGGTACCAACTTAGGTCCAATAACTTTATCTCTAACAAGCAATGAGATGATTCTATTTAGGGCCATTGTTGTCGACATTTCTCTATCGCCAGTTGACTTGAGCAATGACTCAAAAAAAGAAATATCTGGGATTTTTATAGATATCTCATCATATTTTCTAACAGGGAGTGGGCCGCCAAGTTTGTTTCTTTTCTCCTTAAGATACTTCAACTCTTCACTATCTTCGCTAGGTTTGTAAAATTTTAGTTCTTCGGCCTCTTCTTGAGAGACAGGAACATTGAATCTTTTTGCAAATCTTATGACATGTTCAACACCAAGTTTCTTTTGTGAGTGTGTGGTATTTTGCCCCTCACCAGCCTCACCCATGCCATAACCTTTGACTGTTTTTGCAAGAATAACTGTTGGTTGTCCTTTGTGCTCTGTTGCGGATTTATATGCCTGATATACTTTAAATAAGTCATGTCCTCCTCTCTTAAGAGCATAAATCTCATCATCAGTCATGTGTTCAACAAGTTTCCTAGTCTGGGGATATTTACCAAAGAAGTGCTCTCTTACATAAGCCCCATCTTTTGCCTTATAAGCTTGATATTCTCCATCAACTACTTCTTCCATTCTTTTCTTGAGGAAGCCTTCATGGTCATTCGCTAAAAGGTCATCCCATTGACCACCCCAAATAACTTTAATCACATTCCAACCAGCACCTCGGAAAATCCCCTCAAGTTCTTGAATAATTTTTCCATTACCTCTAACAGGGCCATCTAACCTCTGTAAGTTACAATTAACAACAAAAATTAAATTATCTAACCTTTCTCTACCTGCAAGTGATATAGCTCCCAATGACTCTGGCTCATCAGTTTCACCGTCACCTAGGAATGCCCATACCTTTCTTTTGTCCGTCTTTTGAATTTCTCTATCATGAAGATA
>VMDI01000078.1 GCA_008080915.1 Gammaproteobacteria bacterium | reverse complement strand
TTACATGGAGTGACCATTGACCAGGTCGAGGCAATGCCTACCTGAGGTTTGGAAAAGTCTTCCTTCTTGAAACCTACTGGATACAGCATTGATCTTGATGGCGCTCTTTCATAACCATCAACTACTTCAGATGAATATTTTCTTTTGTTGCTCATAGGGTTTTGTTTTAAGAAAAATGTAAATTTTAGTCTAAAATACTATTTTCCTTGAACAAATCATAAGATCTTTGAGCACTTCTGAAGAAATATTTTCTCTTGTAAAGCCATATGTTGAAGAAGGAAAAATTCTCCCAAGAGACATCGAAGAGATTGAGAAAAATATTAATGATTATGTGCTAATCAAAGAAATGGATAAGCTCGTTGCTTGTGCTGGTCTTAAGACATGTTCCAATAAAAATATGGGAGAAATATACTCTTTAGCGGTGAATCAAAACAATCTTAATCAGGGTCTTTCTTTGAAATTGCTAGATTTACTAATTCAATCAGCCAAGAATAGAAATATCAGGCAAGTTTTTGCGCTCACCAAATTTGGTAAAAAGTGGTTCATAGATCATGGTTTCATTGAAAAAACTATAGAATCCCTTCCAAAAGATCGACAGAAGAAATATGATCACCAACGAAAATCATCAATTTTTTTCTTGAATGTTAATTAAAGATCGAATCAGAGGCTACTTGCCTGTAGTAGTTGATATTGAAACAGCAGGCTTCAATGAAAAAAAAGATGCTGTTCTTGAAATATGTGCTGTCATCATAGGCATTAATGACTCCGGGGATTTTTTTCAAAAAGAGGTGATTCACCACCATATTACCCCTTTCGAGGGGGCTAATATTGAAGAAGATGCCATTAAATTTAATGGAATAGATATTAATAATCCATTCAGAATGGCAATCTCAGAGCTGGATGCAATCAGAAATATTAATCAAAGAATTAAATCTGAGATCAAGGAAGAGGAATGCACTCGAGCAATCTTAGTAGGGCACAACGCCTCTTTTGACTTAAATTTTATTCTAGCTGCGGCAAAAAGAACCAAGATTAAACTTCCTTTTCATCAGTTTTCAACCATTGACACGGTATCTCTTTCATCAATTTATTACGGTGAGACAGTTTTAGCAAAAGCCATTAAGAAGGCAAAGATTGAATGGGATGATGCCCAGGCTCATTCTGCTCTTTATGATGCAAAAAAGACAGCCGAGCTTTTCTGTCTGATGTTTAATAATTTTGATTATCAGGGCTAAAAAGCAGATAACTCTCTCTTAGTCCATTCGTAAACTTCATTAGTCAGTTCATTTGCCGATTTTTTATCACTTGATATCGGCTTCCCAATAGACACTTTAATAGTCCCTGGTGACTTGAGAAAACTCCCTTTTGGCCAATATTTACCAGCATTGTGGCATACAGGCAGTAATGGGACATTGGCTTTTTTAGCAATTGATGCGCCACCACTTTGATATTCACCGAGTTGAAGATATTTCTTTCGAGTTCCCTCTGGAAAAATAATCACAAATATCCCTCTTTGGAGTCTATTCACTCCTTGTTTAATGACTTTTTTAAGAGCCTTTAATTTTTCACCACGATCAATGACTATTGGTTCCAAAAGAGCCAAACCCCAACCGAAAATAGGTATCCAAAGTAATTCTTTTTTTAAAACCCATGTTTGATGATTAAAAATGGTTTGAAATGCCAAAGTCTCCCATGTGGATTGATGATTAGAAATAATGACACAAGGTTCATCAGGGATGTTATTTCTACCAATGACTTGGAGTGATATGTTGCAAGTTATCTTAAGCCACCAGATGCAAAACTTAGCCCAATTGGAAATTAGAGCATATCTGTACTTAACAGGCAGATAAAAGAATAAAAAACCCAAGATAACCACAATAATGACGGATACAACAGATCCTAAAAAATACAGTATTGATCTTAGAAACAACATTCTTTGAATAAGCTTGAAACGTTATAATTTGGTTAAATTATTTTATGTTTTTTTGTGACAGTTAAGACTATTTTATTTGATTTGGACGGAACTTTTATTGATACTGCTCCTGATCTTGCATTTGCTTTAAATTCTATTCTTGATGAATACGGACTTCCTTCAAAGCCTTATGAGAAGATAAAACCATTAGTAGCTAATGGGGGAAAAGCCTTAATAGCCTATGGATTTGAAATTGATGAAAAGGATAAATCCTTTCAAGACAAGCATCAAAGAATTTTAGAAATCTATGCAGAGAATATATCCAGAGAATCAAAATTATTCCCCGGCATTTCATTGGTGATTAAAGAATTTAAATCACGAGATATTTCCTGGGGAATTGTCACCAATAAACCAGAGTATTACACACATAAGTTACTTAAAGAAATAAATATCAATCCAGAGGTAGTGATATGTGGCGATACTTTAGAGTTTAACAAACCTCACCCTGCGCCACTTTTATTTGCCTGTGATAAACTTTCTTCACTTCCGTCTAAGTGCTTATTTGTTGGTGATGATATCAACGATATGATTGCTGGAAAGAGGGCAGGCATGAAAACCGTAGCAGTTGACTATGGATATGGAAAGATTAATAGTGAATGGAACTATGACTATCGAATCCAGAATGTTGAAGAGATCTTAGATTTGTTATGAATATTATCGATATCACTTTAGGGGTTTTTGTAGGAGGGCTTCTAGTTTATTTGTTCTTTAATAAACAAATCCAGCGATATCGTTCTGAAAAAATTCATCTTGAAGTTACCCTGGATGAAAAAATTAAGTCCTATGAAAATCAAATTGACTTAATAAAGGTGGCTAAAGAGCAAATGTCAAAAGATTTTAAAGAGGTTGCTTCAGAGATTTTAGAGAAGGATAGGGATAATCTTCAACTGAAAAATCAGGAACTTCTTAATCCACTTCATGTCCAGATAAAAGA
>VMDI01000007.1 GCA_008080915.1 Gammaproteobacteria bacterium | reverse complement strand
GGATATTTTGGCGAAAATTTACAAGTTGCCTTCCAAACTCCTTGGGTGTTAGCGCTATTTAGTGCAGTATTTGTTGCTCTTGCTTTTTCGATGTTTGGATACTTTGATATCCAACTTCCAATGTCTCTTCAAAACAAGATTTCATCATTAAGTAATAGTCAAAAAGGTGGTAATTTGATAGGTGTTGCCATCATGGGTTTCTTATCTGCATTAATTGTTGGTCCATGTGTTGCTCCACCACTTGCTGGCGCTCTGATCTATATTGGACAGACAGGTGACGCCGTCTTAGGTGGTTTATCTCTTTTTGTCATGAGTCTTGGAATGGGTGCTCCACTAATTGCTGTGGGTGCAGGTGTGAGTAAGCTCCCTCGTGCCGGTGGATGGATGGACAAAGTCAAGTATGTCTTTGGTATTTTAATGTTGGCGGTTGCCATTTATTTAATAGATCGTGTGATCTCTGATATGGTTTCTCTTATCCTTTGGGCATCACTTCTTACAATTGCTCCGATTGCAATGGGTGCTTTGAACTCTCAAGATGGCTCTTCCACACCTTGGCAAAGAATTTTCAAGGCAATCGGTTTAATTATCATGGGCTATGGATTCTTAATCTGGCTTCTTGTAGCTAGAGGTGGAGGAGATATGCTTGCACCTCTATCTGGTTGGAATATGGGTTCCTCAAACTCTGCGGCTCAGGTTCAAGAAACCAAGATTGTATTTGAAAAAATTAAAACGTCTGCAGAGCTTGATACTGTTTTAGCAGAGGCAAAGAAAAATAATCAAATTGTAATGTTTGATTTTTATGCTGACTGGTGTGTCTCTTGCATAGAAATGGAAAAGTTCACATTCTCTGATGCAGATGTTGTTAAGGCAACTTCAAGCTTCATTAATATCAAGGCAGACGTCACTAAAAATGATGAGTTCGATAAGGAATTGATGTCACGTTTTGGAATCATTGGCCCCCCGGCTCTTTTGTTCTTCAAAGATGGAGTCGAAGTTAAAGCCAAACGAGTGGTAGGATTTATGAAATCGGGTAAGTTTATCACTCACATATCTACGCTTTAATTCTATTAAATTTATTTAAAAGAGTCTAAAGTCTCTCAATTTGCAAGTAAAATCAGTTTAAATTAACTAAACTTGTTAGTATGTCTGATATTCTTGTTCTCAATGGACCAAATCTAAATATGCTTGGAGTTAGAGAGCCCGGCCATTATGGCAACGACACTCTTGATAGTATCGTTGATAATCTTCAAACCGAGGCAAAAGAGAAGGGCTTAAAGCTTGATAGTCATCAAGATAATGCCGAAGCTGGTTTAATTGAAGCAATTCATCAAGCGCATGAAAATAAAACCAAATTCATCATTATAAATCCGGCGGCATTCACACATACTTCTGTGGCTATTAGGGATGCTTTACTTGCAGTCAATATTCCTTTTGTTGAAGTTCATTTGTCAAATGTCTACAAGAGGGAAGATTTCAGGCACAAATCATATTTTTCTGACATTGCATTAGGTGTTATCTCTGGACTGGGTTCAGATGGATATTCTTATGCATTGAATTTTGCAATAAACTATTTAAAAAAATAAGGATACGTTATGGATTTACGAAAAGTTAAGAAACTGATGGAACTTTTAGAGTCATCAGGAATGGCTGAAATAGAAATTAAGGAAGGAGAAGAGTCTGTTCGTATATCTAGGTATGGTGAACAAGCTCCCATTGCTCAGCCCATTAGTATTCCTCAGCCTGTTATCGCTGCACCTGCCGATTCTAATGTTTCAACTTCAGAACCTGAGAAAGCGGCCATTAAAGGTCATCCAATTACCTCTCCTATGGTAGGTACTTTTTATGCTGCAGCCTCACCAACTTCAAAACCATTTGTTGAAGTTGGTCAACACGTTAACCAAGGTGAAACCGTTTGTATTATTGAAGCGATGAAAATCATGAATCAAATTAAAGCGGATCAATCTGGAACTGTCATTGAGGTTTTATGTAATGATGGTGAAGCGGTTGAGTTTGGTCAAACTCTTGTTGTAATTGAATGAACAAAATTCACAAAATATTAATCGCCAATCGTGGCGAGATTGCACTACGAATCTTAAGGGCGTGTAAAGAACTAGGTATTAAGACAGTGGCGGTCTATTCCGATGCTGATAAGAACCTGAAACACGTGAAACTTGCTGATGAGGCGGTGTGTATTGGACCTCATCCTTCTGCAAAAAGTTATCTAAACATTCCCTCTCTTTTAAGTGCGGCCGAGGTAACGCATGCTGATGCAATTCATCCAGGATATGGTTTTCTGTCTGAAAATGCTGACTTCGTAGCAAGATCTGAAGGAAGTGGTTTCATCTTTATTGGGCCAAGAGCGGAAAATATTCGCGAAATGGGGGACAAGGTTGCTGCCATCAAGGCTATGAAAGCTTCTGGAGTACCTTGTGTGCCCGGATCTGATGGTGCGATTTCTGATGATATTGACGAGAATATGAAACTTGCCAATAAGATTGGTTACCCGATTATTATCAAGGCTTCTGGTGGTGGTGGTGGCCGAGGAATGAGAGTGGTAGAAAAACAAGAAGATCTCCAAGAGTCCATTGAACTGACCAAAAGTGAGGCTCAGAGTTTCTTTGGAAATCCTGAAGTCTATATGGAGAAATTTCTAAAAACACCTCGACATGTCGAGATTCAAGTTTTGGCAGATGAACATGGCAATGCAATCCATCTTGGTGAGAGAGATTGTTCAATGCAAAGAAGGCATCAGAAGGTTGTTGAGGAGGCACCTGCCCCTGGAATTACTCAGGCTGAGAGAGATAAAATTGGTGAGATTTGTGCCAATGCGTGCAAAAAAATCAACTACCGAGGCGCTGGTACTTTTGAATTCCTTTACGAAAATGGTGAGTTCTATTTCATTGAAATGAACACACGTGTCCAGGTAGAGCATCCCGTCACTGAGATGATCACTGGGGTTGATATCGTGAAAGAACAAATTAAAATTGCTGATGGCGCAGAACTATCCTTCGCCCAAAGTGATATAAAAATTAACGGTCATGCTTTTGAATGTCGAATAAATGCAGAAGATCCTGTCAGTTTTCT
>VMDI01000033.1 GCA_008080915.1 Gammaproteobacteria bacterium | reverse complement strand
TTGATGATGTTGAATCGCATAAAAAGTTTGCCGAAAAATATACACTTCCCTTCTCTCTTCTTGCTGATGTTGAGGGAAATGTTGCCAAATCTTATAATTCTCTAGGTGAATTCTTAAGTTGGAAGGTGGCTCTTAGAAATACCTATATCATTGACCCCTCTGGTAAAGTTGCCAAAAAATACACTGGAGTTGATCCTAGTATCCATGTCCAGCAAGTGCTTCAGGATCTAATCAAACTCCAATCCTAAGAGAGTCTAATTGTGTTCGCATTAACCCCTATCCTGACATATCTAGGATCCATCCCTTTTATTGTTTGTGGCATATTGCTTTTTATGGGGGAAGATACGCTTCCCATTATTGGGCCCTCATACTTAGGTCACATTGAAAGTATTATTTCTTTTTATGGTCTTGTGATTGTCTCTTTTATGGCGGGCACCCATTGGGGAATTCATATCAACGATTCTTCAAAAATTTCCAAGATACTGCCAATAACAAGCAATTTAGTTGCTCTAATTGCTTGGATTTCTCACTTAGTTGTCAGCTTTAAAGTATTCATTTTTGTAATAAGTGTCTTTTTTGTCATGATGTTATTCATTGATAAGCTACTTAGAGATAAGGGAGTAATCTCTAATGAATATTTCAAGTTAAGGTTTAGCGTAACCATAATCGTTCTCTTTAGCCTGACATTAATGGTAATTTGAGATGAATATTGCAATCATTGGCGCAGGCTTGTCTGGCTTAACTTGTGCAAACATACTTAGCCAACAGCATCAAGTAACTGTCTTCGAGAAAGCTAGGGGGGTTAGTGGTCGTTTATCAACTCGCCGATCAGAGGATTTAAGATTTGATCATGGTGCACAATTTATTCGGGCTAGAAGTGATGTTTTCATGTCTTTTATCGATGAGTTAGTCGATCAACAAATCATCTCATCATGGGATGCAAGATTTAAAGAGATTAACCATGGTATTAGTTCAGAAGTTGAATCCTTCAAGCAAGATAACTATGTAGGTATTCCTGGAATGAATCAAATTGGTAAATTTCTTGCTAAAACCCTGGATGTTTCAATCGATACTCGAATTAAAGAAGTTACTTACAAAGATAAGACTCATATCCTAACAACTGAAAATGGAGATGTATTTGAACATTTCGATCAGGTGATATTCGCTATTCCCTCAGATCAATTAATTGACCTTCTTCCAGCAAATGTATCCTTTGCAAATGAAATTCCTGACTTTAAGATGAGAGCCTGTGCAACTTTAATGATCAGTGATCCTAACTTGCCTGATTTCGGTTTTGATGCATGTCAGATTACTGGTCATGATTTATCCTGGTTATCTGTTAATAACTCTAAACCTGAAAGGGGTAATTATCCTTGCATAGTGATTCATTCTTCTCATGATTGGGCTGATCAACATGCTTTTGATGATAGAGACTGGATGAAATCTCATTTACTCAGTGAGGCTAAAGATTTGTTTGATTATGATTTCTCAAGCGCCAAACATTCCAACCTTCATGTTTGGCTTTATTCAAACATAGCCAAAGTTAATGATGCGGTTTACTACCGTGACGAGAAGATGAATATTTCAGCCTGTGGTGACTGGTGTTTAAGAGGTAATGTTGAGTCAGCCTATTTAAGTGGTTATGAACTTGCTCATGCGCTTTTGGAGAATTCATAGTGTATAAAAATATTGCCATTATTGGTGCATCTGGCACTATTGGATCAACTTTCATATCACACCTTAGTAAGAATTATCCTGAAGCTCATATTCATGCAATTTCTCGCCAGATTATTGAAACAAAAGAATTGGCAATTACGCCACATAAAGTGGACTATCATATTGAAGATTCTATTCAAAATACAGCTCATGAGGTCAGTCGAGAATTACCTATGGATTTAGTTATTAATGCTACTGGAATCTTGCATGATGACCTCGTCACACCCGAAAAATCACTGAGAAATTTAACTTCTCAAAGTATGCAGCATCTCTATGAAATAGACTGCATCATTCCATCAATGATTGCCAAATATTTTGTACCCAAACTCAACAAAGATAATAGATCGATTTTTGCAGCCCTTTCTGCAAGGATAGGCAGTATCTCGGATAATCATCTCGGTGGTTGGTATTCTTACAGAGCGGCAAAAGCAGCTCTTAATATGATGATTAAGACCATCTCAATAGAAACCAAAAGATCCAACAAAAACGCTATTATTGTTGGACTTCATCCCGGCACAGTCGATAGTCCTCTTTCTAAACCATTCCAAAAGAACTTACCCAAAGGGCAACTCTTTACTCCAGATTTTTCAATTGCATCAATGACTAAAGTACTCAATCGATTAGCTTCTAAAGATACTGGCAAACTTTTTGCTTTTGATGGAGAGGAGATTAATCCCTAATGCAAATTGTGTGGTTTAAAAGGGATTTGAGAATATCTGATCATGCCCCATTATTTGAAGCCAGCTATCAGGGTAAATTGATTCCCTTGTATATTCTTGAGCCAGAACTTTGGAAATGTCCTGATTTAAGTTTTAGACACTATCAATTTCTGAAGGAATCTCTTGAAGAGTTGGATAAAGAGCTAAGAAATATTGGTCAAAGGCTCATTATCAAAGTTGGAGATGCGATTGATGTTCTTGAAGATCTTCATATTAAATACAAAATTACTAAACTCTGGTCTCATCAAGAAACTTGGAATCATTGGACTTACCAAAGAGATATTAAGATTAAAAAATGGTCTGTAAAAAATGATATTGAATGGATTGAGAGAAGTCAAAATGGAGTGATAAGAAAACTAAAAAATAGAGATGGATGGTCTTCCCTCTGGTATCAACATGTCAAAAAAGATCTGATAAATTCCCCATTAAAAATTTCAAAAATATCTGAAGATTCTGACCCCCTACCTTCTGCATCTAAATTAACTCTTGATGACGATTTTTGTAAATTTCGTCAAACCGGAGGAAGATCAAATGCTAAAAAAATTCTCAAAAGTTTTTTAGCAGTTAGAGGAGAGAATTATACGAAAGAAATGTCCTCTCCATTAACTGCTATAGAGAGTTGTTCAAGGATCTCACCCTATTTGGCTTTTGGATGCATCTCAATACGAGAAGTTTTCAAGTCATACGAGAAAAAAGCGGCAGAAATTAAATTAA
>VMDI01000011.1 GCA_008080915.1 Gammaproteobacteria bacterium | reverse complement strand
TCATTTCGCAATTTTCTTTGCATCAAAAATCTTTCATCTACATCTGAAAATTATCATTATCAAAACCATGAGGTCGCGATTAAAGAGATTAATCCCACAAATGATGCAATAAACTCAGTTTTTTTATTCACACTCAATGATGAACTTGTACAAGGCAATAAAGAATTTAATGTTCGCATTGAGAGTAAGACACTAACTCCTGAAAAGACCAGTATTTTTTTTAAATCTAACATCTTTTTCAGGTTTGATTATTACTTACTTCATCATAAAGACATAGAAGCAATCGATTTATATCTTGGTGGAGAAGAGGTTAACTCCAAAGATTTGAAATGCACTAAGAACCCAACCCCTTTTGATGATTATCCTTATGAGCTAGTTGCTGAGAGGTTATATCCTATGGATTTAAATAAAAATCCAGTGAATATTGACTGGAATAATGATGCCAATCAAGACTATGTTTCTCTCAAAAACTTAAAACTTCTTTATTTGAACAATATCAGAAAATCTATCGCCAAGAATCTTACTGACGATTCTTATCACTATCAACTTCAGAAAACTGAAGAGAGAGCTTATGGATATATGTGGCAGATACTTGAATCAGACCTTGAGAAAAATAAAGAAAAATTGAAAGATCTGCAAAAGAAATATTCCCACATAACAGAGCTTGATCCGTATCGCTTAGAAAAACATTTTGACCATCTTGATGCTGAAAAAAAGAATCAATATGATGGATTAAATGCCAACCAGTTTTACGTTGACATCTTACTGATGATGACTTTGACTATGGAATCATCTCGACCAAACTTTTTTACAATGAATCACTACTTTGAAATGTTTAACATTGATATGTCGACATTACGCGCTCTTGAGCATATCAAAGCAGGAAAAAGATATATACAAGACTAGTTTTTCTTTAAAAATTGACATACTTGAATCAAGTATATTAATAGGTATACTTTTACTCTTTGTATATAGCTATGAGGAGAAGCTATATGTTCAGTTTTTTCAAACCCCAATGCATATCTATTGACCTAGGTACAGCAAATACGCTTATTCAAAAAGATGGAGAGATAGTCCTTAATGAACCGTCTGTGGTGGCAGTAAGAGATATCCCTGGACAGAGAGAGCGAGAAGTCGTAGCTGTGGGTATTGAAGCAAAGAATATGCTTGGTAGAACTCCGGGTCAAATTGAAGCCATTAGACCCATGAAAGATGGTGTGATTGCTGACTTCAAAGTAACTGAGAAGATGCTTCAGCACTTCATAAAGAAAATTTTACACACTGGTTTCTTTGCCCCATCTCCTAAGGTTCTTATCTGTGTTCCTGCAGGAGCAACACAGGTTGAGAGAAGGGCTATTAAAGAGTCTGCATTATCTGCTGGCTCAAGAGAGGTATATCTAATAGATGAACCTGTTGCTGCAGCTTTAGGTGCTGGTATGAAGATTCAAGCTGCCGAAGGCTCAATGGTCATTGATATTGGTGGTGGAACAACAGAAATTGCGATTATGTCTTTAAATGGAATCGTTTATGCAGATTCATTAAGAATTGGCGGCGATGTGTTTGATGAGGCAATTATTCGATATGTCAGAAGAAAAAAGAAGATTGTCATTGGACAACCCACTGCGGAGAGAATCAAACAAGATGTAGGTTCTGCCTATGATAAAGAAAGAGCAGTGAGAGAGGCTGAATACACTGGTAGAGATGTAGCACAAGGCCTTCCTAAGAAATTTAAGATCACCAATCAAGAAGTTAACGAGGCATTATCTGAATCTTTATTTGCTGTTATTGGCTCGATTAGAACGGCATTAGAAAAGTGTCCTCCAGAACTATCATCAGATATAGCTGAAAATGGTGTAGTGCTTACAGGTGGTGGCGCATTACTTTCTGGTCTCGATAAGTTAATTCATGATAGGACTAATTTATTGGTCAAAGTTGCCGATGATCCTCTTACCTGTGTCGCAAGGGGTGGTGGAATTGCTCTAGAATTAATCGAACAACATAACATGGAATTTTTAGCAACTGAATAAGGAACAAAAATGAAAAAATTATTTTTATTATCTACATTTATACTTTCGGTTTTATCAATTAGTGGATGTTATGATGAAGAAAATCAAAAGACTGAAAATAATCAAGCTCAAAAAGTAGTTCAGCCTCAAGAAGAGATTCTTCCATCAAGAACTAAATAAAAAATCAATCTGAGTATTATGGATTTCTATGGGATTTCTTTTTCCATAGAGTTCCATTTTGATTCAAACCCATCAGTGGGAATGGAAATTTCAAAAGAGCGGTAGTTAAACAGGACCTCTTTAGACTTTATGAATTGGCTAATGATGATATCAAGGTCTTTTGGACTTTTAGGGACTATTTGAATATAGCAGTTATCAGAATTGGGGAAAGTTTGTTCAAACAAGATTCCCTCAACTGAATTGTTATTTATCTTTAAAACGTCTTCCGCTTCTAAATTGCCCGAGCAAGAAGACTTATTTGAGGGATAAAGAAAGAAAAAAATACCTTTCTGACGAGTGCCTCCGTCATAACCCAGTTCGCCTGAGAACATCATATAGTCACCCGGTGTATCGATATATTTTTCAGCCAAACCATCATCCCAAATTTGAGCATGAATAGTTATTGGCAAACAAAGAAGTACGAGTACTATTTTCCTTAACATAATCACAATATACATTAATGCATTTAATATAAGTCCATATAACTAATAGAGCAATAGGTAAAATATTTTTTATTAATCAAAACTACAAATTTATATGAATCGATTCGCTGTTCTTTTAACTTCCCTAATGTTTAGTTTACATTCCGCATCTGAGATAAATAATCGTGCTTTTCTAAATGAAATTTTCTTAGGTTGTAATAGTGGCTCAGGACCAGATTATGAATTATTGGTAAATATGGTTGGAACTGGAGGCGTTTTTGAGTACTGTGGTTGTGCAGTTAATAAACTGTCTAAGTCAATGCAAACTAAAGATTTATTAAAATTAGGGCTTGACTCACTCGCAGCCAGCAGAGGTAATGTTAATAATCTTAGTGATGAAGCATTAGCTAAGATGCTGCAAAATGAGAATTTTTCAAATGCTATCAGTGTTTGCCTTGCTAAAGTTGTCGATAATTAAATAAATTTCAGTAAAAACAAAAAGATATAT
>VMDI01000083.1 GCA_008080915.1 Gammaproteobacteria bacterium | reverse complement strand
CCCTCTCTGGACTGAGAGGTATAGGTATCAATTCCTGATATATTCCCCAACTCATCTTCAATTGGATTTGTTAAGTTCTGCTCAATATCCTCTGGTGAGGCGCCAGGATAAGCTCCATAAATGTTTACTACTTCAAAGTCAACGGCAGGGAATTGATCACGCTGAATTCCCTTAAGAGTAATTAACCCAAGTACAATTAAACCTATAGTAAAAACCAGGGCCAATTTTTTTTGGCGAACCAGAAAATCTAAAAATGAATCCATTAGTTAAACTTAAAAAAAACTAATCTGCATTTTAGTCCTTTCTGTAAAAATGTTAATATTATCTTTTTTTGTGGTTTTTTTTAAATTGCGAATTTTTATAGCCTTTAAGAAGGTTTTTTCTAACTAAAAAGAATTTATTTTTATGGCCAAGAAAGGCTCATCTGCTCGCTGGATGCATGAACATGTAACTGATGAGTATGTCAAAAAAGCCCAACAAGAGGGTTATCGATCCCGTGCAGTTTATAAGCTGCTTGAAATTAATGAGAAGGTAAATTTTATTAAACCTGGCGCCTCAGTCCTAGATCTCGGAGCAGCACCTGGAGGATGGTCTCAAATAGCCAAAAAGATTACTGGTGATAACAGTCTTGTCATAGCTAGCGACATTCTGGAAATTGACCCCATTGATGGCGTTAAATTTATTCAGGGTGACTTTACCGATGATGAAGTATACGAAGAGATCATAAGCTCCACTAAAAACCAACAATTTGATGTAGTTTTGTCAGATATGGCTCCTAATTTTAGTGGTCAACCATCGGTTGATCTCCCTAGAGCAATGAATCTTTGTGATCTTGCATTAGATATGGCAACTAAAGTCCTAAACAAAAAAGGCTATTTCTTTGTAAAGGTTTTTCAAGGCCCTGGTTTTGATGACTTCATTGCTAACTGCAGGAATCATTTTTCTTCTGTATCGATTAAAAAACCAAAAGCCTCTCGAGCAAGATCCAAAGAAGTTTATTTATTGGCTAATCAATTAAAATAACCCGATGCAGAATTTCTCAGATATTCAAAACTTAGTTCGAGAAGACTTAAAAGCTGTTGATGATCTATTGATAAATCGTCTGGAATCAGAAGTTGCTTTGATCAATCAAGTGAGCTCTTACATCATTAATGCAGGCGGTAAAAGAATAAGACCTTTGCTTGTTGTCTTAATGTCAAGAGCTTTGGGATATCAGGGCATTAATCATCATGTGATGGCGGTTGTTATCGAGCTGATTCACACAGCAACCCTGATTCATGATGATATTGTCGATGAATCAGAGGTAAGAAGAGGCACAGAAACTCCAAACCAAGTTTGGGGCAATGCTGCTAGTGTTTTAGTGGGTGACTTTATCTATTCTCGTGCTTTTGAGATTATGGTTGAGCCAAATTCAATGGAGATTATGAAAGTGCTTTCAAAGGCAACTAATGCCATTGCTGAAGGAGAGGTGCTCCAGCTATTAAACATTGGCAATAAAGAACTCAAAGAAGCGGATTATTTGAAGGTCATTGAAAAAAAGACAGCCTGTCTTTTTCAAGCTGCAACTCAAATTGCAGCGATTATTTCTGATTCTGACTCTTCTATTGAGAATCAAATGAAATCTTTTGGATTAAATCTTGGCAATGCTTTTCAAATAGTTGATGATGTCCTTGACTATCAATCGAATGAAGAGCTCTTGGGTAAGAGAATTGGTGATGACTTATCAGAAGGAAAAATGACACTTCCATTGATTCACTCTCTATCAAACTCCTCTAAAGCAACTAATAAAAAACTAAGAGATATTATTTCTAATAATAACGTTGAAGAAATTGATACAGTTCTTGAGATTTTTCAAGAAACTGGCTCTATTGACTACACCATTAATCGTGCAAAAGAAATTTCAGAAAAAGCTAAACAGTGCCTTGTCAATCTTAATGAATCAGCCTATAAGAATGCCCTCTCTCTTCTTTGTGATATTTCAGTAGAAAGAATCTCATAGTGCCCTCTGATGAACTCAAAAATCAGATTAGAAATGCCTATGAGAGAGCTAAAAAAGTAGTTCCTGATTTTAAGCCAAGATCCTCTCAAAACCTAATGATAGCTGAGATTACCAAAACTCTCAGTAATCATGAATGTAAAAAAATCGTAATTGAAGCCCCTACTGGAGTTGGGAAAACCTTTGGGTATTTAATTAGCTCAATACCTTATGCCAAAATCAATAAGAAGAAGGTCTTAATATCTACTGCCAATATTGCCCTGCAAGAGCAGCTACTAAATAAAGATCTTCCCCTTGCACGTAAGTACCTTGATCTAAACTTTTCATATTCTGTTGCCAAGGGAAGATCAAGATATCTGTGTGTGAGAAATCTTATCAATATCGTTGAGGATGGCAATCAAGAGCTATCTCAAAACTTAGCATTTTTTGATGAAAAACCATCGGAATTTGATATCAAGAATTTAAATAAATATTTAAATAATTATTCCACTCAAAACTGGGATGGAGATATTGATAGTTTAGACATCCCACCGAGTGACAACATTTGGTCAAAAATTTCTTGTAATCGCTTTACCTGCACAGCAAGAAATTGTGAGTTTTATCAAGATTGTTGTTTTTTTAAAAAGAGGAAGATCATCAAAGAATCAGATGTGGTGATAGCTAACCATGATCTACTAATAACAGATCTTATCAATGGAAATACTGTCCTACCTGAAATGGAGGAAACTATCCTCATATTGGATGAGGCTCACCATTTAAATGATAGATCTCTTAAGCATTTCAAATATCAATTCTCTACTGAGAATATGAAAACCGTTATCAATCAATCAACTGCGATTTTAAATAAACTGAAGTCATTGATTGGTATTACAAATAACAATTTTGATAAGGATGGTTTTTTAAAAAAAATTGGTGAATTAAGCAGTATTTCACAGGAACAAAATTTTGAAGACGATAGGGTTATTTTCTCCAGAGAGTTAATTGATAAAACAATAGTTTCAAATCTCATTGATATTAATATTAATTTTCAAGCACTCAAAACTATTTTCTTGGAAGTTACAGATAAATGGGAAGATTACAAAAAAACTCACTCCATTAAAAATTCTGAGAGAGAAAACCTGGATGTTTTAATACTTGATAATGCCGCCCAGATAGATTCAATACTAAT
>VMDI01000073.1 GCA_008080915.1 Gammaproteobacteria bacterium | reverse complement strand
GTTGAGGCGAGTTTACTTAATCAAGAAGTGGTTAACCCTGTCCACGTTAGAGTTATGACAGAAAATGCAAATGTCTATCTAATGGGTGATGTCACTAAACGTGAAGGTGATGGGGCAGTGAAAGCGGCTTCTAAAGCGAATGGAGTTAACACAATAGTTAAACACTTTAATTATCTCGATGCCAGACCTCTGGCAGAGATTAATAGAGAGAAAGAAAGAGAAGCCAGAGAGTTAGCTGAAAAAAATCGCGCTCTATCAGAAAAAGAGAGAGAAGCTAAAAGACAAGATCTATTAAGACAACTTAAGGAGCTTGGCAGTCCTGAAGGAACGCCTTTTTAGTTAAGAAGCTCTTATTGGCGCAAAACTAAACCTGTGAACTCCCTTAATGGGACCATGAGTCTCTAATGCCATCAAATGAGCCTTTGTTCCATATCCTTTATGATGTTCAAAACCATAAGCTGGATATTTCTCAGCAAGTTCCATCATAACCCTGTCTCTGGTTACTTTAGCAATAATTGAGGCGGCAGATATTTGAACAAATTTATCATCGCCTTTGATGATGCTCTCGCAATTTCGAATTTCAGGACATCGGTTTCCATCAACAAGGGCTTTGTCAAACTGAATTGAAAGATCTTCAGATGCGAATCTCATTGCCAACATAGTTGCCTGTAAGATATTTAAATTATCTATCTCTTCAGGTGCAATCGTGCCTATACCCACTTGACATTCACCTATGATTCTTAAAAAAAGATCCTCGCGTTTTTTAGGAGAGATTTTCTTAGAGTCCTTGATTCCGGATGTATCAAATTTTTCAGGAATATAGACTGCAGCAGCAACTACGGGACCAGCCAATGGACCTCTTCCTGCTTCATCGATTCCAATAATTACACTCAACTAATTGCTTTGAATCCAATATCTGTTCTGTAATAAGAGCCTGCCCAATCAATCTGAGAGAGAAGTTTATAGGCGTTTTTCTGTGCATCTTGAATCGATTCCCCTAGAGAGGTTGCACACAAAACCCTACCCCCGTTGGAAAGTACCTTGCCACCATCACTCTTAGTGCCAGCATGAAAAACTTTTGAATCTTGACTGTCCTTCGGAAGACCGATAATTTCTCCAGAGTGATAACTTCCAGGATATCCATCAGCAGCAAGCACCACTCCTAAAGAGGCTCTATTGTCCCATTCAATTTCTGCTTGATCCAAAAGACCATCGACTGCCATTGAACATAATTCAGGCAGATTACTCTTAAGTCTCATCATGATTGGTTGTGTTTCAGGATCTCCAAATCTGCAGTTGTATTCCAAAACTTTGATAGAGCCATCTTTTGCAATCATGAGTCCAGCGTATAAAAAACCTTTGTAAGTATTGCCATCTGCCTTCATACCCTTGACCGTTGGCTCAATGACTTCTCTCATTACTCTCTGGTATATCTCATCAGTCACTACCGGTGCTGGTGAGTAGGCGCCCATACCTCCAGTATTGGGACCTTGGTCGCCATTATCTCTAGCCTTATGGTCTTGAGATGTGGCCATTGGAAGAATATTTTCACCATCAACCATCACAATAAAACTGGCTTCTTCTCCTTCGAGAAAATCCTCTATCACCACCCTGGAACCTGCATCACCAAATTGATTATCTTCGAGCATATCTTTGACTGTTCTCTCAGCATGCTCAAGTGTCTCAGCAATGATGACACCTTTTCCAGCAGCTAAGCCATCAGCTTTGATCACAATTGGAAATTTTTGATCTTGGAGATAACGACAAGCCAATTCAGGGTCAGTGAATGTCTTGTAGCCTGCAGTAGGGATTTGATATTTTTCAAGGAAGTCCTTGCAAAAAGACTTTGAGCCTTCAAGCTGGGATGCAGCTTTAGAGGGGCCAAAAATTCTTAAGTTGTTTTCTTCGAATGTATCAACGACACCTTTGACTAAGGGTTCTTCTGGTCCAACGATAGTAAGATCAATTTCATTATTTAAAGCAAAACTTAGAAGACCCTCAATGTCATTGTAGGCAATATTAATATTTTCAACCTTATCCTCTAATGCAGTTCCGGCATTGCCTGGAGCAACATAAACTTTTTCAGTTTTCTTTGAACTTGCGCACTTCCATGCTAAAGCATGCTCTCTTCCTCCAGAGCCGATAATCAAAATTTTCATAATTAGTTAAATGTATTCATTGATAAATTCTTTGAATTTTTTATGCGACATAATCTGGGTACCATCACAGTTAAATGACATCGCAATGGTTGAGTTGAAAAGATTAATGACTGCTGATCGCAGATAATAACCATCCAAACTTCTCAGCTTGGGTAAGTTCTCAACAATAAAATCCAACTCCTCTTCATTGGTCAGTTGTTTCATGAACTGATTCCTGGAGTGAAATGCATTTTGCCACTCCTCAGACAAAAAATTAAATGCCTTGTCATTTTCTAGCATCTTGTAGAAGCGTTTGATGAGTTCAGATTTTTCTTCTATGTCAATTCTTCCAAAATGATGAAAGACATAATCCTCAGAGATTAAATCTTCAACCAAGTGAATTTCAACATTGAAAGGATCAAAGACTGAGGAAGTTTTGACTTCGCCATTATTAAATCCAATCACGATGCGAAAGATGCCCGTTGACTTCAGAAGATACTTGACAACGCCCATCAACGCATCAATATTTTCATCCACATTATTGAATGATCTTTCCCTATTGTAGACACTATCCCGAAGACTTTTATCGCCCTTAACGCTTCTCATTAAGTTGTCGTCAAAATAGTAACCGACTAATGCTTCTTTCTTCATGATCAATCTTTAATAAATACTCTTTTGGGTTGCAAATAATTCTCTTCTTCAACTACCTCGCCAATGGCAAGGAGCTCATCTTTCTCATCATAAATTCTGACGATCTTGGTAGACGGGATTGAGTCAAAACTTACTCGTCTTCCATATTTTATATCATTCGCAGAGTCTTTATCTAGGTAGACCGAATCATATTCTTTTAAGACTTCATCAGAGGGCAATAACTTATCTTCAATTGTCTTGTTATTATCATTTTCAATATTTTCCAAACTGAACATATCAGCTTCTTTAAACCAGGCAAAGTGAGTTCGTCTTAATTCTTGAATATGTGCGACACTGTCTATTTTTTTGGCAACATCCTCAACCAATGATCTGATGTAAGTCCCCTTTGAGCACATCACATGAAAT
>VMDI01000089.1 GCA_008080915.1 Gammaproteobacteria bacterium | reverse complement strand
GCTTGATAGACTGGACCTAGGGGTGCAATATATTCCATGATCTCTTTTTTTCCTCCAAAAGCACCAACAGGCAAACCGCCACCAATGATCTTACCAAGGGTTGTCAAATCAGGTTTTACGCCATAAATCTCTTGAGCGCCGCCAAGTGCAACTCTAAATCCTGTCATCACCTCATCAAAAATCAATACAACACCATACTGATCACAAAGCTCTCTGAGGTTTTTTAGAAAATCATTGACAGGTAGAATGCAATTCATATTGCCTGCGATAGGCTCAATAATGATACAAGCAACCTCTTCTCCTACCTCTTGAAGAACTTCTCTAACTTGATCAATATTATTGTATTCTAAAGTCAGTGTGTGCTCTGCAAGAGAAGCGGGTACACCTGGAGAGGTTGGCACACCCAATGTTAGAGCTCCTGAGCCAGCTTTAACTAGGAGGGAATCTGAGTGACCATGATAACAGCCCTCAAATTTAATAATTTTATCTCTACCGGTATAACCTCTAGCAAGTCTGATAGCACTCATAGTGGCCTCTGTGCCAGAGCTAACCATTCTTACTAACTCAATAGAAGGAACTAGTTCGCAAACTTTTTTAGCAACCTCAGTTTCTAATTCAGTAGGGGCGCCATAACCTAAACCCTTATCAAGTCTTGCTTTTACTGCATTGATTACTTGATTATTTGCATGCCCAAGGATCATTGGACCCCAGGAACCGACATAATCTATGTATTTTTTATCATCTGCATCAAATAAATAAGCACCTTCACCTTTTTTAAAAAAAACAGGATTGCCTCCAACACCGTTAAATGCCCTTACTGGTGAGTTAACTCCACCAGGAATATATTTCTTCGCCTCTGCAAAAAGCTTATCGGATTGACTCATTTATTCTCCTAATTCCTATCAATTATTATTGGGTATCTTTTTAAATGCGATATATGAGACCACACAATTAAGACATTATCCAGTAATAATTTTATGTTAATCGATGTGTTAAGTAGTCTTGAAGAGTGATTTAGGTCATCCAGGAATTTATAAAGAAAATCTAACTTGGCTTGATTTGCAATTTCATTCAACTCTACTAGTCCAGTTGCCCTATTCAGTTGTTTAATTTTTATTGCCTCAATGACTAGATTCGTGAGACATTTTAGAAGACCTTTTTCATCTCCCTCAAATTCATTCTTTTTGGAGTATTTTTGAGGATGGGAAGCCAAACTTAGTAGATAGTTTTGTCTCTTTTGATATTCAAGAAATTCATTTCCGTTAAGATCATCAACAACATTAAATGGAACCCCATTGGCATTATGCAGTAATTGCCCAATATCAAAATCTTGTTGCTGCTGAATAGGTAGTTTTTCTTTGATCCAATTAATCGTTGCCTCATCAAAAGATGGTGGAATATGTATATTCTGACATCTAGAACGGATAGTGATTGGAAGTTTTTTTGGCTCATGAACCAGTAATATAATCAATGTGTTCTTTCTTGGCTCCTCAAGAGTTTTTAATAGACTGTTTGCTGCAGAGATATTCATCTTATCGGCATAGAACATCAATCCAATTTGCAAATCATCTGCAGTTTTATTAAGAGCATTACAAAAAGCTCTCACCTGTTTAATTCTGATTTCATTAGAAACTTTCATAGTTTCTTCATTGATTTCAGAGTCTCGACAATAAATTAAGTTTTGATAGAAAGACCTTCTAAGCAAGGTCGGCTGCTCTAGATCTAATTTAGCATTATCTTTAACATTGAGATCTTGATATCCTGTCAATTTCTCAATTAATTGCATAGCGAACTCAAACTTACCCATCCCCTCACTTCCAGTAATCATGAGTGCATGAGGTAAGTGATCTTGCTGGATCATTTTATTAACTACCTCAAAAGGTTTTTGATGCCAGGGATATATCACAGCAGATCTAGAATCTTTTTAATTTGAGAAGAAGTTTCGTCTATATTCTTAGAGGCATCTATCAGTTTTATTCTTTCTGGATATTTTGAAGCTCGATTTGAAAATATTTCTCGAACCTTGTTAAAGAAATCTTTATGTTCCTCTTCAAATCTATCTTTCTCACCCCTTTGTTCAACTCTTGATAATCCAAGCTCCACATCAAGATCAAGTAAAAAAGTCATATCGGGCACAAAGTCTTGCAAAGTCCACTGTTCCAATTCTCCAATTCTTTCTAATGGAATTCCTCTTCCTCCACCTTGATAGGCATATGAAGCATCTGTAAAGCGATCACTAATGACCCAGACTCCTTGCTCCAGTTTTGGCACAATAACTTTTTTAACATGCTCATTTCTAGCTGCAAACATCAACAATAACTCAGTATCTGGATTCATTGCATCGATATTCTTATCCAAAAGAAGTGCTCTTAATCGTTCACCAAGATCTGTACCTCCAGGCTCCCTGGTAAGAAAAACATCTCGATTTCTGTCAGAAAGATACTTTTTTATAAAATCAATTTGCGTACTTTTGCCAGCACCTTCCAGGCCATCAATGGTGATAAACTTTCCTCGACTCATATTGTTATTTTAGATACTTATCTATATTTTTTTGATGCTCTTTATAAGTTTTAGAGAATGCATGAGAACCATCTTTCTTTGAAACAAAATAATAAGCATCTGTCGTCATGGGATGAAGAGCAGCATTTAGTGAAGAAGCACTAACTGTTGATATTGCTCCAGGAGGAAGTCCTTTATATTTATAGGTATTGTAAGGGCTATCAATCTTGAGATTTTCTCTAGTAAGCTTGCCGGTGTATTTATCTCCCATGGCATAAATGACTGTAGGGTCTGTCTGCAGTCTCATATTAGCATTTAACCGATTATAGAAAACCCCAGCAATTATTTTTCTTTCTTCTTTTTGAGAAGACTCCATTTCTATGAGAGAAGCAAGAACTAAAGCTTCATAAGGATTTTCAAGGGGGATTTTTTTGTCTCTTTTAGACCATCTAGTATTCAACTCCTTAAGCATTTTTTGATGGAATCTTTTCATGACATCTAGTCTACTTACACCATAGTTAAACTGATAGGTTTCTGGCCAAAACCAACCCTCATAAGGATACAAAGCGTTTAAATTACTCATAACCTCTTTAAGATCCATTTTGCCTTCGACACTATCCAGAGTTGTTAGATCAGCAAAAAAATTATGGATAGACTGACCTGGGATTAATGTTAGATCAACTGTAGCAACTTTACCTTGGTAGAACTTTGAGAATAGATCAAAAATATTATCAC
>VMDI01000021.1 GCA_008080915.1 Gammaproteobacteria bacterium | reverse complement strand
TTAATCAGGTGTCAGAAAATCATTAAATTTATAATTTAAAAAGCCTATTTAGAAAACCCGCTTCTTCTTGTTTTATTTCAAGACTTTCGGGAAGAGTTTTCGAGAAAACCCATCTAGGAAGAGGTGGGTTATCGCTTCCTCCGCAAGTTTTTCCCATGTTTTTAGGGTGAAAAATTTTAAAAAATTCTGGATTGTTTAGATCATCTACATAAACTAAACCGCAAAAGCTTTCACTGTGATCAGTTTTGATGATATTTTTTATCTCTTCAATCGTTAGTATGAAAGATTCTTTACTTAATGTTTCCAAATAAGGGGATTCGTCAGTATCGTAAAAATACCAATCACAAGGATTAGATTTCAAACTATTAAAAAATTCATAGCATTCTTCGAGGTTCATGATTCCATTAAACCTCCCATTGAAACGCTCTATGAAATTACTCATAGGTTGTTTTATTCAATAGTAATACTTGGAAATGCGCCGATAGCTTTATCCTGAAGAGTTAATTGAGCAGCAACTTTTCTGGCAATTTCTTTATAAATCTCTGAGGTTCTACCATTTGGATCTTTAACTACCGTTGGAGTTCCTTCATCCACATCAGTTCTGATATTCATTTCTAATGGAAGCGCTCCAAGGAAGTTAACACCAGCATCTTTCGCCATTGAATCACCACCACCTTGGCCAAATATTGCTTCTTCATGGCCACAGTTAGAGCAGATATGAAGCGACATATTTTCAACGATTCCCAGAATTGGTATATTTACCTTCTCAAACATTTTTAGACCTTTTTTAGCATCAATGAGGGCAATATCTTGAGGGGTGGTCACAACCACAGAGCCGCTAACAGGAATTTTTTGTGACAATGTTAATTGGGTATCACCCGTTCCAGGGGGTAGATCAATGACCATATAATCCACACCTCTCCATAAAGTATCTCTTAGCATTTGCTCTAATGCTTGAGTAACCATAGGACCACGCCAAATCATTGGAGAGTCCTCATCCACTAAAAACCCAATTGACATAGTTTGCATTCCATGACCTAATATTGGAAGCAACTTTCCCTCGCCAGTAGTATCAGGTTTTGCATCTTTAACACCAAGCATTCTTGGTTGTGAGGGGCCGTATATATCAGCATCAAGTAGGGCAACTTTAGCACCCTCAGCTTGAAGAGCAAGCGCCAAGTTAACTGACGTGGTAGATTTACCAACACCACCCTTACCTGATGCAACAGCAATGATATTTTTTACTTCAGGAAGTGTATCCACTCCTTTTTGAGTTGAATATTTAGCAATTTTAGTTTTAATTTCAACATTTGAGGAAGAAGCGCCGGCAGAACTCAAGGTATCTTTTATTGAATCAATTAATGTTTGATGATAACTTTGAGCAGGATAATTAAGTTCGATAACAACATTAACATCGCTACCATTGACCTCAATTGAATTAATTGATTTAGATGTGACAATATCCTGGTTAGTATGAATATCAATAACCTTAGATAAAGCTTTTTCAATATGATCTTGTGTCAAATCTGGCATATAAAATGAGTTCGTTTAAGTAAAATGTGACATTTTATCTGATTCGATTATCGAACCACCCAAAAATATTGGGTTTTTTGGACTATTTTTTAATGACTAAAAGAAAGATTTTAGTAACTTCAGCTCTTCCATATGCTAATGGTGAAATTCACCTGGGACATCTTTTAGAGTATATCCAAACAGATATTTGGGTGAGATTTCAAAAAGCCATTGGTAACGAATGTCATTACGTTTGTGCAGATGATGCGCATGGCACACCCATCATGTTAAAAGCTGATGAATTAGGCATCACTCCAGAGGAGTTAATTGGTTCTGTTAGCGAAAGACACCAAAAAGATTTTAAGGATTTCTACATTGGCTTCAGTCAGTATCACTCTACCCATAGTGAAGAAAATAGAGAGATTTCTGAGTACATTTATAATCAATTAAATACAAAAGGATTTATCTCTAAAAAGACTATATCTCAAGCATTTGACCCTGTAAAGAAAATGTTCTTACCTGATCGCTTCATTAAGGGCGAATGTCCTAAATGTGGCGCTGAAGATCAGTATGGTGATAATTGTGAGTCTTGTGGTGCTACATATTCACCAACAGAGTTGAAGAATCCAAGATCTGTAGTCTCTGGAGTGGAGCCCATTACAAAGGATTCTGAGCACTACTTTTTTGATTTACCAAAATTTGAAAAAGATCTCAAATCTTGGACTTCTGCAGGGCATTTGCAAGAAGAAACCAGTAACAAACTCCTTGAATGGTTCAATCAAGGTCTTCAGCAATGGGATATTTCACGTGATGAGCCGTATTTTGGCTTCAAGATACCAGGAACCGAAAATAAGTATTTCTACGTTTGGCTTGATGCTCCAATTGGATATTTAGGTAGTTTCAAAAAATACTGTAATGAATCTGGAGTAAATTTTGATGAGTACCTAAACACTGATTCAGAAACAGAAATGTATCATTTCATTGGAAAAGATATTATTTATTTTCATGCATTATTTTTTCCAGCAATGCTAATGGGGTCAGGTTTTAGAACCCCGAGTGCTGTATATGCTCATGGTTTTTTGACAGTCAATGGTCAAAAAATGAGTAAATCCAGAGGTACTTTTATCCAAGCAAGGAATTATTTGAACTACCTTAATCCTGAATATCTAAGATATTACTATGCTTACAAGTTGTCATCTCGTATTGATGATATTGATTTAAGCCTTGAAGACTTTAAATTTAGAGTGAATTCTGATTTGGTTGGCAAGGTGGTTAATATCGCTTCTCGCTCTGCGGGTTTTATTGTTAAAAAATTCAATAAAAAGTTATCAGCATATGTTTCTGAAACTGAACTTTATGATGAGTTTATCAATGCTGGTTCGACTATTTCTAAATATTATGAAAATAGAGAATTTGGTCAGGCAATGCGAGAAATCATGAAACTTGCAGACAAAGCTAATCAATACATTGATGATAAGAAACCCTGGCAAATGGTTAAGGAAGAAGGCAAAGAAAATGAGGTACATGATGTTGCCTCTATGTCTTTGAATTTTTTCAGAGTTTTAATGACTTATTTATCACCTGTTCTTCCTGATATGGCAGAAAAAGCGAGAGATTTTCTTAATCTTAAAGATCTTTCTTGGAATTTAATTGAAACTCCTCTAACCAAGCATGAGATTAATAAATTTAAACCATTAATGTCAAGAATTGAGGATGAGCAGATTGACAAATTAATTGAGTCCTCAAAAGAAATTTCAC
>VMDI01000038.1 GCA_008080915.1 Gammaproteobacteria bacterium | reverse complement strand
CTTTCTCTTGGAAGAATGTTATCAATTTTTCCATTGTCATTAAAAATCATTTGTGACTCTATACGATCAAAATCCATAACACCACGCTTAGTTCGTGAAATTCTCAAGGTTTTGTATAGACCATGAAGAGATCTAATATTTTCAATAACATGCTGATATTTCTTTTCTAGTTCATGGTCCCCATCAAGTATTTTTCCAACTTCAGTATAAGTCAATCTCGCATGCGAATGCATGACAGCAGGGAAAAAACGATAATTCATGAGATTGCCTTCATAATCAATAAAGATCTCACATGACAAACAAAGCCTATCGACATTAGGGTTAAGCGAACATAGCCCATTAGATAGTTTTTCAGGCAACATCGGAATCACTCGATGAGGGAAATAAACTGAGTTTCCTCTCTCTAAAGCGTCTCGATCAAGACCCGATTCTTCTTTGACATAGCTTGCTACATCAGCAATGGAGACAACTAATCTCCAACCACTACTTACTGGTTCGGCAAAAACGGCATCATCAAAATCTCTTGAGTCTTCGCCGTCTATTGTGATTAATGGGGTCTTCGTTAAATCCTCTCTGTCTTTCTTTTGTTTAGAATTCACCTCATCAGGAATATTTTTCAACTCTTGTTCGGTTTTATTTGAAAACTCCACTGGAATGGAGTGTCTTACAATAGCAGAGTCAGTTTCTACCCCCTCATCCATATATTGCCCAAGAGTATCGATGATCTCCCCAATGGCAAGGCTTTCAAACGTAGGTGATTTTATGAGGGATACTAAAACAATTTGGTCCTGAGAGTGTTCTTGGGTGATATTTGGAATACTAATTCTATGTTTGATTCGTTTATCATCAACTATAACTGTCGCCTCGCCATCCTCAATCTCTAATCTGCCGACAACTGATTTAACCGTCTCTAAGACTTTTACAATTTCTGCATCCCCTTGTTTGTTCAATAGTCTTGCATTGACTCTATCACCATGAAAAACAAGCTGCATCTGCTTTGAAGAAAGTCTTAGATCCTTTCCACCTTTATCGAGTGCAATAAAACCAAAACCTTTAGGATTTGCTATAACCGTTCCAGTATATAAACCTAAATCTGAAAAAATCTTATATATGCCTTTTTTGTTGCATGACAGTTGTTTGTCTCTGACCATCGCTCTCAATCGATTAGCAAGTGCCTTCTTAGAATGATCTTCAATGTCAAAAAGATCAAATAACTGGTGTTTTGATCTGGGACGCTTACTGATTAGGTCGAGAATATATTCTCTAGACGGGATAGGATTTTCGTATTTTTCAGCTTCTCTATCAAAAAAGGGATCAGTCATTAATTAAATGGATGTTTAAGAACCAAAGTTTCATCACGATCTGGTCCAGTAGATATGATGTCAATTGAAACCTCAGTTAACTCCTCAATCTTCTTAATGTAATCTTGTGCATTTTTTGGAAGCGCATCATAAGATTTGGTGCCAATAGTAGATGTTTTCCACCCAGGCATTTCTATATAAACTGGTTTAGCTCTCTCATAGCCCTCAGAGGTAAATGGAGGATTAATTGTTTGAGTGCCATCGAGTTCATAAGCAATACAGATTTTAATAGTATCAATATTGTCAAGAACATCAAGCTTAGTAAGACAAATACTTGAGACTGAATTTAGTTTTAATGAACGCTTTAATGTAACGATATCTAACCAACCACATCTTCTTTGTCTTCCTGTTGTGGCTCCAAATTCATGACCAACTGTACCCAGTTCCTTGCCAATTGCATCGCCAGTATCAGTAGCCATATCATAAATCAATTCGGTAGGAAATGGACCTCCTCCTACACGAGTTGTGTATGCCTTAACAATACCAACAACCTCATCCATATCTAGTACCCCTGCACCAGAGCCGGTAACTGCTCCACCAGAAGTAGTGTTTGACGAGGTAACAAAAGGATATGTACCCTGATCAATATCTAAAAGCGCCCCTTGAGCACCTTCAAATAGAATATTTTCGTTATTTGCAATCATATTATGGATTTCAGCCGTCACATCACAGATCATTGGGCGGACAACTTCAGCTTGCATCATCGCCTCATCAAAGGTCTCCTGAAAGTTAGCCTCTTTGTGATTGTAATAAAGCTTCAAGGCAAAATTATGATAATCCATCACCTCTCGCAACTTTTCAGCAAAAAGTCTCTCATCGAGAAGATCCGCAACCTTGAGACCTCTTCTAGCCACTTTATCTTCATATGCTGGGCCAATTCCATTACCCGTTGTTCCAATCGCTGATTTCCCCCTTTTGATCTCTCTAGCAGAATCTAGAGCAATATGATGTGGAAGAATGAGTGGGCAACCGTGAGATATTTTAAGTCTATCTTTCGCATTTACTCCAGCATCTTCTAGTTCTCTCATCTCCTTCATAAGTGCAGGCAGAGAAAGAACTACGCCATGTCCGATCATGCATTGCACATTGTCTCTAAGAATGCCAGAAGGAATAAGATGAAGAACAGTCTTCTTACCGTTAATCACTAGTGTATGTCCAGCGTTATGGCCACCCTGAAATCTGACTACACATTTGGCCTTATCGGTAATCAAATCAACAACCTTGCCTTTTCCTTCATCGCCCCACTGGGTGCCAATAATCACAACATTTTTTGACATACTAAATCCTAATAATGAATAACTCTAAGTTACACCTGAGATAAATACTTTAAATCAAAAGAAAAACCTGTTGCAGGTCTTTCCATACCAAAAACTTTTCCGATGCCATTATATCGACCACCATTAGCTATTACTTTCTTAAAAGTATCATTGAAGACAGAAAAAATCAGTCCAGTGTGATATCCGTAAGTTTTTAACTCAGCAAGGTCATACATCACCTTATAGTCCTTATCTTCGAAATATTTTCCAATCTCTTGGATTTCTTTGATGCAATTAATAATATCTTTATCATCTTTGAAATATTCTATTGCCAAAGTGAGAACTGAGCTATCCCCTTCAAGGTTTATCAAAGTTGAGAAGAGACTCAAATCTTTAGAAGATTGTTTTATAAAATCTGCAAGATCAGGTTTTGATCTTCTTACAAAAATTAAAGACAGTTGTTTTAAATCATCTTCATCTAAATTAACCTTCTTGGCTAATAAATTAAAGATCTTAACATTGCCAATATTGACGATTAGATTATTTAATTTTATTGATTCCAGTGACTTGAGCATTAAGTCAATAATCTCAATATCAGCTTTGTAGGAATTATCTCCATAAAGTTCTGCACCAACTTGTATCGGTGATCTTGATGCATAAAAGTCATCGACCTGTGTCTGCACGATTGAATTGACATAACAATATTTCTCAACTTCATCAGTTGACCTCATTGCATCAATACGAGCAATTTGAGGTGTGATATCTGAATGTACTGCAATTAAATCACCTGAAGTAGGATCAAGAAACTTAAAAGTTTTTTTATCAACCTCCTTTGAGGTCAACAAAAGCGATTCGATGTTTTCAATAATTGGCGGAATAACGAATTCATACCCCAAAGACTTATAGAGGTCCAAAAGAGATCGCCTATTATTTTCAACTAATAATGCACTATCTCCTGTTAGGTCACTAATACCCTCTGGCAAAATCCAAGAACTCACTTAACTTTATTATTTTTGAGGTTCAGGGTTAAAGTGTCTAAAAAATTCCGTATTTGGATTGAGAACAAGTACATCATTATTCTGGTTAAAGGATTTCTTATA
>VMDI01000084.1 GCA_008080915.1 Gammaproteobacteria bacterium | reverse complement strand
CCAGGTTATGGAGATCCAGATAATTTTTCCATTAATGACTGTTCTACTCAAAGAAACTTATCGGCTACAGGGATAGATCAGGCTAGACAAATTGGAATATTTTTTAGAAAGAGCAATGTTCAATTCTCAGATATTCTATCTAGTCAATGGTGTAGATGTAAAGATACTGCAGAAAATTTAAATATTGGTAAGTGGGAAGAGTTCTCCGGACTTAATTCATTTTTTGAAGAGCATGCTGATAGAGACAAAACGTTGAATCAACTTTATCAAAAAATGAATAATCTACCTGATGATAAGATCACATTAATGGTAACTCATCAAGTTGTTATCTCGGCTGTAACAAATATCTACACTCAGAGTGGTGGGGTTGTTCTGTACAACTCAAAAACGAAACAATCCAGGGAATTTAAATTAGATTAGATTACCTGACAGGCTTCTGAAAAATCAAGTCTGGGTGAACGAGGAAATACCTTGGATTCGTCTCCATATCCAATACCACAAATTAAAAGGGTCTTAGTCTTTCCATCGGAGAAAAATTCGTTGTCAACACCCTCGTTATTAAAGCCACCCATTGGACCGCAGTCTAAGCCCATAGATCTAGTCGCAATCATAAAATATGCTGCTTGAAGAGTTGCATTCATAGATCCAGAAGCAACAATTTTTTCGGGCTTTCCAGCAAACCAGCTTCTAGCATCTGTGTGAGGGAATAGGTAAGGGAGTTTTTCATAAAATTCAGTGTCATAGCCGATAATGGCAACCACTGGAGCACTCATTGTTTTTTCAATATTTCCCTCATCTAGGTGAGGCTTAAGTCTATTTTTTGAATCTTCAGATTTTAGAAAAGTGATTCTCGCTGGACAGTTATTTGCAGCTGTGGGACCAAATTTCATCAGCTCATAAATTTCATGTATTTGTTCATCAGAAACTTCACGATCTAGCCAGCCATTCTGGCTTCTAGCGGTTCTAAAAATTGTATCAAGCGAATTACTATCTAACATTTCTTCTCTCAAAGTCAAATTCATTCATTATATAGATAGGCAATTAAGGGTCTAAATTTTCTTTAAAAAGACCCTCAAAGAATAATGGAATTTCAAGTAATATTTGATCATTTTTAGAAGATTTAATTTTGACTAAAGAATCAATTTAGTCGATAATATATCAATAGATTTCAACAGAAATTTATCGATACTTCTGATACCTAATTTATGAAAAAAATAACCATTATCGGATCTGGTTTTGGTGGTCTAACCGCTGCTAAAACTCTGAGAAAAATAGACAAAGATGTTGAGATAACTTTAATAGCTCCCAAGGCTGAGTTCTTTTATTGGCCAAGTTTGATTTGGGTTCCTTCTAATAAAGTTAATGAATCTCAATTAAGAATCCCTTTAGATAATTTTTTCTCTCGTAAAAACATTCAATTTATCGAGGGGGAAGTCACCGGATTATATGATGAGGGAAGATCGGTATTGGTTGGTGAAAAGATTATTAAAAATGATGCGCTGATTATTGCTTCTGGAGGTCGCTTTATAAAAAAATTACCAGGTATTGAAAACTCGATCACTCCTTGTGAGGGCCTGCCTGGTTTAGTTAAAGTTCGAGACCAATTGAAACAAATGAAGGGTGGAAAAATTGCCATTGGCTTTTCTGGTAATCCAAATGAACCAAGTGCAATGAGGGGTGGCCCAATGTTTGAGTTTTTATTTGGTTTGGATACACAGTTAAGAAAAGAAAAACGAAGAGACAAGTTTGAAATTACTTTCTTTACTCCTGCTAAACAGCCTGGGGCTAGACTTGGTGAAAAAGCAGTCCAAGGTATTCTTAAAGAAATGACCTCAAGAGGTATTCATACACATCTTGGCTACAAGATCAAGAATTTTGAAACTAATAAAGTTATCACAGAAGGCGGCTCAATTGATGCGGATATGATTTTATTCATGCCGGGCATGACTGGTAATGAGTGGTTTGACAATACAGATTTGCCAAGAAGTCCAGGAGGACTTTTGAGAGCCAACAAGTTCTGTCAAGTGGAAGATAGTAATAATGTTTTTGTTGTCGGTGATTCAGGATCCTTTCCTGGACCAGAGTGGATGCCCAAGCAGGCTCATATGGCTGATCTTCAGGCGGAGGCAGCTGCAAAAAATGCGATTGACAGTCTCAATGGTATTAAGCCATCGCATACTTTTAAAGTAGAGTTAATGTGTATTGTTGATTCAAATAACCAGGGTATTTATATTTCTAGGAATATGGCTGGTAGCACTATCTTCCCAAAAACAAGGCTGATGCATTGGGCGAAAAGGTTTTTTGGTTGGTGGTATTGCAGACAATATCGATAAGATTTTTATGATGGGGGTTAAATGAGCGACTGTTTATTTTGTAAGATTATCAAAGGGGAAATTCCTTCTGAAAAGATTTATGAGGACGAAGACGTTTATGCATTTCATGATATCAATAAAGTCGCTCCTCATCATTTTTTAGTTATTCCAAAAAAACATATCTCTACTCTGAATGAGGCTGATGATCCAACTTTGGTAGGCAAGCTATCACTGGCTGCTTCTAAAATTGCCAAGGATATGGGCTTTGCAGAAAATGGTTATCGTGTCACGATGAATTGCAACGATGATGGCGCACAAACTGTTTACCATATTCACCTTCATTGTCTTGGTGGGAGACAAATGACCTGGCCACCTGGTTAGGCACATTATCCCAAGGGAGATTTTTAGTTTTTGAATGTTAAATTAGCAAAATAGATATAAATTGATCAATGAATAAAGAATTTCAGCAAAGACATATAGGACCTTCAGAGAATGACATAAAAAACATGTTGAGTGTTTTGGGTTGTGCATCATTAGAGGAAGCAGTTAAAAAAACAGTTCCTGAATCTATTTATTTTGGCAATAGAATGAACCTTCCTGAGGGTTTAAGTGAAGCTGAAGTTTTTAAGTTAGCGCAAACATATGCCAAAGAAAATAAATTAGCTGTTAACTTCATTGGTCAAGGCTACTATGACACGATAACTCCTGCTGTGATTCAAAGGAACATCTTTGAAAATCCTGGCTGGTACACAGCCTATACCCCTTATCAAGCGGAGATTGCTCAAGGAAGGCTTGAAATGTTGATAAATTATCAACAGATGGTGACTGATCTTACTGGGATGGATATTTCTAATGCCTCTCTTCTTGATGAACCTACTGCAGCAGCAGAAGCAATGATGATGGCAAGAAGAGCGAATAAGAAAAGTAAATCAAATAAATTTATAGTCGATCTTAATAGCCACCCACAAACTTTATCAGTACTCACTACTAGAGCTATCCCTTTAGATATTGAAATTGTCTTAACTGATCTTTCCAATGAATCTTTTGAAGATTGCTTTGGAGCTTTTTTTCACTACCCAGGATCAAATGGATCAATCGAAGATTTCAGAAGCATCACCCAAAAAGCTAAAGATCAAGATGTTGTCTGTATCTTTGCCTCTGATTTAATGGCATTAACACTTATCGAAACGCCGAGAGAGATGGGTGCAGATATAGTGATAGGAAACAGCCAACGCTTCGGGGTTCCTTTAGGTTATGGTGGACCGCACGCAGCATTTTTATCGACGCTTGATGAGCACAAACGACTCATTCCAGGAAGAATTATTGGGGTTAGTCAAGATCAAGCTGGTAATCGCGCTTTTAGAATGTCACTTCAAACAAGAGAACAGCACATTAGGCGAGACAAAGCGACCAGTAATATCTGTACTGCTCAAGTTCTGCTTGCAGTCATGGC
>VMDI01000053.1 GCA_008080915.1 Gammaproteobacteria bacterium | reverse complement strand
GGCATTAAAGCCAATAAAGCTAATAATTTTTTCATTGAATTTCTCCTGGATTAAAGTGCGTCTTGATCGGTTTCACCAGTTCTAATACGAACAACTTTTTCTAGGTTGGTGACGAAAACTTTTCCGTCTCCAACCTTTCCAGAACTGGCAACACTGCTAATTGCACTGATAACTGAATCCAGTTGATCACTGGATATTGCTATTTCTAACTTAATTTTGGGTAGAAAATCAATTTGATATTCGGCGCCACGATAGAGCTCGGTATGTCCTTTTTGTCGACCAAAACCCTTTACTTCTGTGACAGTTATTCCAGATACTCCAACTTCGGAAAGAGCCTCTCTAACATCATCAAGAATGTGTGGTCTAAGTATTGCTGTAACAAACTTCATAGTTAATCCTCATTTAATAGATTGCTTAAATCTATATTAATATTTACCCATCTTGGGACATGAAGCTGCAATGCTTATTGAATAAATTCTGCATCGTTACAGAAGTTGTGTAATTATAGAAAACTATTGATTATTAATCAAGTTCGGTTTTATTCAATAGATCTTTTCTCTTGGAGGAAGTGTTGAGCTTTGATTGCTCTTCTCTCCAGGTATCAATATTTTTTTGATGACCACTAAGAAGCACATCAGGTACCTTTTGCCCATCAATTTCTTCTGGTCTTGAATACTGAGGATATTCAAGATGACCATCAAAAAAGGAATCTTGAGTCGATTCAGAGTTTCCTAAAACACCTTTCACTTGACGCCCCATTGAATCAATTAAAACCATAGCGGCTAACTCTCCTCCACTAATCACATAATCTCCAATCGAGACTTCCATATCTACATCATGATCAATGATTCTTTGGTCAATTCCCTCATACCGACCGCACAATAAAGTGATGTTTTCATATTGAAGCAATTCAGAGATAAGACTTTGATCTAATTTTCTTCCTTGGGGAGAAAGATAGATAACTCGAGTATTGGGAATTTCCTTTTTGATGGCACCTATACAGTCTCTAATGGGTTGGACCTGCATTACCATACCTGGTCCTCCACCATAAGGTCGATCATCAACATTTCTATATTTATTCTTCGTAAAGTCTCTTAATTGCCATGTATGAATTGATAAAAGAGAATCTTTAATTCCTCGCGCTATTACTCCTTCATCTCTAATAGCTGAAAACATTTCAGGGAAGATTGTAATGATATCAAAACGCATTAATCAAGTTAATAACTCGACAAGAATCTCATAGTAAATTTCAGATAACCTATCTAAGTCGTCAACCGATACATGCTCATCAATTTTATGAATAGTTGAGTTGATTGGACCCAACTCAACTACTTCTGAATTAAGCATTGGAGCAATAAATCGTCCGTCAGATGTTCCACCAGAGGTAGAAAGTGTTGGTTTGTATTTTTTTATTTTTTGGATTGCATTAGAACAAGCAGAAACCAATTGTCCTTTTTCAGTGAGGAATGGATAACCCGAGTGATTCCATTCAATCTGATAGTCGAGATTATTGTTAGAAATAATTTCCTCAACCCGATTGATTAACTCCTCATGAGTTGTCACGGTAGAGTATCTAAAATTAAATAATATTTCTATAGAGTTAGGAATCACATTAGTAGCTCCAGTTCCAGAATTAATATTAGATATTTGGAAGCTCGTTGCAGGAAAATATTCATTTCCTTGATCCCACCTCTCATTAACTAGCTGATTGATAGTTTCTGATGCAATATGTATTGGATTTTTTGCCAAATGGGGATAGGCAATATGCCCTTGTTTTCCATTAATCACCAATCTACCATTTAAGGATCCACGCCTTCCATTTTTAATAACATCGCCAAGTTTTTCAGTTGAAGAAGGTTCTCCGACAAGACAAAAATCAACTGGTTGGTTTTTTGAATTCAAATATTCACAAACTTTAACGGTACCATTAACAGCGGGTCCTTCTTCGTCAGAGGTGATTAAAAAACCAATGGAGCCTTTATGGTTAGGATAATCAGCAACAAATTTTTCTGTGGCTGTTACCATTGCCGCTAATGAACCTTTCATATCTGCAGCCCCTCTTCCGTAGAGATTGTCATTATGGATTTCTGCAGCAAACGGATCAACCTTCCATGAATTTAAATCCCCTACCGGAACGACATCGGTGTGACCCGCAAAGACAAAAACAGGTGAATCTGTACCCTTTATTGCCCAAAGATTGTCAACATCAGAAAACTTTAAATTTTCAAAACTAAAACCGACATCTGAGAGCCTGTCAGAGATTATCTTTTGACAACCTGCATCCTCAGGTGTCAGAGATTTCTGTTGAATCAGTTGTTTTGCAAGTTGAAGTGTTTTACTCATATTGGGTGAAGTTATTCTACCTTGAATTTAACTAAAGGACTATATTGCACATTAATCGGATCTGAAACAACTTCATAATCATCTTTTTGTCTTATCGCATTACCCGACTTACTCAATCTAACCACGACCAAACCCTCATTTAGTGATGATAGCGGTATGGATGGCATCACCTCATTATCTTTTGTGAGAACAAGTCTTCCTTTGTAGTCCTTTAATTTAATTTTCTGAATGGCGACTGGCATAGGAGGACCATTTACAGATTTAATATATACCATGAGAAAATCTTTTCCTCTTGTTTCTAAAACTTCTTTTGAGAAATCGATTTCGACTGAAATTGAGGTTGATGGAATCTCTTTACCTGAGACAATCGAATCAAGTTCTTTTAGAATGTCAATTAATATTTGCCTATCTTGATGATTAGCAGGAAGTGCATTTAAAGCCATCTCCCAAGTACTCTTGGCGAGTTCAAATTGCCCGCCATTAACAGCAATTAAACCTGCTACATACAGAGCATCTGGAGAATTCGGATTGATTTTAAGAGCCTTATCAATGAGTTGCGCAGGTCTTCCCCTAAAATCATTTTCTTGGAATGTTGCAATGGCTGATGCAAGCTCAATCAGTGTGTTTATATTTTCCGAGTCAATCTCATATGCCTTCTCATAAGCTGAAATTGACTCTGCAATTTTTCCTTGCTCAAATAGTGTTAAACCTAAAACTCTCCATGACTCATCATCGTTAGGATTGTCTTGCAAAAATTGTCTAAGCTTTTGCTCACTCTCCTCTAAAGTAGGCGTTTTAGAAATCTCATTTGACTTGGGAACAAAATCAGGAGCCAGTGTTTGATATATTGTTAAGGAAAAAAGACCTAAAAATATCAAAGAGAAATAAACAATGTAGTCAGATTTTGTATCTCTATTCTTCCACTCATTGATTTCTTCAAGGTCAAGAGATAATGCCTCTTCTATTTCAACCTTAGACTTGTCAAAATCTTCTTTGGAAATATTTCCATTAGTGAAATCAGTCTCCAATTCAAGAAGTTTATTTTTTGAGAGTTCTATATTCGACTGATTTGCATCTAATATCTCTGGTTTTTTAGATTTGAAATAAAAACTTAGAACCCATAAAGAAGAAACAATAATTAATATTAAAAACCACCAAATCATGTTCTTGCCTTCATCCGATATCTCCTGTCGAAGGCGGCTAGAATTGCACCAAAGGAAATCAAAATTCCACCTAACCAGATTAGTCTGACCAAAGGCTTGAAATAAATTCTCAAACTCCAAGAATTTTCATTTAATGCCTCACCCAAAGAGACATATATATCTTGATAAAGACTAGGCTCAATTGCTGCCTCAGTCATCGGCATCCCAGATGTGTAAAAACGTTTTTCAGGTTTGAGTATAAAAAGTTTCTCTCCATCTTTTGAAACCTCAATCTCACCTATATTGCCTCCATAATTAGGCCC
>VMDI01000046.1 GCA_008080915.1 Gammaproteobacteria bacterium | reverse complement strand
TCCAAAATAACCAATTTTGAAAAAGAATTAGAAATAACCATCTCATCAAAATTAAAAAAAGTGACAGTTTTAAAACAGGGTGAAGACACAAGAAAATTGGATTCGAAATATTTAAAATTAGGAGAGATAATACACCATAAGGTAAATTTGACTTAAAAAATAAAAAAAATACAAATAAACTAAAATATGGAGAGATTTATTGAATAAATCGAAAAATTTTCCAGATTACGATGTTTTTTTAATAAATTTACTCGTGAGACGATATTTTTGATTTGGACTAGTAGGTTTTTCGGGATCAGTCATTTCGAAAAAACCTAATTCGACCAACGGGTTAATAAATTTATTCTTAAATTTTGTCGCGTTTGACATTTTTAAAATTTCTCTTAAATCTTTGGCTGAATTTTCTTCCTTAGATTTTTTCAAAATTTTTATGTGATCTGGACTTAAATTAGCTTCATTATATCTTAGTCCCTGCTTAGTCCCTTTTTTCTTTAAATCCTTATTTATATTGTTATCTTGATTAAAATTAAAACCAAGTTGTTCTGCATCATCTGTAAGCAATTCACCCTTCTTAAAATCCTCATTCCAATTATTAATAGACTCTTCATTTGTAGATTTGTTACTTTTTTTTGAAAAGAAGCCCATTGGTATTTATTATTTATTTATCAAGAATTTGATTTAAAAATAGCTTTAATCGATCAGATTCTGGGTTTTTAAAGAATTCATCAGGTTTGTTTGTCTCAATTATTTGCCCTTCATCCATGAAAATCATTGAATCTGCTACCTTTTTAGCGAAACCCATTTCATGAGTTACGCAAACCATTGTCATGCCCTCTTTTGCTAGTTCAACCATAACATCAAGAACTTCTGAAATCATTTCAGGATCTAGTGCTGATGTTGGCTCATCAAAGAGCATAATTTTTGGCGATGTACAAAGTGATCTAGCTATTGCTACACGTTGTTGTTGTCCTCCTGAGAGCTGATTTGGGTACTTTTCTGCCTGATCTTTAATTCCAACCCTGTCTAATAGAGCTAATGCCCTTTCTGTGGCATCTTCTTTCTTATTTTGATGGACCCATATTGGTGCCAATGTTAAGTTGTCAAGTATTGTTAGATGTGGAAAAAGATTGAAGTGTTGAAAAACCATTGACACTTCAGATCTAACTTGTCTTATTTTTTTAACATCATCAGCAATTGATGTCCCATCAACTATTATTTCTCCTTCTTGGAACTTCTCTAGATAGTTTATACACCTAATTAATGTTGATTTGCCGCTACCTGATGGGCCACATATAACAACAATTTCACCCTCATTTACCGTTAAATTTATATTATTCAGCGCATGGAAATCGCCATACCATTTGTTAAGATTATTAATTTGAATTATTTGTTTATCATTAGAACTCATAATTTTTCCTTATCTAATTCAGTGTTATAGCGCTTCTCGATATTTTTCGAATATTTACTCATGGAATACAAAATAATCCATAGAACAAATGCCACAAAAACATAACCCTCGGTTTCTCTTCCAAGCCAATTCACATCACTTGTGCTTAGTCCCACAATGGCTAACATATCAAATAAACCAATGATTAGAACTAGAGTTGTGTCCTTGAATAATGATATGAAAGATCCAACAATGTTGGGTATAGAGATTTTTAAAGCCTGGGGAAGAATAATTAGTGATGTCTTTTGAAAAAAACTTAGCCCCATTGCATCAGCAGCCTCATACTGCCCTCTTGGAATTGCTTGTAAACCTCCCCTAATAACTTCAGCTATATAAGCAGCTTGGAATAGAGTTATTCCTATCAAGGCTCTTAATAATTTATCAACATCTATACCTTCTGAGAAAAACAAAGGAAGAACGACTGATGCCATAAATAAGATGGTAATTAAAGGAACACCTCTTATAAATTCAATATACAAAACAGAAAAAAATCTGATGACCTTCATTTTTGACTGTCTACCTAATGCCATCAGAATACCAATGGGAAAAGAGGCTACTATCCCTACTGCTGCAATAATTATCGTAAGAGTTAAGCCTCCCCATTTGTGAGTTTCAACAACTTCTAACCCTATTCCGCCATAAAGTAAATAAAAAGCCAAGATGGGGTATGAAATAAACAAAAAAGCAATCAATTTAAATCGATGAGCGTTATTCTTAAACAATCTTGGAATAAAGGAAAACACAGCAACAAGTGCAAATGTTAAATGTATTCTCCAGTAGTGTTCTTCAGGATAGAAACCATAAATATAAAGATTTAATTTTTTTCCAATATAGGTCCAACATGCCGCCTCCCTAGTGCATTGATCATTTGTAACATTTCCAAATTCAGCACCGAAATATAACCAGTCAGCTAGTGGCGGAATAATTAAGTACAAAAGATACAAAGCAAATAATGTCAAAATTGAATTAAAAAGTGAAGAAAAAAGATTCTCATGAAGCCACTTAATTACCCCAATTTCACTGATAGGAGGACTTTTTTTATTTTTTAGTTCGTATGTAGCCATTTAAATACTATCTACCCTTAATGCTTAATTTCGCGTTCACAACATTGAGAACGAAAGATATAAACAATGAAATAGCTAGATACACTAGCATTGTCATAATGATAATTTCAATTGCTTGACCAACTTGATTCAATACAGTTCCTGCAAATGTTCCAACAAGATCTGGATAGGCAATTGCAGTTGCCAGTGAAGAATTCTTAGTCAGATTAAGATATTGATTAATTATTGGAGGGATAGCAACTCTTAATGCTTGAGGCAGAATAACCATTTTTAAAGATTGGGTCTTAGTCAATCCTAGTGAATATGCCGCCTCTTTTTGACCAATATTAACTGACTCAATACCTGCTCTGACAGCTTCAGCAATGTAGGTTGCAGTATAAATACTTAAAGCCAGAGCAAGAGCTATAAACTCCAAAGAAAGATTCATTCCACCGGCAAAGTTAAAGCCCTGGACTTCAGGATAGCTAAATTGGATTGGCGAGCCAAGTAAGAAAAAAACAATTAGCGGTAAGCCAAATACAAGCAGTAAGCTATGGAAAAAGGTGTTTGTTGATTTGCCCGTTTCATCTCTCAACTTATTGTAATGCTTCTTTATGAAAAAACGACCGACAAGACCAGCCAAGAAAAAGAGAAATACTATTAAAAATTCGAACTCAAAGATAGGTTTTGGCATAAAAAAGCCACGACTATTGATAAAAATTAAATCAAGTACATTGGCACTATCTTTAATGCTCCTAGGTGAATTTATTAAAAGAATGTTGTACCAGAAAACAATTTGAAGAAGAATTGGAATATTTCTAAAAAGTTCGATGTAGCCATTAGCTAATTTAGCAATTAACCAATTAGAGGATAGTCTTGCTATACCAATTAATAAACCTATAACAGAGGCAAAAATTATGCCAACAAATGACACTAAGAGTGTATTCAGGATTCCAACATAAAAAACTGTTAAATTTGATGATGCAGATGAATATTCAATTAGAGATTCAGCGATATTAAAACCTGACTCATCATCGAGGAATCCATAACCAGTTGAAATACCTCTGGCTGCTATGTTGTCAAACATATTATCAAAAGCAGCGTAGAAGAAATAGAAAATGGCAACTACGGTGATTGCCTGAAATAAGAAAGCTCTTATTTCGTTATTATTTAAATAATTTGAAAGAAAATTAGCTTTATTTTTCACTTATTAACTAAAAAAAGCCAGTCATAAGAGACTGGCTTTTAATATTAGAAAGATTATCTAAAGGCAGGAGCGTATAAAATTCCTCCATTACTCCATTGAGCATTTAATCCTCTAGAGATATTAAGCGGAGTGCCTGGTCCTATGTTGCGGTCAAAGCTTTCACCATAGTTACCAACCTGCTTGATAATGTTATAACTCCATTTTTGATCTAAACCAAGAT
>VMDI01000031.1 GCA_008080915.1 Gammaproteobacteria bacterium | reverse complement strand
CTCTCAATGAAATTTACATCGACACTGATATTAATTGAGTCTTTCATAATCCTTTAGGAGGGTTAAATAATCATTTATTTCAAGTTGTTCAGCTCTCAGAGATAGATCAATAGCGGTATCAACCTGAGTCAAGATAGATTTTAAACAATTTTTAAGTGTTTTTCTGCGTTGAGAAAACGAAAGTTTCACTAATTCTTCAAACTTTACAAAATTTTTCAACTCAAAATTTAATTTTGGTTTGAAATAGACAACTGCTGAGTCAATTTTTGGAGCTGGCTCAAATGATTCAGGAGGAACGTGGATAAGAATCTCAGTATCAAAAAATGTCTGCATCATGACACTCAGACGCCCAAAGGCTTTGGAGTTTGGCTTTGCCGTAATTCTTTCAGCCACCTCATATTGAAACATAAAAAGCATATCCTTGATATTGTCCTTCGATTTCAATATATGAAACAAAATAGGGGAGGATATATTGTAAGGAAGGTTTCCAATAATTCTCAAAGGTTTGGGAAGTTGGTCTAAATCAAACTTTAAAATATCAGATTCATAAATATTTATCTTTGGACTGTTAAGAGATTTATATTTCGATATAAGATCTCTGTCAATTTCAACAATATTTAGAATATCTAAAGTTTCCAATAAAGGAAAGGTAAGGGCGCCATGACCAGGTCCAATTTCTAATACACTATCATTTGGCGATGGAGAAAATGATGAAATGATAGAATTTATAACACCTTGATCAATTAAAAAATTCTGTCCAAATTGTTTTTTAGCTTGAACCATACGATTTGATCATTCCTTCGGTGTAATCAAGAACATATTCAAAACTTCCAGAATTGACTTGATCAGTACCAGCAAGATTAATGGCTGTACCATGATCTACAGAGGTTCTGATAAAGGGCAGTCCAAGTGTAATGTTTATTGCGCGCTTAAAACCCAGGGTTTTCAATACTGGAAGACCTTGATCGTGGAACATGGACAAAACCACATCAACACCTTTAAGAGATTCAGGTGTAAATGCTGTATCAGCTGATACAGAACCGAGAAGATTAAAACCTTCTTTATTCATATCTTGAATTAAGGGGTTGATGATCTCAATTTCCTCATGACCGAGATAACCGTCTTCGCCTGCATGAGGATTAAGACCACAAACCAAAATCGTTGGATTCTTGATACCTAAGTTGACTAGAGAATTGTGAATGACTGTAATAGTTTGTCTTAAAGATTCATGATTAATGTTTTCAGGGACCTTGGACAAGGGCAAGTGGGTCGTAGCTAAGGCAACTCTCAAATTATCTGTTGCGAGCATCATAACCGTCTTCTTACTGTTTGTTTTCTTCTCTAAATACTCCGTATGACCCGTAAATGGTATGCCGGCTTGATTAATAATGCCTTTATGAATAGGACCAGTAATTAAAGCTTCCGATTTATTTTTGAGATTGAAGTCAATAGCTAAATCAATAGAATTTAATACATACTCAGCGCTTGATAAATTGAGTTCCCCAGGTATAAATGAGTGATTTGATTTTATTGGATATATATTTATTTCATTACTCTTAACTTCAGAATCAGATTCAACAATCTTTAAATCAATGTTGAGAAGTTTTGCTCGAGAACGAATAAGGTCAGGATCTGCAAAAAAAAGTAAGTTTTTTGCAAGTTTTTTTTGGACAGAAATGACCGCTAAGTCCGGACCAATTCCTGCAGGTTCTCCTGGTGTAACAGCTATCATAAAATTAATCCAAAATATACCTTAATATTTGAATATTAATTTGTAAAAATATTACGATTTTTTTATATTAATCTTAAATTTTTTTGTTTTAAAAAATTATTAAAAAAACTCAAAACTCTCCTTGCAAAAAAAATTAAAATACACTATATTTAGTTAAACAATAATTTATTAACACTATATATAGTATTTCGGGGGAAAAACATAAATGGTCAGGGAATCGTCCACTTATGGCTTCCAAATTAATATAAAATTCATTCTAGCGGATGAGTTATCAATTTTTTTTGAGGAATTATGATTAAAAAAATAACACCCTTTTTAACCCCATTAATTCTTTCATTTTCGACTCTTTCAATCGCTGATAATCACTCTTCTGGCAACATGCTTGTCAATGCAAATATGCAGGTGGTTTCAATCACTGGAATGTCTCTTGATAAACGTGCTCTTCTCGGTGGTTCGGTGGTCTCCTCATCCGAGATTACCTTATCAGCTCAAGTGCCAGGCAGTGTTATAAAAGTCAATGGTCGGGAAGGGGACATGTTTGAGAAAGATGATGTCTTGATTTCTTTGGAACAAGAGTCTATCGAAGCCCAAAGACAGGCTGCTTTTGCTGAAATAGCTTCAGCAAATGAGGAAATGAGGAATGCGGGTGTTCAATATTCTCAATCCATTGTCTCTCCAGATTCTAATGGAATGTTTGGTAGTCTTCCTGGGGCGTTTTCATTCTTTACCGATCCGTTAGTCAAGTTCACCGGTCAAGGTAACCCTGAATTTGATCGTTTCGCCAATAGAACTTCACGTTTTACCAATTATCAAAAAGCGAAAAATAGACTTGCTCAAGCTGAAGCCAATTTAAAACAAATTGAAGAGCGCTTAAAAGATGCAAATGTTGAAGCACCGTTCAAGGGTGTTATTCTTGAAAAATCTGTCAATGCCGGTGATGTTGTTCAACCAGGCACTCCCCTTGTTAGGTATGCCAATATTGATGACCTTGAGGTTGAAGTTAATGTTCCATCACGTTTAGTAAGAAGTTTAAAGATGGATAAAACTTACCGAGTGAAATTAGATATTGCTAATATTGTCGTCAACGCGAAACTTTCTCAAATTTATCCAATAGCAGACAATAACAAACATAGTGTAAAAGTCAAATTTGATCTCCCTGAAAACCTTCCAATATTGCCTGGGGCTTATGCTGAGGTTGAAATTTTCGAAGCGTCAACAGGAAATATGACTCCTGTTGTTCCTTTATCTGCAGTCATGTACAGAACTAGTCTTCCTAGTGTCTTTGTAGTTAATAATTCGACCAACAAGACTGAATTGAGATATGTAAGACTTGGAGAACAGGTGGGCAGGGATAAAAAATCTGTTTTATCTGGTCTAAAAATTGGTGAAAGAGTCATTCTTAATCCAAACATTCTTATGACTTCAGGAATGAGTATATAAAAAACTTATGGCTGAGAAAGGGGTGAATCAGGATAATTCTAAAGAGGAAGCAGACCTGGGTTTAGCTGGTAAGCTAGCGAAGGCTTTCATCACCTCTCCACTCTCTGCGATTATATTCCTAGCTATGTTGGGTGCGGGAATTATCGGTCTAATCTCTACACCAAGACAAGAAGATCCGCAAATCTCCGTGCCAATGATTGATGTCTTTGTCCAGTACCCTGGAGCTTCTTCAGATGAGGTGTCTAATATTGTAGTTAGGCCTTTAGAAAGGCTAATGGCGCAGTTACTGGGAGTAAAACACGTCTACTCGGTCAGCGATAAGGGTCAAGGTATTGTTACTATAGAGTTTGATGTTGGTCAGGAGATGGGCGCCTCAATTATCAAGGTCAGAGACAAAATGCTCGCTAACTTGGATTTCATGCCCCCAGGCGCAAGTCAGCCACTCATCAAACCTAAAGAGATTGATGATGTTCCTATCGTTAATTTGACTTTGTGGTCCAAAGAACTTGATGATGGTCAGTTAAGATCTCTCGGGTTAGAGTTGATTCAACAACTCGAACAAATAGATAACACCAATAATGGCTTTATTGTAGGTGGTCGTCAGGAAGTCTTTCATGTTGATTTATATCCTGGAAGACTAGCGGGTTATAACGTTTCAATTCAACAAATAGTGAGAACTATCGGTCAGGCTAATGTTCGTGAAAAGACTGGCGATATTGAGCTCAATGGATATCGTATGCAAGTCTATTCTGGAGACTTCTTTGATAAGGTTGAAGATATCGAGAACTTAGTTCTTACATTACAAGACGGTAAACCGGTCTATGTTCGTGATGTTGCGGATATTTACTATGC
>VMDI01000001.1 GCA_008080915.1 Gammaproteobacteria bacterium | reverse complement strand
AACAAATACAAACCCAAAGACAAGATAATTCCAACAACAATGCCGTTCTCTAAATGCGGGGCAAACCATAAAGTCAAAACAAATGTCACCACTCCAACAACACCGTCTTGTTTTTCTACTTTCCAGGCATGTTTAATTGGTTGGAATCTCACTAGAGAGACAACCGCCATCATTATTACTGCCGCCAAAGTAGCTTGAGGCAAGTGGTATAAAAGCGGGGTTAAAAATAGCAAAGTTAGACCAACGATAATCGCTGTTATAACAGACGAAAAACCTGTCACAGCTCCAGCAGCTAGGTTAACTGCTGATCTTGAGAAAGAACCTGATACTGCATAACCCTGGAAAAAACTTGCCACCACATTTGAAATACCTTGACCAATTAGCTCTTGGTTAATATCCAATCTTTGTTTGGTTTTAACTGCCATCGCTTTAGCAATTGAGACTGCCTCCATAAAGCCAATCAATGCGATAGTTATTGCCGTGATTAATAAATCAGGCACAGCAGAAAAGTCAAAATTTGGAATATAAAAACTAGGCAGACCTTCGGGTATGGTGCCAACTATCGCTCCTCCCATACCGCCTTTTTCAATAGATATTCCGAAATCCATTGAATAAGACATGAGGGTAGTAATGACAACAGCAATCAAAACACCTGGTAGTTTTGGTGCATACTTTTTGATAAAAATCATCGTAACGAATGCAATAACAGCAATTAAAACTGTCATCATGTGGGTCCCAGAAATAGCATTCATTAAGGTACCAATAATTTGTTCGTAAGTTTGGTCACCAACTCCTTTTGTAACCCCGAAAATTTTATCAAGCTGAGAGGTGGCAATAATAATAGCTGCAGCATTAGTGAAACCAACGACAACCGGATTGGACAAGAAGTTCATGATTACACCCAAATGAAGTGCACCAATCATAAAACGCAGTAACCCTACCATTAGAGCAAGGAGTGATGAATACATGATGTACTCTTGGAGACCTCCACCCTCAGGCATAACACTTGGCACTGCCGCAGCTGTCAATAGAGAAACAATCGCTACAGGGCCTGTTGCAAGTTGTCTAGAGGAACCCAATAAGGCAGCAATCATCACTGGCAGGAAAGACGCATACAAGCCTTGTTCAGCAGGTAAACCAGCTAATTGGGCATAGGCCATTGATTGAGGAACAATAACCAATGCAACGGTCAAACCAGCAACAAAGTCTGCTCTTAGAGTAGCAAAGTTTTTAAGCTCACTTAGCCAATTTAAGAAAGGAAGAAACCTAATCAGTCTATTCATCAAGTACCACGAAAAAAGACTTCTAACACAAAGTTATTTGTCTAAAGATAATGGGGATTATTACCTATTGTAATAATTGGAATTATTTTATATTAATGAATGACTTTTTTGAATATCCCAAAGTGGTTAGGAAGGGTGAGCCAAAATGACTAACTCATCTCGATATCATCATCTTTAAAGCGTTCAAAATATTTTTTTATGAAACGCTTCGGATCCATTTTATCAATGAAGGTGAAGATAACAAAATGGATGATTTCATGAAGTGCGAGAGTGATTAATAGGCCCTCAAAGATTCCCACTTGGAAAACGAGTAGCCCACAAAGAGTTCCAAGTAAAAGCGCATATTCGCCATGTTTTGCAACATGAAGCAATCCTAAGATCATTTTCATACCAACGAAAACCATAATAATTGCCAAAGCAAAATAAGGAAGGTGAGAAAGATACTGAGAGTTAAAAATAAAGAAGGTGATCAGAACACCAATTACCAATACTGAAAGTTTTGTATAAGCCCCTGCGAGTCTGTTGGTAGAACTTTTCGCAAGTCCATCAAGATTGGTCATGCCACCAAAAAGACTCGAGCCCATGTTGGCAACCCAAATAGATAGAAGGCTGTTATTGCTGTTACAAGGCCTCTCTAATGGATCAATTTTCTCAATGGCTGCATTACTCATTACCTGCTCAATCACATCAACAATCGCAAGAATCAATGCAAAGAATAGCGCATAAGCCCATAAGGTCCATGTTTCAAAATCTGGAACAGGCGCCGCTATTTTAAAATCTACATTCTGAACTTCAAGCATATTCACATCAATAAAAATTGCGGAGATGACACCGAATATGATGAGACCAAAATAAGGAATGGCTGGTTTTGTATCTTTGAATTTTTGAAAAAGAAAAGTAAATAAAACAACGCCAATAGAGGATAGAACAACAACATTCACACGATCAGCAGTCCAAAAAATTTCACTGGCTTCAATTCCCTCAGGAAGCATCCATAGAAACGGTAAAAACTTCAAAGCAATCTTTAATCCTATCCCAGCAAGTAAACCTTCAACTAGATAGGTTGGAACCGCCATCAATAAATACCGTTGCCAATTAAATTTCCAGATAATGGCTTGATAAAAGGAGGTCATAAAAACAATGAATGCCATGTTCTCAATGCCAAACTCGGCAACACCTAGTGCAAGGATTGGAGCAAGTCCAGCAGCAATACCTGGAGCACCAATATAGTTCCCTGGACGAAACCATGCAAACAAGAAACCAATTAGCGCGGCAAATGCTACAGTAGCAAGACCAACCTGGATAGGGTAGTCTGACATTAACGCAATTCCAATCGATAGTGGAATTGCCATAGTTGCAGTGATTACGCCAGCCTGAAGATCGGCCCAAAGGTATTTTTTTTGAAAAGCAGCAGATCCATGATTTTCTACCGCAATATTCTCAACAGCTTTCGTGCTATTTTCACTCATCTATTTATTAACCTAGAATAATAAATCCACTCGGAAAATATTATATTAATTATGTAAAGAAAGTACCCACGGCAGCACCAAGTGTATCTCTCATATCAATATCATCTGTTAAAGGCTCAACTAAAGCCATATGACATGCATCTGCTGGGTTAATTCCCTTGGCGATTAACTGTCCAGCATAAATCAAGAGTCGTGTTGACATGCCCTCATCTAGTCCATGGCCCTTTAAATTTCTAGATCTCTCAGCGATCTGCACAAGCTTCTCGGCGGTATCTCTATCGACACCCGTTTCATGAGCAATAATTTCTGATTCCATTTCACTCGGTGGATAATCAAATGACATTGCACCAAATCTTTGCTTAGTTGATTGCTTCAAATCTTTCATCATTGACTGATAACCAGGGTTATAGGAAATCACAATTTGAAAATCTGGATGAGCATTGACCAACTCGCCTTTTTTCTCAAGAGGCAACTGTCTTCTATGGTCCGTTAACGGATGAATAACAACTGTCGTATCTTGTCTGGCTTCAACAATTTCATCAAGATAACAAATAGCCCCAATTCTTGCTGCTGTTGTCAGCGGGCCATCTTGCCATTTGGTTCCAGTGGCATCCAATAAGAAACGACCCACTAAATCTGAAGCAGTCATGTCTTCATTACAAGCCACACTAATCAATGGTTTTTGAAGTTTCCATGCCATGTATTCAACAAACCTAGACTTACCACATCCGGTAGGGCCTTTTAACAACACTGGCATGCGCACGTTGTAGGCAGCCTCATAACGCTCTACCTCTTGCCCTATCTTATGATAATAAGGCTCTTGGGTAATCATATATTGACTTGTATCACTCATCTTTTTTCCTTAATTTATAACCTAATTATTTTACCTCATGGCTTTATTTCGTTAGAGATAAATATAGCTCTGGAAGCTTCTCTGGAAGCCTCTCCACATGATCTAAAACTAAAAAGTTTTGTTGACCAAAAATTCTTGAAACATACTCATCCGCATGAGGGTCAAGTGTCAAACAGAAGGTGTTGACGCCTTCTCTAGCAATCTCCTCTACAGCTCGCTTTGCATCATATCTGAGATATTGAGGATCTTTTTCATCATTATCTGCAGGCTCACCATCTGTCAGAATAAATAAAATTTTCTTACTACTACCTCTTTGTTTAAGTAGTGATCCTGCATGTCGAATAGCCGCCCCCATTCGAGTTGATAACTGGCCAGTCATCCCAGCAAGATGCGCCTTAGCTAATTCATCATACTCTTCATCAAAATCTTTAAATTTGTAGTACTCAACATC
>VMDI01000009.1 GCA_008080915.1 Gammaproteobacteria bacterium | reverse complement strand
TCATCAGAATATAATCTGAAAGTGTGATTATTACCTTTGGTTGGTTTTCCATATGGATTAGATTGCATTTCAAATCTCCTTATTTATTCTTCAGTAACTTCAGTAGACTCTTCAACCTCTGAGTCACTGCCTTCTGGTTTTTCTAAAACAATTGCATCACTTACTAATTGATGAACACTTACAATCATGTAAGGGTCAAAATCAAATTTTGGTAAAACTTTGGTGAATTGTGACTTACAAATTGCGCATATTGCCGCTAATGTATCCACACCATCACTCTTTTCAACTTCTTTCAATGCCTGCATTCTTGGCATAGCACCTTTAATACGGATCTCCATTAGATCATCAGTAAGAAGACCACCTCCACCTCCACAGCAGAAAGTGGATTCCATAATGGTGCCTCTTTCCATATCCACATAATTATTACAAACTGACTTGATTACTTCTCTTGGGAGAATAAACTGGCCATTAGGTATGCCTCCCATGTTAGTCGCTCTAGCAACATTACACGAGTCATGGAATGTAACCGTTCTGTGATCATTTTCAGATTTATCAAATTCAATCTTTCCTTCTTGAATAAGATTGTATGTATATTCAATAATGTGTTGTGGTTGAGGATATCTAGAGTCAAGTTGATTTTGAAGCTTAAGAGCAAATTCATCACTTGCACCAGAACCAACACCGGAAAGCGTATTCCAAAAACTGTAAGCAACACGCCATGCATGACCACATTCACCCACAATAATTCTTGAAACTTCTAAATCAAGTGCTGCCTTTCTAATTCTCAGTGCAGCTTTTCTCATGACATCATAAGAGCCAATAAACATGCCAAAATTTGCAGCCTCTGAAGCATATGAACTGAGTGTCCATGTCACGCCATCTTGATGAAAGACCTTACCATATCCAATTAATCCATCAATATGCGGCTCCGCAAAGAAATCAGCAGAAGGAGTGACAAGTAAAATTTCACTTCCCTTTTGATCTAAAGGATATTTAATTGGAACTCCTGTATCTTCCTCAACTTCTTCTTCTAAATCTACTAACGTGTCTCTTAAAGCTGGCTCAGGAAGTCCTAAGTTATTACCCACTGTGACCGCCTTTCCAAGTATTTGGTTACAATACTTTTGACCTACTCCAACGACATCCAATACTTCTCTTGCAGCCATTGAGATTTCAGCAGTATCAATACCATAAGGACAAAAAACAGAGCAACGTCTGCACTGCGAACATTGGTGATAGTAGTTATACCAATCATCAAGCATTTCATCATCGAGCTCTTTAGCTCCTACTAACTTAGGAAAATACTTTCCCGAAAAAGTAAAGTATCTTCTGTAGACACTTCTGAATAAATCTTGTCTCGCTACAGGCATATTTTTAGGATCAGAAGTACCTAAAAAATAATGACACTTATCTGTACATGCACCGCACTTAACGCACATATCAAGGAAGACTTGAACAGAGCGATATTTAGACTTTAAATCAGCCATCTTATCAATCGCCTTTTCTTTCCAGTTTTCTACTTTTTCACCTGGAAATCCTAGTGGCGCCTGAAACTCTTCTGAAGATTTAAATGGACCTTCACCATCCATTATTCCTTCGTTAATATCTGGAATTTCAATATAAGTTGGTAGTTCTGGAACTTCGTATTCGTCTGCCATAATTTATCTCAACTAATTATTATCCTTGCCTAATGTTTGACCTAATTTTTCATCATTATTAGCCTCTTGTTCAAGAGCCCAAGGTGAAATATGTCTTCTACGTCTTGCATCATCCACTTGGTTTCTTGTTGGACTAAAGAAAATACCAGGGACATGCAATAACTTCGATATTGGAAATATTGCAATTAATACTATCACCATTAATAAATGGATAACCCATTGAATTTCAGTTGGCATATCTGCCCAATTAAACGTGATTAAACCCGACGCAAAGTCTTTCACCATGACCACATCCGTATGATTAGTTGTGAAAGTCATTACGACTCCACTAACACCTATAATCAATAACATTAAAAGCATAAGATAGTCACTTGGAGCTGAAATATATCTCACTCTCTCGACAAAAATTCTTCTGCCAATTAAACCAACTAATCCAATTACCATCGCAAAAGCGGCATATTTAAAGGGCTGAGTTAATAAGAAGATCTCAGGAATTTCGCCAGGCCAAAAGTATCTGATATGACGAATTAAAACTAGAAACAATCCAATATGGAACATCCAGCCAAACAACCAGGTCCATTTATTTGATTTAAATAAGCTTTCAAAAAGAGTGACTTCTCGAGCCATTCTCATATAAACACCAGTCTTAGTCAGTGGTGTAGGGGCTGTTGGTATTTTTAAAGGTGCTGGGGTTACCCAGTACTGATAGATCTTGCGAGCCATACCAACAATAAATACGATTGACGCAAGATAAAATAAAACTGTAAAAAAAATACTGATTCCAGTCATAAATCCAATTAAATTAAGATTTTAAATAAGCGCCCCGAGGGGCGCTCAAGTATCAATTTAGATACAACCTGTTGGCTTAGGTAGACCTGCAAAACGACAGCCTTGCTTACCTGGACCATATGGGAATAGAGAGTATAGGTATTTTGAGTTACCTTTGTCTTTACCCATCTTCTTACCAATAGCTTTAGTAAGTACACGAACCGCTGGAGCGATCTGGTACTCTTCATAATATTCACGTAGAAAGTCAATTACTTCCCAGTGCTCGTCTGATAAATCAATATCATCGCCTTTTGCCATCTCAACAGCAATGTCCTTTGTCCAATCAGTAAGATTTACTAAGAAACCTTCTTCATCAACTGGTGCTCCTAAAATATCTGCCATTTTTTACTCCTATTTATAAAACCGTTAAACCCAGGAAACTGGAGTTCCGTGTTCAACTACTAAATCAACAAAACCTGCATAATCAACAACTTTAATGTTGTCCGCAACTTTTGAAGAAATCCCTCTAGCTTCAAGATCTCCTTGAAGTGCATAGACACGACCTTGAGACGCAAGGTCAGAAACAATAGAAGACTGAGTGTTATTTGTTGCAGAAATAACTCCATCTTCAATTAATAAGATAACGCTTGAATCATCAATGATGTTTACACAAGACTGTAAAGAATTACGCTCAAATGATGACTTGTTAACAGTATGTAACATATTAATACCTCAGAAACTTAAACAAACATCTTGATCAGACATGATCTTAGACAGCTCGGCATTGCTAACAACAAAAACCGATGGCTTTTCAGCCCAATCATCGTCTTCATCTTCGTAAACCAAAGGCATTAAATCGTCTTCAGATAAACCTCTCTCATCTAGTGACTCTTTTGATACATACAATTTATTGATATCGTAATCACCTAATGCACGGTATGTAGAAGAAAAGTTTTTCATGCCAATACCATCAGTCTTTTGACCATCAACGATTTGATAAACACCATCGTCAATAAAAGCTAGTGAAACATCTTGTTCAAATGCAGCAGCAATCAAAACTACTTCTAGAGACTCTAAAGCATAGACCGTTCCGTAAGGTGCTTTTCTATTAAGGTACATAAATTTCTTTGTGCTCATCTTAATCTCCAAATACAACCAAACGATCTGATTGAATACCAGCTTCAATCAATTGCCCTAAACCCGAGATACGAAAAGCAGGGTGAATATTATTACCTTCCACACTGTTTTTACCAGCTTCAGATTCATCCAACATGCCTCTTCTTAATGCGGCTGCAACGCAGACTACACGGTCAATATCAGAACCATCTGCATTTTTTAAGTCAGCCCAATTGTTCACAACATTTCTATCATCTTGTGGCGGTACAGTAAAACGCGAAGCATTATTTACACCGTCATGATAGAAAAAAACACGAAAGATCTCATGACCTTTCTCAATGGCTGCTTTGGCAAATTGGTATGCCGTATCAGCAGATTGATGCTGATACGGACCCTCGTTAACTTGAATAGATATCTTCATAACTATTTAGAAACGAATGTATGCTGATGAATTTAACTGATGACGAGTACCTTTCCAGTCAGAGATATGGAACTTAGTAAACGGAAGACCAGTTTTCTCGAAAAATGCTGGCCAACCAATTCTTTCAACCCATTCACCAACTCTTTCCCAATCGCGAGCATCTTCTTTGTATGAAGAAAGAATTTTCTTCACTACTGCAGCAACCTCAGGCCATCTTGGCGGGTTATTCGGAAGACCTGCTGCAACTAATTTTTGGAAAGAAGGCTTCGAACGAGCATTTGAGTGCTTACCACCGATCCAAACTGCAAGTTTTGAATTTTCAGGATCATTAATTTGCATTGGAGGACATGGTGGGTAACATGCGCCACAACAAATACATTTCTTCTCATCAACCTCTAGTGTTGGCTTACCATTAACCATAGCTGGTCTAATTGCAGCTACAGGACAACGTGCTACTACTGATGGTCTTTCACAGACGTTAGCAACCAAATCATGATTGATCTTTGGTGGCTTAGTGTGTTGGATATTAATAGCAATATCTCCATGACCACCACAGTTAATTTGACAACAAGATGTAGTCATATGAACCCTATTAGGCATCTCTTCTTTCTTGTAGTCATCATAAACTTCATCCATCAAAGCCTTAACCACACCTGATGCATCCGTTCCTGGGATGTCACAGTGTAACCAACCTTGAGTGTGTGAAATCATTGACACAGAAGG
>VMDI01000026.1 GCA_008080915.1 Gammaproteobacteria bacterium | reverse complement strand
ATGTTTTTATTGCTCTCAAGAGACAACTATCTAATCATCAAGCCAATGGTAAAACTAGATATGCCAAGAGATATCCCGGTGATATTCCTAGGTTTATAGTCTTCTCAGGAGTTATATTTCTACTAACTTTCATCATTTTTCATTACATTCAAATGGAACTTATGAGCAGGGAAGATTTATATATAAGTCTCAAGTCAGTCTTATCTGAGCCTCTGTTTGCTTTGATATATTTATTGGGAGTCACCACCGTGACATTTCATATGTATCACGGTATTAAAAATATCCCACTTTCTTTAGGTTTGGATCATGTTGAGTTTGAGAAGACTTCAATCGTTATCTCAGGCGCAATTGCAATTGGTTTTTTATCTTTATTAGCTGGAGTTTACTATGCTTGAATCCAAAGAACCTTCGGGTCCATTAGAATCAAGATGGCAGAGACATCTTTTTGACTTAGGTCTTGTCGCTCCGCATAACAGAAAGAAACACAAGATTATTGTTGTAGGTACTGGTTTAGCTGGAAGCTCTCTAAGTGCAACCTTAGGTGAAGCAGGATACAAGGTAGAATCATTTTGTTTCCAAGACTCACCTAGAAGAGCCCATTCTATCGCTGCGCAAGGCGGTATAAATTCGACTAAGAATTACAAGAGTGATAATGATAGTGTGTGGAGATTATTTTACGATACTATCAAAGGTGGTGATTTTAGAGCTAGAGAATCAAATGTATATCGACTAGCCGAACTAAGTACCAATATTATTGATCAGGCAGTTGCTCAAGGCGTGCCATTTGCGAGGGAGTATGGCGGTTATCTTGCAAATCGTTCTTTTGGTGGTACTCAAGTATCTAGAACTTTTTATGCCAAAGGTCAAACTGGACAACAATTATTATTAGGCGCTTACAGCGCAATGAGTCGTCAAATACAAGAGGGTACCGTTACTCATTACTCACGTTCCGAGATGTTGGATCTCATTAAGGTGGGCGATAAAATTAGAGGAATTATTGTTAGAAACCTTTTAACAGGGGAAATAAAAGCGCACACTGCTGATTGCGTAGTTCTTGCATCAGGTGGTTATGTGAATGCTTACTATCTATCCACGAATGCCAAAGGATGTAATACCTCGGCTGCATGGAGAGCTTTTAAACAGGGTGCTTTTTTTGCTAATCCTTCTTTTACGCAAATTCACCCTACCTGTATTCCGCCAACAGGCGAGCACCAATCAAAATTAACCTTGATGAGTGAGTCTCTTAGAAATGATGGTCGTATCTGGGCTCCTAAAGACTCAAAGGATTGTGAGAAAGATCCTAATAGTATTAACCCTGAAGATAGGGATTATTTTCTGGAAAGAATGTATCCTGCATTTGCGAATCTTGTTCCTAGAGATATTGCCTCAAGAGCAGTTAAAGCAATCTGTGATGAAGGAAGAGGGGTTGGTAGAGCCGTTCATGGCAAGAAACTTGGTGTTTATCTAGATTTCGAGGATGCTATCAAGGAGTATGGAAAAGACAAGATTGCCGAGAAGTATGGAAATCTTTTTGATATGTATGAAAGAATTACTGGCGAAAATCCATACGAAACTCCAATGAAAATTTATCCAGCACCCCACTATGCAATGGGTGGTCTGTGGGTTGATTACAACCTAATGACTAACATTGAAGGTCTGTTTGCAATTGGCGAGGCTAATTTTTCAGATCATGGGGCGAATAGACTAGGTGCTTCTGCTCTTATGCAGGGTCTTGCAGATGGATATTTTGTTGCTCCAAGTACGATTGCGAATTACTTGAGTAAGAATTCTCTTGAGCAAATTGATGATTCTCATCCAGCAGTTAAGGAGTCTCTAGATAGGGTTAATGAGCGAATTAATAAATTAATGAATGCACCCAAACCAACACATGCGCCTGAGTATTACCATCAAAAAATTGGAAAGATTCTTTGGGATAACTGTGGAATGCTTAGAGAAAAAGATGCTCTTATTGAAGCAAAAGCCGAAATACAAAAATTAGAAAAAGATTTTTGGCAGAAAATTTCTGTCTCTGGAAATTCTGAGGATATGAATCAGACTTTGGAAAGGGCTGGAAGAGTTGCAGACTTTATTGAGCTTGGTTTGCTCATGTGCGAGGATGCAATTAATCGCGATGAATCCTGTGGAACACATGCGAGAACAGAGTACCTTAATGAGCAAGGTGATGTGGTCAGGGATGACAATAGTTTTGCTTATGTCGCTGCCTGGGAAAATTCATCAGATGGATTTGTTCTTCACAAAGAGCAGTTGAATTTTGATTTTGTTCAACCAAGTGTTAGGAGCTACAAATGAATTTTACTTTGCATGTTTGGCGCCAAGAAAAATCATCTAATAAAGGCGAATTCAAAACTTATGAGGTTTCTAACATTGATGCAGATACATCAATTCTTGAGCTACTTGATGAGCTCAATATCGAGCTTATTGAAAAAGGTGAAGATGCCATTGTATTTGACCATGATTGTCGAGAAGGCATTTGTGGGTCTTGTGCGCTAGTAATCAACGGCCATCCTCATGGAAAGAGAAAGGCAACGACCACATGTCAAACATACATGAGGGATTATGCCGATCAAAGAGAATTATGGATTGAACCTTGGAGGGCTGAGAGTTTTCCAGTAATCAAAGATCTTTCAGTTGATAGAAGTGCATTCGATAGAATCATCCAGTCCGGGGGTTATATTTCAGTTCACACTGGTTCTGCTCCTGATGCAAACTCTATCTTAGTAGAGAAAAATAATAGTGATCAAGCATTTGATGCAGCAAATTGTATTGGCTGTGGTGCCTGTGTTGCCGTTTGCCCAAATTCTTCTGCCACCTTGTTTGTTGGAGCAAAAGTTGCTCATCTAGATTGGTTGCCACAAGGTAATATTGAGAGCAAGGAAAGAGCTAAGAACATGAGTCAAACAATGATTAACGAGGGTTTTGGTATGTGCTCAAATCAAAGGTTTTGTTCCAAAGCTTGTCCAAAAGAAATATCACTCAAAGTGATTCAAAAATTAAACAAAATAGTTAGGTAGTATATGAGTAAAGATTATTCGAAAGCAGCTTTGGATTATCATGAGGGTGATAAGCCAGGAAAAATAAGTATCGCACCCACTAAATCTGTTGAAACAGATAAAGATTTAGCATTGGCATATTCACCTGGAGTAGCTGCACCGGTCAGGGAAATTGCAAAAGATGCCTCTAATGTCTTTCGATACACCTCCAAAGGAAATTTGGTCGCTGTGATATCGGATGGATCGGCTGTATTAGGGCTTGGTAATGTTGGACCTTTGGCATCAAAGCCAGTAATGGAAGGAAAAGGGGTCTTATTTAAAAAATTTGCAGATATAGATGTGTTTGACATTGAGGTTGATACGCAAGATGTAGACGAGTTTGTTAAAACCGTTGAGAATATCGCTCCAACATTTGGAGGAATTAACCTTGAAGATATTGCCGCACCTAGATGTTTCGAAATAGAAAGAAGACTGGTTGAGTCCCTAGATATTCCAGTTTTTCATGATGATCAGCACGGAACAGCAATTATCGTAGCAGCTGGGCTTTTAAATGCTCTTGATGTCCAAGGAAAATCAATTGAAACAGCAAAAATCGTTTGTTTAGGTGCTGGTTCAGCAGGTATTGCAACCCTCAACTTACTCTGTGATTTAGGGGCAGACAAAAAGAATATTTTCCTCGTAGATCGCGAGGGAGTGATTAAAGCGGGCATGAAAAACTTATCCAAAGAAAAAGGATCATATGCCAATGACACAGAAAAGTCGACTTTGGCTGATGCTATTGACGGTGCAGATGTATTTATTGGTGTTGCTGCAGCAAATTTGGTGAGTAAGGACATGATTAAAACCATGGCAGACAATCCAATTGTTTTTGCTCTCTCAAATCCAGATCCTGAGATCTCACCTGAGGATGCTCATGCTGTCAGAAAAGATTTGATTATGGCAACGGGCAGAACCGACTACCCCAACCAAGTAAACAATGTTCTGGGATTTCCTTTTATCTTTAGAGGTGCTTTGGATGCGAAAGCTAAGATCATTAACACCGAGATGAAAATTGCAGCGGTTGAGGCAATTAGGAATCTCGCCATGACAGATGTTCCTCAAGAGGTACTTGACGCTTATGGCCTTAAAGAGTTATCTTTTGGTAAAGATTACATCATTCCTAAGCCGTTTGATCCAAGACTCATTGATGTGGTTCCAAAGGCAGTATTTGATGCCGCAGTATCGAGTGGTGTCGCTCAAGTTTAGCTACTAGATTTTTTTTCTAAAAAAACAAGTTTCACGCCTTGTGCCTCTCTATTATCTATGGGATAATACCCGATTGTTTTTTTGGAGGGGTGGCCGAGTGGTTAAAGGCGACGGACTGTAAATCCGTTCTCTCTGAGTACGTAGGTTCGAATCCTACCCCCTCCACCAAAAAAATTAAAGGATACGCGGGTGTCGTATAGTGGTATTACCTCAGCCTTCCAAGCTGATGATGTGAGTTCGATTCTCATCACCCGCTCCAGTGACAGGAAGCTTGCTCACCTAGCTCAGTCGGTAGAGCACTTCCTTGGTAAGGAAGAGGTCGCCGGTTCAAATCCGGTGGTGAGCTCCAAATTGGGGTTATAAAAAATAGAATTTATTAACTAGGGGAAACAAAATGTCAAAAGAAAAATTCGAAAGAACCAAACCACACGTCAACGTTGGTACGA
>VMDI01000024.1 GCA_008080915.1 Gammaproteobacteria bacterium | reverse complement strand
CTTGAGTGCAAAATTGCCATTCATCATTCAAGACTTAATGAGACACAAAAAAATGACGCATACCTTTTCTCTAAGACAGGTGAAGCCAGAGTTCTACTAGGAACCAGAAGTGCCGCCTTTGCTCAACTGCCTAATCTAGGACTTATCATTGTGGATGAGGAGCATGATAGCTCCTTCAAGCAGCAATCTGCTCTGAGATACTCAGCCAGAGATATTTCCATTTTTCGAGCGAAAACTGAGAATATTCCTATCATTCTGGGAACCGCGACACCGTCATTAGAAACCATCAAAAATGTGATGGATGAAAAAATTAATCGTCTAACCCTTGGCAAAAGACCTGATGGAGCAATGCTTCCAAAAACCACTTTGGTCAATACGCAAAATTTATTTGATAGCGCTCTATCTCCGGAATTGGTTGTCAAAATTCAACAACATCTTTCTAACCAAAAACAGGTGATGTTATTCATTAATCGAAGAGGTTATTCTCCGATATATAGCTGTTTCAATTGCAACTGGAAAGCATCATGCGTCAAATGTGATTCCCCCTACGTTTATCACAGAGGTATTAATCGACTGAGGTGTCATCATTGCAGTGATGAGAAGATGCCCGATCTTTACTGCCCTGAATGCGGATCCAAGTCATTACAAATATTCGGATACGGAACAGAAAGACTGGAAGAGACGCTTGAGTCTCATTTCAAGGATGTTGAAATTATTCGCATTGATAGAGACACAACCACCAAGAAAAAAGATTTTGAGAAGTACTTGGAAAAAATTCAATCAGGTCAGCCCTGCATAATTATTGGTACACAAATGTTGGCCAAGGGACATGATTTTCCAAATCTAACCTTGGTCGGTATTTTAGATATTGATCTAGGTCTAATTTCAATAGACTATAGGGCCAGTGAAAAACTTGCACAACTGTTAATTCAAGTCTCAGGGAGGTCAGGTAGAGCTGAGTCGCCAGGAGAGGTTGTGGTTCAAACCAGGCTTCCGGATCACCCAATTTTTTCTCACATACTCAAAAATAAATACATGAGCTATGCCAACCTTCTTATTAAGGAACGTGAGACTGCCGATCTTCCTCCATACAGTTATCAGGCTATCATCGGAGCCAACTCAAAAGAGGCAAGATTCTCTGAAGGATTTTTAAGCGAAGTTAAAAATCTTTTTGAGAAATTTAAACTGGAGAATTTAATTATCTGGGGTCCAGCACCAGGGGGAATTGCAAAAAAGAATAATCGTTTTTATTTCAATTTGCATATCCAATCAAAAGATAGAGAAGAGCTCCATAAGTCTTTGAAATCATTCATGAATAATTTAAATCACATCAAGGTCAATACCCGAGTGAGGTGGACACTTGATGTGGATCCGATTGAATATTGATTAACTAAAGTCTTTAGCGAGTTCAGACTGGGCACTCTCACCCAAAGTCATTTCAACAAGATATTCTGGGTGTTCTGAGATGATCTTGACTTCTTTACCTGATTTAAAATCAGCAATCATCTCATCACTAAACTCAAATCGTGCAAAGTGGACCGATGATGTCTTTTCTTCGGTTTCTCGATCCAAATCTTCATTGCAGATAGGATAAACTTTATCGCCACCATTAACCTGAAAGTATATTTTTTTCTCAATACCAATGAGCTTGGCAAGTGCTTTTCTTCTCTCTTCCACATCATCGTATTCGATCATTAATGTGGCCTTGAGATTGTTGCCATCGGGAATTAGAGGGTTATATACATCTAACTCTTCTTGGATTCCTTCAGACTCAAAAATCTTTTCAATTCTTAGCATCTCTTGAATTTGATACTGGATGGTTTCAACATTTTCAAACATGAAAAGAACATGATCTCCAAGATGTACATTTCTTATTTTCTTAGTAGCAATGACATCCTTTCGAATTTGAGGACGCTTCTCAGCATACTCCTCCAATGAATAAAGCTTTTCTCTGGTTAGTGCGCTCATCCTAATCTCCTATATTCCATAAGCCATCTTGAGGACACTAATCGGATGGATTGAGTCCACTTTCTGATCGGCAATGTGTGCGATATGATTACCCGCCATGACGCAATCACTAATCACTAAATCCGTATTCTCTGTGACTTTCTTCGCGACCGGTTTACCAATCTTGACTGCGTAGGTATGGGTGTCTTTTCTGACTCCATACGTTCCATCGTGGCCTGAACATCTCTCGGCAACATCAAGGTTGATACCTGGAATCATCTCAAGAATTCTCTTGGTATGGCCACCAATATTTTGAACCCTTTGATGACAGGCAACCTGATAGACGATATCTTTATCGAGCTGTTTAAAATCTATCTTTAACTTATCTTTTCCTAAAAGGTAAGATAGATACTCAAATGGGTCGAAGAAGGCCTCAGATACTGCTTTGACATTTTCATCATCATTTAGAAGAGCAGGCAACTCATTCTTGAACATCAAAACACATGATGGAACAGGCGCCATCAGCTTATATCCCTCATCAACCAATTCTTTAAGTGGTCCAATGTTCTCACTGGCATAGCTCTCAACTGTCTCTAAGTCGCCAAGTTCCATTTTAGGCATACCGCAACACTGAGTTTTTTTCACCAACTTAACTTCGACACCATTGTGTCTTAATATATCCACCATATCTAAAACTGACTGGGGGTCATTGTATTCACCATAGCAAGTTCCAAAAATGGCTACTTTTTCATCCGATGTATGAGTCTCTTCGACAAATGACTTGGTTAAAGTTTTAGAATGATATTTAGGGACAACCGCATCCACATGAACACCTAAGACCATCTGAGTTAGTTTTCTCAAAATTTTCTGATTGTTTGACCAATTAACAATCGAAGATAATAAAGGTTTCGAGGCAATAGAGCCTACCTTCATCGGTGAGGTCAGCATCATGTGAGATTTTGATGTCTCACCTTTTTTAAATTGAATTGCTTTTGCTCTAAGCATTAAGTGTGGAAAATCTAAATTCCACTCATGCGGAGGAACATAAGGACATTTAGTCATATAACATAGATCACACAAGAAACACTCGTCAACGACTTTTTTGTAGTCCGCCTTGTCTACTCCATCGACCTCAAACGTTGGAGATTCATCCACTAAATCAAATAACGTTGGGAACGACTGGCAAAGACTCACACATCTTCTACATCCATGACAAATGTCAAAGACCCTTTCCAATTCTTCATTGAGCAAGTCCTCATTATAAAAATCAGGATCTTTCCAATTAATTGGGTGTCTGATAGGCGCTTCTAAATTTCCTTCTCTAATACTCACAGCAAAAACCTCATAATAATAAAATTGCCATGAGTCTAATGACTCATGGCGAAAAAAGACTATAGGCTGTCCATCGCCTTTTGATATCTGTTAGCGTGAGAACGCTCAGCTTTCGCTAGTGTCTCGAACCAATCAGCAATCTCATCGAAGCCTTCTTCTCTAGCTGTCTTAGCCATACCAGGGTACATATCAGTGTACTCATGAGTCTCACCATGTACCGCACTTGCTAACATATCAGCCACTTCTTTAGCTGGCATATCAGTACCTGGATCACCAACACCACCTTCAATTAGATGCTCCATGTGACCATGCGCGTGACCAGTCTCACCTTCAGCTGTTGATCTGAATAGTGCGGCTACATCTGGGTGACCTAGAATGTCACACTGGTTTGCAAAGTACAAGTAACGTCTGTTAGCTTGTGATTCACCAGCAAAAGCATCTTTTAAGCTTTGCTCAGTTTTTGAACCTTTTAAAGACATATTTTTTCTCCTTTTAATTAAAAGCAGGAGAATGATATCAATTGTCAATAATTAAGTAAATCGAATAATATTTGTTATAATGATCGAAAAAAACGATAGTAGATTTTATGTTGCCTTCAATTAAAAACTTAGAGTATCTGGTTGCCGTCAATAAGCACCTTAATTTTTCACGTGCGGCTGAAGAATGCTTTGTGAGTCAGTCCACCTTGAGTGCCGGTATTGCAAAACTAGAGGATATGTTAAGGCTAAAGATTATTGAAAGAGATAATAAAAGTGTGATCTTTACTCAACAAGGTTTAAAGGTTTTAAACTACGCTCAGGAAATCATCAAACTCTCACAAGATCTGGTCGATGTTGCGCAATTAGATTTCTTTAAAGGCGAGGTTAAAATTGGGGTTATTCCAACCATATCCCCCTACCTGCTGCCTAAATTCTTAAGTCGAATCAAAGATGCCTACCCAGAACTTAAAGTTTCATTCACCGAAGAAAAAAGCGAAACACTGGTTGATAAGATTGATGGTATGGAAATAGATCTGGCCATTTTCGCCTTCCCATATGATGTGCCAAAGCATATTGAATCAGAAATTGTTTTTAGAGAAAAACTCAAGTTTGTATACCACTCAGATAATCAACTAGATAATCTCGAAGAAAAATACCTGATATTGCTTGAACAAGGTCATTGTTTGAGAGAGCAAATTATCTCTTCTTGTGGAATCACTGAGGACCAGATATCCAATTACTCATGCTCAAGTCTTCCTACCTTAATTGCAATGGTCAATATGAATATGGGTGTTTCTCTTCTTCCTCAGATGGCAATCAACTCCAATATCCTAGGTCCCTATCCAAATATCTTAGTGGATAGTAACCAGCTCAGTGAAGCGTACCGAGATATCGGGATTATTTATCGTAAATCAAATCCTCAATCACCCAGTCTCCTTGAATTAAGTAAGCTTATTCAATAAATTACTTTTCAAAAAAT
>VMDI01000027.1 GCA_008080915.1 Gammaproteobacteria bacterium | reverse complement strand
GCTCCATAATCATCACCTGGAGTTACTCCTTCAATATTAAATTTTCTATATTCGGATTTTTTTGCCACACCGTGCTTAAAAACAACACAAGAAGCGACTGTAAACTCCCCTTTGATATGTGAAATGTCAAAGCATTCAATATGTTCTGGGATTTCACCTAAATTAAAAATATTCTTTAAAGTCATTAGATTCTTGAAGCTATGCTTTTTATTACTGAGTTTTTGACTTAGGTTCTCTTGGGCAGTTAATAATGCAACATTCATTAATCTCTTTTTATCTTTGCTTAATGAAGTAACTATTGTCGTTTTGAGGGCATTAGATATGATATTTTTTTCACTTATTGATTTATTAATAACAATAGTTTTAGGAACGACTTTTCCTATATAAAATTGAGGTAAAAAAGCACTTAAAACAGATTCTTCATTGTAATTTTTTGAATTTTTTGGATAAAAACATCTTTGACCTATCTGTTTTCCATTCCGGATAAATAAGATTTCAATAGCAAAAGCGTTTTCCTTTGAAACTATAGCAACAATATCCATGTCATTTTGGGTTTGAGCGGTATGTTGCTCTTGAACTGTTCTCAAACCGATTAATTGGTCTCTATATTTTGCTGCAGCTTCATAATTTTGACTCTTAGATGCAGATTGCATTTTTGTTGAAATATTTTCAAGAACGGATATCCCTTTACCTGATAAAAATCTTTCCATTTGCTCAACATCATTTGTATAGTCATCATCATCAATTTTGCCAACGCATGGTGCCGAACAAAGACCAATCTGATACTCTAGACAAGGCCTTGATCTATTTTTATAAAAGGTGTTAGTGCATTGTCTAACTTTAAATATTTTTTTCATCAGCGATAAAGACTCTCTGACTACATAGGGAGAGATATAAGGTCCAAAAAACTTTAAATCAGCATTTTTATTCCCTCTATAAAAACCAACCCTTGGATGTTTATCTTTACTGATAAAAATGTATGGATAAGATTTTGAGTCTTTTAACAAGACGTTATATCTTGGTTTATATTGTTTAATAAGGTCATTTTCTAAAATTAATGCTTGTGTTTCAGAAGCAGTAACAATTGTCTCAAAGCTCCTAATATTAGCAACTAAGGCTTTTGTTTTTCCCTCATGCGAAGTTTTTTGAAAATATTGAGACACTCTATTTTTGAGATTCTTAGCTTTTCCGACATAAATGACTTTTTTGGAAGAGTCTCTCATTAAATAAACCCCAGGTTGGGTAGTTATTTTTTTAACGCTTTCTCTTAAGTCATTCATAGTAAGACTGTAAAATGTAATTTTTTTCTTTAATACTTGAAATGTCTAGATTTCTATTCACTTTAATATACTTATTTTTACTATTATCTTCATCCCTATCTTATGCTGTTGAAGGTAATGGAGATCAGCCAAAAAATGACAATATATCAGACATTATTGACCCTCCAGGATCTGCAGCACTAAATATTTTAGTAAGTTCTTTGTCATCTCTTAAGGAACTTAAAAAACAAAACAAGGGAACGATTGAAAATATTGAGACTTTGATTCGACTTAAACTACTTCCTAGTTTAGATATCGCCTACTCTACTCAACGTGCCTTAGATAATTATTACGACGATCTTACCGACTCTGAAAAACAACTTTTTGAAACTTATATAATCGAGTCATTAATTAATGATTATGTTGGAATATTAGGGGCTTATCAAGATTTAGATTCGATTAATATTTCCGTTGGAAAAAATATATTGCGAAAAGACAATCGGGCTAATGTACCACTAATTATTTCATTTTCTGATAACAGTCAGCCTGTGGAGGTTGCATTGAGTATGGTTAAAACAAATTCATGGAAAATCTATGATGTCACCTATTCAGGTGTTAGTCTAATTAAAAATTACCAAGCTCAATTTGGATCAATGATTAAAAGAAAAGGTAAAGATTTTCTGATTGGAATTATCACCAAGAAAGTTCTAGAAATTAAAAAATAATGTATAAGCTTGAAATTATTGGTGGCCCTAAACTTAATGGTGAAGTAAAAATTTCGGGCTCTAAAAACTCATCATTACCCATTCTTTTTGCATCAATTTTAGCCTCCGGCGAGGTTCATATTAATAACACCCCGCATTTGAGTGATGTCTCCACAACCTTAAGACTACTCATGGAAATGGGATCTGAATTCATGCTTGAGTCTGATAACTCTATTGTCATAAATTCTTCATCTTTGAAAAGTTTGGAAGCCAAATATGATCTTGTTAAAACAATGAGAGCATCCATTCTTGCACTGGGTCCTACATTGGCCAAATATGGGAAAGCTAAAGTATCTTTGCCTGGTGGATGTGCTATTGGAAGTCGCCCAGTCAACCTCCATCTTAAGGCACTTGAGGAGCTTGGTGCCAAAATTGAAGTTAAGGCGGGTTATATCTATGCTGAAGCTAAGGAGTTGATTGGAACTAAGATATATTTTGACCAAAGATCTGTAACTGCTACAGAAAATATTCTCATGGCTGCTACTCTAGCTAAAGGCAAAACAACGATTTACAACGCTGCCCAGGAGCCAGAGGTTTCTGACCTTATTAATTGTTTGAATGCAATGGGCGCCAAGATTACTGGTTTTGGAACATCCACTCTTGAAATTGAAGGAGTAGGTAATTTATCAGGAGTTGCTTACTCGATCTGTCCAGATAGAATTGAAGCTGGCACCTATCTTCTTGCTGGAGCAATCACCCGTGGAAAAGTTACAGTGAAAAATGTTAAACCTGAGTCGATGAGAAGCACTATTGGAAAATTAATTGAAACAGGTGCTCATATTTCCTCAACTTCTGACTCGATTACTCTTGATATGAAAGGAGAAAGACCCAAAGCAGTTGATATCAAGACTGGTGCATATCCAAACTTTCCAACAGATATGCAGGCTCAGTTTACAGCACTTAATGCAGTAGCAAGTGGAAGTTCAATTATCACTGAAACTATTTTTGAAAATAGATTTATGCACATTCCTGAACTAATTAGGATGGGTGCTGATCTTAATCTCGATGGTCACACTGTTTATTGCAAAGGGGTAAAATACCTCAATGGTGCTAATTTGATGGCAACTGATTTAAGAGCATCAGCTTCTTTAGTGCTTGCAGGTCTTGTTGCTGAGGGAAAAACTGTCATTGATAGAGTCTATCACTTGGATAGAGGATATGAAACCATCGAAGAAAAATTAAAGATACTTGGTGCAAATATAGAAAGAGTCCAATAAATCATGTTAACAATCGCTTTATCAAAAGGAAGAATACTCAAAGAAACACTTCCATTATTGGCTACTATTGGCATTGAGGTTTCTGATGACGAATTAAATTCAAGGAAATTAATTCTAGACTCAAATGTTGAAGATATAAAAATTATCGTTCTTAGGGCGACTGATGTGCCTGTTTTTGTTCAACATGGTGTTGCCGATATTGGTGTATCGGGAAAAGACGTCATTGAAGAAAAAGGCTACATGGGCATATATGAACTCCTTGATTTACGGATATCTAAATGCAGAATGATGGTTGCAGCTAAATCTGCTTCTGACATCCAAAAAAATCTGCTTAAAGTTGCTACCAAATACCCAAATACAGCCAAAAATTACTTCAATAAAATAAATCGACAAGTTGAGATAATTAAACTATATGGCGCTATGGAGTTAGCTCCAGTTGTTGGTCTCTCTGATTGTATTGTGGATCTCGTTGATACTGGCAATACATTAAAAGCTAACGGACTCAAGGCTTTTGATGAAATAAGTTCAATTTCTTCAAGACTAATTGTTAATATTTCGTCATATAAGTCAAAAAATATAGAAATTAAAGATCTGGTCGAATCTTTAGAAAAAAATCTATGATTTCAAAACTAAATACTCAAGATAACAACTTTTCAAATGATCTTGAAAAACTTCTAGCATGGGAAAGCGTTGCTAATTCTGATGTTAATCAAACTGTTTATGAAATTATTGAGAATATTAAACAAAATGGAGATAGCTCACTTCTACATTACACCAATAAATTTGATTCTCTTAATATAGTTAATTCAGAAGATCTCAGGCTAGATAAGAATGATTTAAAAAAAGCTTATGAGGGTCTTATACCAGAACAAAGAAATGCTCTTGATTCTGCAGCAAAGCGAGTTAAAGATTATCACCTAAAGCAAGTCCAGGAAACTTGGACTTATCAGGATGAATTTGATAATACTCTAGGCCAGAAAATCACACCACTTGATAGTGTGGGATTGTATGTTCCTGGAGGTAAAGCAGCTTACCCCTCTTCTGTCTTAATGAATGCCATTCCTGCTAAAGTTGCTGGAGTCGAAAATCTTATTATGGTTGTACCAACACCTCATGGTGTTGTTAATAATCTCGTATTAGCTGCTGCATACATTTCAGATGTTGATCAAGTCTTTACTATTGGTGGTGCTCAAGCAGTTGCTGCCCTTGCATATGGAACTGAAACAGTACCTAATGTTAATAAAATTGTAGGTCCCGGAAATATTTATGTTGCTGCTGCAAAAAGAGCAGTCTTTGGGAAAGTAGGTATAGATATGATCGCGGGTCCAAGTGAGATACTTATTATATGCGATGGAAAAACCGACCCTGACTGGATTGCTATGGATTTATTTTCTCAGGCAGAGCATGATGAAGACGCTCAATCCATCCTTTTGTGCCCAGATGAATCTTTTATAGAGAAGGTAATTGAAAGTATTGCCAGACTTCTACCCACTATGAAACGAAGGGATATCATTGCAAAAGCCTTGAAAGATCGCGGAGCAATTATTAAAACTAAAACTTTAGATGAGGC
>VMDI01000022.1 GCA_008080915.1 Gammaproteobacteria bacterium | reverse complement strand
GAACTAATTGAGTAATTTACACCTTTGATCTCGAACATGGTTGACAGACAAGCTGAGGTAGTTGAGCCCATGGTTCTTGGAACACGATAAGGACCCACTCTTTTAATTCCTTTATCTCTTAGAATATCTGCAGATTCAACCACATTTTGGTTGGATGCACCACCTGAGCCCATAATAAGCCCCGTTCTGGGATTAGAAACAATATCTTTGGTCAAACCAGATTGCTTAATTGCCTCGTCCAAAGCAATCGCATTATAGATTGCGGCATCAGCCATAAATCTTTTCATTTTTCTATCAATCACTGAATCAATATCTATTTCTGGAATAGAGCCATGAACATGAGATCTAAGACCTAGATCAGCATAATCTTGACTAAATTCAATACCAGAAGTTGAATTTTTTAGCGATTTAAGAACTTCTTCTTTGTTGCTCCCAAGACTGGAGACAATACCCATTCCAGTAATAACAACTCGTTTCATTAGAGGTTAGAAGTATCCGTGAAGAGACCTACTTTTAAGTTAGTGGCCTCATAAATAACTTTTCCATCGACATCCATAACAGCATCGCCAATACCCATGTAAAGCTTACTTGCAATGACTCTAGATAAACTAATTTTGTAAGTGATTTTTTTTGCAGTCGGAAGTACTTGACCAGTAAATTTGATAGAACCTGATCCGAGTGCACGTCCTCTTCCTGGTCCGCCTAGCCAACCTAAGTAGAAACCAATAAGCTGCCACATAGCATCCACACCTAGACAGCCTGGCATCACAGGGTCTTCATTAAAATGACATTGAAAAAACCATAAATCAGGATTGATATCGAGTTCAGCGATGATTTCACCTTTACCGTACTCTCCACCCTCAGTAGATATATGAGTTATTCTATCAAACATCAACATTGGCGGTTGTGGTAACTGAGCATTGCCAGGACCAAACAACTCTCCATTGCCGCATTTAATTAAATCATCGTATGTATAGGAATTTTTTTGCATTAATGATTTCTTAAGAATTTAACCGATTATACCAAAAGGGCATTATTCATATCATTTATCAGGTCGTCGATATCTTCAAGACCTACAGAAACCCTCAAAAGAGAATCTGTGATTCCTGATTCTAATCTTTGCTCTGGAGATAATCTACCATGAGTTGTAGATGCAGGGTGAGTGATTGTTGTCTTGGTATCACCTAAATTAGCAGATATTGACATTATCTTGACATTATTTATAACATCAAATGCCTTAGCCTTACCACCTTGTACTTCGAAAGAAACAATACCTCCAAATCCTTCTTGCTGTTTCTTTGCAATCTCATGATGAGGATGACTCTCAAGACCCGTATAGAAAACTTTCTTAACCTCTTTGTGATTTTGAAGCCAATTTGCAAATTTCAAGGCATTACTCCCATGAGCTTCCATTCTAATTCTAAGTGTTTCAAGACCTTTTAAAACCACCCAAGCATTAAATGGACTCAGAGTTGGTCCTGTTGATCTAGTGAAGAGTCTGATTTCATCAATAATCTTTTGGTTGGAAATCACAGCACCAGCAAGAGATCTTCCTTGTCCATCAATATACTTTGTTGCCGACTGAATAGAGATATCAGCACCTAAGTCTAATGGCTTTTGAAGTGCAGGGGTTAAAAGACAGTTATCGACAGCCAATAAAATGTCATTAGTTTTAGATAGCTTACTGAGATTACTAATATCAATGACTTCACCCAATGGATTGGATGGCGTTTCCAAAAGAAACATTTTAGTATTACTCTTGATAGCAACTTTCCATTCATTAATATCGGAAAGGTTGACATAATCTACTTCAATACCGAATCTACTTACGATCTTATCAAGGAGGACAATCGTAGTGCCAAACATACTTCTTGAAGCAACAATATGGTCTCCTGGCGATAGTAAACCCATAATTGTCGCAAAAATGGACGACATACCACTGGCAGTGGCAACACAACTTTCTCCATTCTCTAAAGATGCAAGTTTCCTTTCAAAGGCATCAACAGTAGGGTTGGTAAATCTAGAATAGACATTACCTTTTTCTTGATTGGAAAATCTTTTTTCAGCCTGTTCAGCAGAGTCGAAAACAAAACTAGAGGTTGTAAAAATAGCCTCAGAATGTTCTTGTTGTTCAGTTCTTTGATATCCAGATCTTACGGCATCTGTATCAAATTTCTTCTTACTCATTAATATTTAGAAAGTTTTTTTAGAATTTTATTCTATATCTTCACAAATAAGCTCTGAACTTTGATTGATATCGTGCATTAGTTTTGCAGAGTCATTTCTAATTGACTCAATGTGATCAAGATATTCCTTAGAAATGTCCCCAGTCACGTATTCCCCATCGAAGCACGAACAGTCGAAGTTTTTAATTTCAGGATTCCCTTGGCTCACCGACCAGATTAGATCATCCAAGTCTTGATAAATAAGTTTGTCAGCACTAATGGATTTAGCAACTTCTTCAGTGTTTTTATTATGGGCAATAAATTCTTTGCTTGAGGCCATGTCGATGCCATATACATTTGGAAATTTAACCGCTGGCGCTGCTGATGCGAAAAAAACTTTTTTAGCGCCAACATCGCGAGCCATTTGGACAATCTGTTTGCTGGTTGTTCCTCTAACAATAGAATCATCAACTAAAAGAACATTCTTGTCCTTAAACTCTAAACCAATGGCACTCAATTTTTGGCGGACAGATTTTTTTCGTTGTTTTTGACCAGGCATAATAAAGGTCCTGGCGATATATCTGTTTTTTATCAAACCTTCAGAGTATTTAACTCCAAGAGATTGAGCAAGGCTTAGAGCAGATACTCTTGCGCTGTCTGGAATAGGTATGACAACATCAATTTTATCTTCTGGCCATTGACATTTGATCTTTTCAGCTAGTTTTTGGCCCATTCGTAATCTGGACTTGTAGACCGATATTTGATCAATAACTGAATCTGGTCTGGCAAAGTAGACATATTCAAATATACAAGGAGAATGTTTGGGGTTTTCAGAGCATTGATGAGCATAAACCTCGCCTTTTCTATTGATAACCACAGCCTCACCTGGAGCTACATCTCTAGTCACTTCATAACCTAGTGCGGTAAGAGCAACACTTTCAGATGCCAGCATGTATTTGGTGCCACCTACTGTTTTTCTTTTTCCTAAGATAAGTGGACGAATGCCATTAGGGTCTCTAAAGCCAAAAATACCATAACCTGGAATCATGCCAATAGAGGCATAAGCACCTTTGACCCTTTTATTCACTCCTTTAACAGCTGAGAAAATATCATTCTCATCGATACGATGTTTCTGAAGTTTGCTTAGCTCACTAGCAAAAACGTTCAGAAGTATTTCTGAATCAGAGTTTGTATTGATGTGCCTTAAATCCTCACCATAGAGTGCTTCAGCAAGTTGTGAGGTGTTAGTTAGGTTGCCATTATGAGCAAAAGCGATTCCATATGGGGAGTTAACATAGAAAGGTTGTGCCTCTGCACCACTTGATGAACCGGCAGTTGGGTAGCGCACATGACCAATGCCCATATCCCCAATTAATCTGGTCATGTGACTGGTTCTAAAAGCATCACTTACAAGTCCATTAGCTTTGCGCATGTAAAAACGACCTTTATGCGATGTAACAATCCCTGCAGCATCTTGACCTCTATGCTGAAGAATGGTTAACGCATCATAAATGTATACTGCCGTATCCTTTTTAGTGGTAGATAAAATGCCAACTATTCCGCACATTGTTAACTATCTCCAATAAATAGTAAATAATTACCTAAAAAAGGCTTCAATTCATTAGTTGTGTCCTGGAAAAATCTCAAAGCACCCTGTGTTTCGACCCAGAAATATTGTTGAGAGATAAAACTAACATTTTGAAGTGCCATCACAAGAATAATAATGAAAATCGACCCTTTGATTATTCCCATAAACAAACCGAGAAGATTATTTTTTCGACTTTGAATATTCTTGGCATGAAGTATTCCATCCAGCTGATTTAGTACAGAAAAAATCTTTCCATAAAAATTTTCAAGAATGCACCCTTTAGACGCATCAACTGAAATACCGAATATTTTTGATATTGCCACCATTAAAAGGATGATCGATAGAGAAATAACCAAAAAAGACATGACCACTATTAATATTTGGTTAGTAAATAAACTTTCTATTACATTGATGGAAATAAATAACCCAGCATTCTGCCATCCTATGGTTAATGCGACTGTTATTAAAACAATCGACATAAAGGGTCTATTTAGGACACAGGGATTGCTTACCTTGGTAGGATAATTGGTTAAGAAATATAAAAAACGTTTAAATCCAATCATTAAGATAAAAATCAAAATGAAGGATATGGCTAAATTTGTTTGGCTGGAAAGTGAAAACCACGTAATAGCATCGATATTAGCTAATGGTTGGTAAAACAACCATGCAATGAAAATTGCAAGCAAAAGAAAGAATAGATTAACCGACTCTCTTGCCAAGCCTTTTTTGTATCCACTTACAATAAAGGCAAGAATGACCAACATTGTTAACCAGTCTGACCAGACTAATGAGGCAATATAATCAAGCGACTGAGTTAAGAAACTTTCCATAGTTGTTAATCACGAATTTTACAAGAAATAATTATCTACTCTATCAATTAGTTTCTAATATTATTTAATTCCTTCATCGCAGATGCAACAGTATAAAAAGAGCCAAAAATTAGAATCTTTTTATCTTGCAAGGAGAACGATTCTTGAATAGCCTCACTCATTGATTGAAAAGCCACAGGTTGAATATTTTCTGGAAAGAGTTTACTCAGTTCTTCTGTGGTAAGTCCCCGGCTTTCATCTATGGGAATGATTAAC
>VMDI01000043.1 GCA_008080915.1 Gammaproteobacteria bacterium | reverse complement strand
TATGTTGCCAAAGGTCTTTCAGGTGGAACAGTCATTGTTTATCCGCCAAAAGAATCAACCTTTGAGTCTTCTAATGAAATCATTGCAGGAAATGTATGTGGTTATGGTGCAACTGATGGCGAGCTGTATTTGTCTGGAAGGGTTTCTGAAAGATTCTGTGTTAGAAATTCAGGAGTCAAAGCAGTCGTTGAGGGATGTGGTGATCATGGCTGTGAGTATATGACTGGTGGACGTGCTGTCGTTCTTGGTGAGGTCGGAAGAAACTTTGGCGCTGGAATGAGTGGTGGAATTGCTTATATTTATAACCCCAATAAAACATTTGAGAAGATGCATAACCCAGTGATGATCGATCTTGATCCAATGGATGATGAAGCGCAAAAAGAACTGAAAGAAATGTTAACCAAACATTCTAAATATACCGGTTCAAAAGTTGCTGATTTGATTTTGAATAATTGGGATAAAGAGCTATCGAACTTTATCAAAGTGATGCCAAAAGATTTCAAGAGAGTTCTTCAAGAAAACAAAAAAGCGGTCGCTTAATTAAACCTTTCTATCAAGAACAATAAAGTGATAAGTATGTTGATTCTTATCATCTGGCAAGTGAGTCTCTCGAGAAATTTCTATAAATTGCTCTTCATTAAATGATGGAAAGTAGGCATCTCCTTCATGTTCTCCATCAACCTTCGTGATATAAAGTCGGTCAATCATTGGGAGTGTCTGCTCATAAAATGAAGCACCTCCAATTACCATGACCTCTTCATCAGCTTGTGTTAAATTCAACGCCTCATCAATTGAATTTACCACTTCACAGCCCTCTGCCTTATATTCTCTATTGTGAGTAATGATGATATTTCTTCTGTTGGGCAATGGTCGACCAAGAGATTCGAAAGTTTTTCGTCCCATTAATATTGCCTTTCCAGTAGTTGTTTTCTTGAAATATTGAAGGTCAGCTGGAAGATGCCAAGGCAAACCGTTCTCTTTTCCAATGAGACGATTATCATCCATAGCCACAATCATTGATAGTCGCATGAGAATATACTTAAGTAAAATGATTCAATTTTACAAATTATCTTACTGAAGTGAATTTAATTCTAGCGTCTTCTTCTGAATATCGTCAATCTTTGCTTGCAAAGCTTGGAATTCCCTTTGAGTGCGCATCAGCAGATATTGATGAAACCAGAAAATCACATGAGACACCTTATGATCTGGTGTCCAGACTTAGTCAGGAAAAAGCAAAATTTGTATCCAGAACTAAAGAAGGGTTAATTATTGGGAGTGATTCTATTGCCACCTTTGGAGATGGCAATCAGATATCTGATTCGATATTAACCAAGCCTGGCAATCACGAGAATGCGGTGGAACAATTGAGAGAGAGCTCTGGTAAAAAAATAAGTTTTCTGACAGGTTTATCACTTTTAAATACAAATAGCGGCAATATACAAACAATTGTTGAATTTTATTACGTTTATTTTAGAAATTTAACTGAGGAAGAGATTCAAAATTACCTCATTAAAGAAAAGCCATATAACTGCGCGGGGAGTATTCGTTCAGAGGAATTGGGTATATCCTTATTTGAAAAGTTAGAGGGCAATGATCCCAATGCATTAATTGGGCTTCCATTGATCAGGCTAAATGAAATGCTAAGGAATGAGGGTGTCAACGTCCTAAACCAATAATGTCTATTCAAAGACTGAGCAGCATTCTTCCAAAAAATGTTCAAGACTCTCTAAATTGGGGATCTTTGTATGGGAGCGCAGATGCACTCGTACTCTCAGAATTCATCAAGAATAACTCGGGTGTTTTTTTGGTCATAACCAATACTATTGATCAATGTGAAAATTTATACAATTCTCTGAGATTCTTCTCCAGTCATCAGATTATTAAGTTTGATGACTGGGAGATTCTTCCATATGATCATTTTTCACCGCATAGCGAGATTATCTCTAATCGACTTGAAGCATTGAGCCTGATAAGGAAAGCAAAAAATGCAATAGTTGTCACCACAGTTGAAGCACTTTTAGCAAGAATCTGTCCTATCGACTTTGTTAGTAATCAAATGATTCAATTAAGTATCGGTACTCAACTGGAACAAACCGAGTTTTCTCAAAATTTAGCTAATACAGGCTATCGAAAAGTCATGAAAGTTGTTGAGCCTGGTGAATATTCAGTGAAAGGTTCCTTGATCGACTTATTTCCAAATGGATCAATATCACCCTATAGAATTGACTTATTTGACAATGAGATTGAAAGTATCAGGATTTTTGATCCGTCTACACAAAGAACTATTTCCGAGACTGAATCAATTAATCTTACAAGCTCAAAAGAGTTTCCAGCAGATAAAGAAAGTATTCTTGAATTCGTTAAGAAATACAAAGCAGTTTCCAATAGGGAAACTGATCAAGTTATTGACCAACTTGAAAATAATCGACTCCCAGGGGGTATAGAGTTCTATCTTCCACTGTTTTTTGATAAAACGAACTCATTATTTGATTATTTTCATCAGTTAGATGGTGTTTTTACCTATCAAGGATTTGAGGACTTCAAGAATAATGCGATCAATGAGATTAATACACGATTCGAAATCTCAAAAGAGAAAACTGATCGTTTTGTCCTAGATACTGAAGAGGTTTATTTCACTTCGGAGGAAATAAGTTCATACCTAAAAAAATATAAACAAACTTCCCTTTCTGAAAATAAATCCACTAAGTCAGGGTCAATTAATTTTCCCGTTCGCATTCTCCCTCCACTTCAAATCCATTCAGAATCAAAAAATCCTATTGATAAACTTGAAAGTTTTTTAAATGGTTTTGATGGCAAAACATTAATTGCTTTTGAGTCGGTTGGAAGACAGAATGTGGTCGAAGAATTACTCAAACAAAAATCAATCAAAGTAAATAAGATTTCAAGTTTTGATGATCTATCTAATTCAAATAACAATGTAAGCACTGTTATCTATCCGCTTCCAAAAGGTCTCTTGTTTGAGGAGTTTGCGTTAATCACGGAAGATGAACTCTTTGGTGAAAAAGTAATTGCTCAGAAGAAAAGGAAAAGAGCAAAACATAAAGACTTCGAAGAAGCTATCAAAAGTCTAATTGAAATTAATATTGGGGATCCGATTGTTCATGAGAACTATGGCGTAGGAAGATATCAAGGACTCAAGACACAATCTTATGATGGTCTTGTCCAAGATTTCTTGTCCATTGAGTATGCCAATGAGACAAAACTTCTAATTCCGGTCACAGATCTAAATCTTATTTCAAGATACAGTGGCGTTAATCCCGACTATGCACCACTTCATAAATTGGGAACAGCCCAATGGCAAAATGCAAAAAGAAAGGCGAGGGAATCTCTTCATGATGTTGCGGTGGAGCTTCTAGAAATCTACTCAAAAAGAGCGTCAATGAAAGGTTTTGCTTTCCCAGAACCTAGTGACGCATATGACTCATTTGTTTCAAACTTTCAATATGAGGAGACACCTGATCAGATTAAAACAATATTAGAAGTTCTCTCTGATATGAACTCATCTCAACCTATGGACAGACTGGTTTGTGGTGATGTTGGTTTCGGTAAAACTGAAATTGCTATGCGAGCAGCATTTCTAGCAGTAGAGTCGGGGAAGCAAGTAGCAATTCTAGTGCCCACAACATTGCTTGCTAATCAACATCATCAGTCCTTTGAAGATCGGTTCATTAACTTTCCTGTCACTATAGAATCCTTAACTCGATTCAAGAGTGATAAAAAACAAAATCAAGTGAAACAGCTTGTGGCTGATGGCAAGGTAGATATTCTCATTGGCACCCATAAGATTATTCAATCATCCGTTAAATATAAAAATCTCGGATTGGTTATTATCGATGAGGAGCATAGATTTGGAGTGAGACAAAAAGAGGCTCTAAAAAAACTTCGAGGAAATATTGATGTTTTGACAATGACCGCAACACCTATCCCAAGAACTTTAAACATGGCTTTGGGGGATCTAAAATCTATGTCAATTATCTCTACACCGCCTGCCAATAGAAATGCCATCAATACCTTTGTTGGGGAATGGGATGACGCACTCATCAAGGAGTCCTGCTATCGAGAGTTACATCGAGGAGGACAAGTATTTTTTCTGCACAATGACATTGATTCAATCGACAATATGGCAGAAAAAATCTCAGGTCTTGTTGTTAATTCCAGGGTGAGGATTGCACATGGACAGATGCCATCAAAAGAATTAGAGATGATTATGAATGATTTTTATCATGGTCGTTTTGATATCTTGGTCTGTACAACCATCATTGAAACAGGAATTGATATCCCTAATGCCAATACAATACTAATTAATAATGCACAAAATTTTGGACTTGCTCAATTGCACCAGCTCAGAGGCAGAGTGGGCAGATCTCATCATCTGGCATATGCCTATCTGATTATTAAATCTAAATATGCACTTAATGATTCTGCAAAGAAGCGACTAGATGCTATTGAGTCTTTGGAAGAGTTAGGAGCTGGTTTTATGCTTGCTAATCACGATCTTGAAATAAGAGGTGCTGGTAATTTGCTGGGTGATAACCAGTCAGGAAAAATAAATGAAATTGGTTTTAACCTCTACCATGATCTTTTAAAGAGGACCATTGAATCCATCCGAATGGGTCAGAAAATTGATCTAGATGAGGCGATTAATAGTGAACCAGAAATTGATGTTGGCATTTCAACCGTTATTCCAGAAGATTTTCTACCGGATATTCACGAACGTCTCTTGGTCTATAAGAGGGTAGCGAGTTGCGAAAATAGTAGTGAGTTAGATGAACTTCAAATTGAATTCATCGATCGTTATGGTCTTTTACCTGACTCCATGAAACAACTCTTTGCTGTCACCGAACTCAAACTCCAATGCAAGAAAAATCACATTCAGAAACTTGATGCCTATGATGATAAATGCATTATTACCTTCTCTGAGATTAATGAAGTAAATCCTGAAATCATTATTCGACTCATCCAATCAGAGCCCAATATCTATCAATTGAAAGGTGAATCAGTGTTGATAATTAAATCAAAAATGGAGGAGGGGTTAAATCGAGTTGTACAAATTTCTAAGTATCTTGAACAGATAGCT
>VMDI01000052.1 GCA_008080915.1 Gammaproteobacteria bacterium | reverse complement strand
AGATTCGATTTATAAATACCACTGTAATTTGTGCTATATGCATATAAAAATTCTGCAACGATTAAATCTACTGATCTTTTCTTGATAATAGATGAAGCCTGTCTAACACTAGAAACTCGCTCTTCCTTAAAGTCCATGGTTTGATACAAGGAAGAAAAGTCGGGAAAGACAAATGATTCAGTTATTGTTAGAACAGTTTTTGGCACAATTTTGTAAAAATTATTTTTAATAAATCAGTATAAAGTCAAAAAACAAAACCATTGAGAATCAATTAATTTTTTATAAAAGAATGAATACCGACAACATTTATTTAAAAATATGATCTATCATATTTTTAATTTGATAAAGAAGGCGTGTTATGAATAAAGCAATATTGAGCATCTTTTTTCTTTTTAGTATTTCAACTTCTTTTGCCATGACATATGGCGACTCCAAAAAAACACATCCTAGAGAGGTGGACACTTACATCACTGGTGTAATTGACGGACTTGAATTCTCCCAAAAGCTCCTTGAAAGTAGCCAAATGGCCTTCTATTGCAAGCCAAAAAATCTTCAATTGACAATGGGTAATGCGAAAAACTTTATTGAAAATACTGCCAGGGACATGAGAATAGCTGGTTATATTCCAGAAAACTATGAGTTAAGTTTTTTAATCTTTGATGGGCTTAAAACAACCTTCCCATGCAACCAAGCTATGCAGGAAGGAGCTCCACAATCTCAATACTAAAAGCTTGAGTATGAAGTTTTAGGCGATCTCCGACTTCGGGCAATCCATTAATTTCACAAAAACTATTTAGGAATTTCTTGATGTGTTTTTGTTGAATCGTGAATAGATAGTAATTCCCCATTACATCAAGACCCTCAACTTCTTCCTTAGGAATTAAGCGGTAACGAATGATGGTATCTTCAAACTCAATTGCAGCCTCTAAGAAATCAAGCTCATTTTCCTTCGAATCTTTCATGACTTTAGATAATTGTATTTGTTAACATTTTAAAAATGAAAAAACTATTTCTAGTCAGTTTAATCTTATTTATCAGCAGTTGTTCTTTGAATAGTGTCAAAGAAAATATTGATTCGCCCAATTTCAAGGACGGAATATTTCATAATCTAGATCCCAATAAGAATAGGAAAAAAGGTTTCTTTAGATTTCTAAGCATGAGACTCAAAACCGATTGGAGTGATTGGCCTGATTGGGTAAGCACTGATGAAGTTGTCAATTTGAATTCTCGAGAATCTAGCGAGAAGATAAAAGTGTCATGGATCAACCACTCCACTTTTTTAATTCAAACTCAAGGTTTAAATATTATCACCGATCCAATTTTCTCTGAAAGAGCAAGCCCAGTGAGTTTTGCTGGACCCAAAAGAGTTCATAAGCCATCCATAAGCCTTACGAATCTCCCAAAAATCGACATAGTCATCATTAGCCATGATCACTATGATCATTTGGATCTAGATTCTATCAATACCATTATTGAAAGAGACAACCCAAAAGTTTATTTGGGTCTTGGTGTTAAAAAAAGACTTGAAAACCAGTCTAATGTCATTGAGCTAGACTGGTGGGAGTCCAGGAAATTTAATGAAATAACAACAATACACTTTGTCCCTGTGCAGCACTTTTCAGGAAGAACTTTATCCGATAGAAATTCGACCCTATGGGGAGGTTTTGTTCTTGAAGTAGGCGGAAGAAAAATTTATTTTGGGGGTGATACGGGTTATGGGAATCACTTTAAGAAGGTATTTAGTGAGTTTGGTGAAATGGATGTATCCTTCCTACCAATTGGAGCCTATGCACCGAGGTCTTTTATGAAGTATATGCACATGAATCCAGAAGATGCGGTGAAAGCACACAATGATCTCAATTCAAAAAAATCAATTGGTATGCATTTTGAAACTTTTCAAATGACAGCTGAACCAAGAGATGAGCCCAGAAAGATACTCAATGATATTTTGAAAAAATATCAGATTAATGAAGGTAATTTCATCAGCCCCATTCTTGGGCAAACTCTAACCTTTTAATTTAACGATAGGTCTCTGATACCTCGATATTGGGTCTTGCCATTGCGTCAATCACTGATTCCAAATTGAGTACTCCGATGAACTTATCTTGATCATCAACCACATTTACCTTTTGACTTTTAGATTTTGCAATAATCGGTAAAACATCCTCTAAAACCGTTTTGAAATTAACGCTAGGTCCTTGATTCTTCCTTCCCTTCTCAGCTAGAGATTTCGCCATAATGACTCTTCCACGATTTATGTCTTTGATGAAATCAATAATATAATCATCATTGGGTTTAAGAATAATCTGCTGAGGATCTCCTTGTTGAATAACCTCGCCGTCTCTTAGTATTGCTATTTGGTCCCCTATTCTCAGTGCCTCATCTAAATCATGAGTAATAAAAATAATAGTTTTATGCAGCTCTTCCTGCAATTCAAGCAAGATATTTTGCATGTCAAAACGAATTAAAGGATCAAGCGCAGAAAATGCCTCATCCATTAATAAAATGTCAGCGTCTGTTGCTAGAGCTCTAGCCAGACCAACTCGCTGCTGCATGCCACCAGATAACTGAGAAGGGTAGTGATCTTCGAAGCCTTCCAGACCGACTCTGACAAGCCACTTATGTGACTTCTTTTTCGCCTCATCAGATTTCATGCCTTGCACGATTAAACCGTATGCCACATTTTCGGAGATGGTTCTGTGAACATGAAGACCAAATTTTTGAAAAACCATTGAGGCTTTATGAAGTCTTAAATCTCGTATCTGATTTTTTGACATTTCAACAACATTTTCACCGCCAATGATAACCTCTCCAGCGGTAGGCTCCATCAGTCGATTGATATGCCTAATTAAAGTTGACTTCCCAGATCCAGATAATCCCATAATTACCGATATTTGTTTTTCTGGAATTTCAATATTAATATCATTAAGACCTAAGACATGATTATGCTTCTCAAGTAAGTCTTGTTTACTCATTCCCTGTTTAATTCTACTGAGTGCTTTTTTGGGATTCTTGCCAAAGATTTTATAAAGGCCTTTGATGCTTACTGCGATGTCAGTCATTATGCTCCCCATAACGATGCTTTTGCAATCTCTTGCCATAGGCCTGAGTAATGCGATCAAAGATAATTGCTAAGGCAACTATTGCTAAACCGTTGAGAAGTCCTAAGGCTAGATATTGATTTGAGATTGAACGTAGGACAGGTATTCCTAAACCCGCTACACCAATCATAGAGGCTATGACTACCATGGATAATGCCATCATTATTGTTTGATTCATTCCAGCGAAAATATTGGGAAGTGCTAAAGGTATCTGAACACCAAAAAGTTTCTGCCAGTAATTGGCACCAAAAGCATCAGCCGCCTCAAGAGCATCCTTACTTACCAATCTAATCCCTAAATTTGTCAATCTGACTATGGGTGGAATTGCATAGATACAGGTTGCTAGTAGACCAGGTGCCTTTCCAATGCCCAAGAGCATTACTACTGGTATTAGATAAACAAAGGCAGGGATAGTCTGCATGACATCGAGTATTGGAGTAATGATCGCCTGAACTCTATTAGATCTTGCCATCCATATTCCCAAAGGAATTCCGATGACGATACATAAGAAAGTTGCTGCGGAGACAATGGCCAGCGTTGACATCGTATCTTGCCACATTCCTAAATAGCCGATTAACGATAATGATAAAACTGAGCCGATCGAAATCTTAATGCTTCTTGAGCCAAACCAAGCTAACGCCCCAATAAGCAAGAGAATTATTGGCCATGGAGTATTGATTAGTAATTTTTCAAACCAAACTAAAAAATATAAGAGAGGATCAAAAGCCTTCTCGATAGCTTCTCCATATTCGCCAGAGAATTCAAGAAAACTAGTATCGACATCTTTTTTGAAGTCACGAAGATTGTCGCGACCCATATCTGGAAATTTAAATAAGAAGTCCATAAGTATTTACGCCTGACGGTGTCAGGCGTAACAATGACTACTTAACTGCAGCTTTGATTTTTTCAGCAGCGTCGGCGCTAACCCATTTTGTCCATAGGTCAGACTTCTTTCTAAGAAATTCGATTGCTGCATCGGCACCTGTTGCTTGATTATCAGTCATATAGACCAACATTTCATTCATGACAGATCCAGGATAGATTCTATCTTGAAGGTATTTAGCAACCTCTTCATTCGATGAATTTTTAAAACTATCAGATGTTACAGAATGTACCTCAGAAACGGTCCATGAAGTTGGTTTAGGATCTTTACAGTCATCCTTACCCATACAAGAATTCCAATGCTCATCGCCAGCATATGGAACACCGAAGTCTAATTTAACCATTGGATATTTTCCTACTGTCGAAGTTGGAGACCAGTAATAGCCAAACCAGTTTTCGTTTCTTTCAAAAGCCTTAGCGATTGATCCATCTAGTCCAGCGCCAGATCCTGGGTTCACAAGCTTCCAACCCTTACTTTCCATCTCAAAAGCCTTGAAAAGATTTGCATTCACTAGCTGACACGCCCAGCCTGCAGGACAAGTCACAAAAGCGCCTTTTGAGGCATCTTCTTTATCTGGGAATAGATCTGGTCTCTTAATAACATCTTGAACAGTCTTAATATCTGGATTAGCATCTAAAAAATATTGGGGAACCCACCAACCTTCTCCAAGTCCTGTAATTGGAGCACCATTCACTGAATGAAGTCTCTTTTCAGAAAAGGCTTTTTCCAATGGATCTCTTATAGAATTAATCCACAACTCGGGAGCTAAATCTGGCTCACCTTTTGTGTCCATCGATGTAAAAGTAGGCATGGTATCTCCTGGGACAAGTGTTGCATTACATCCATAACCCTCAGTTAAGATAACCTTGTCAATGTTTGCCATTAAACTAGCAGAATCCCAATTCATATCAGCAATTTTCACATCACCGCATGAGGCGACTTGTTTATCATCATCGCTCGAGAAGCAGCCTGATAATCCAATTAAAGAAAGAATTGATATAGATAATATTTTTATTGATTTCATAATGTTATTTTTTAAATTTAAGAAAAGAATCGAAGATAAATCTTGATATTGAAACAACATCATAACATCTGAGAATTGTTTATGTAATTTTTTTAGTACTCTAAATAATTTTG
>VMDI01000067.1 GCA_008080915.1 Gammaproteobacteria bacterium | reverse complement strand
AGAAATATCAAGTCATATTTATTTGCAATTATTGGTGCTGAATACATACTCAATCTTTTGCCTAAAGGTACTCATGACTGGAATAAATTTATAGAGCCTGCTGAGCTAAATGATTGGGCCGAATCTGCCAATTTGGCTATTAAAGATATCATTGGAATGACCTATAACCCTATTACAAAAATATACAAGTTAGAGCAAGATACTGCGGTCAACTATATTTGTCACTACCAAAAATAAACCTCTAATCTTTAAGTATTCTTTTCTTGAAAAATTTGATTTTGATAATATATTCAAATTATGAAGAAAGTAATATCAATATTGTTTTTAATCTTTAGCTTTAATTCTCAGGCCATGTCACCAAATGAGATGTATGTGATTATTGGTGCTATCAAATATTACAACGAAAGTTGCTCGGGTCTAAATCTAGCAGGAGTCCAAAGAATGAATAAAGGTTTAAAAAGATACAAAATGGATAAAACACCGATTCATATTCTTGAGCAGCATCCACTTGCTATTTCAGGCTACAAAACCGCAAGCCAATATGGCTGTCAAGGAACAAAAATCGAAGCTCAAAAAGCTGGCTTCGGAATGTATGTCAATTAGTTTCTTGATTTACTTCCAGAACAACAAAAGCAACTGCATTGTGTTTTTCATCTGAAATACTTAGATGGGCTTTAGTAATTCCTTTCTCAAGAAGGTAAAGTCTTAATTTCTCACTTGGGATGAAATAAGGTTTTCCGTCTTCGTTATTTCTTACGGTAAGGTCTAAAAAACTGACAACTTTTCCTATGCCAGTACCCAGGGCCTTAGCAAAAGCTTCTTTGGCTGCAAACCTTTTGGCACAAAAAGCTGGGCTATTTCCCTTGTTAGCAAAAAGAGCTTTTTCATGATCAGTGAGAATTCTATTAACAAGGCCTTGCATATTCTTATTCAAAATATGTTCAATCCTTTCAATACTGACAATATCAGTTCCTACACCATAAATCATAATCTTGCTTCAAGCATTAGATTTTTCATCTCAAAAGTAGCTTCACTTAAACCCACAAAAATTGCTCTTGAGACAATAGAATGACCTATGTTCAACTCAACAATTTCAGGAAGTTTAGCGATAGGGATAGTATTTTCTAGCGTTAGGCCATGACCTGCATTAACTTGAAGACCAAGACTATTAGCATAAGTAGCCATCTTAGCAATTTTATCTAACTCTTGATTCTGGGCACCGCCAGAAAAATTGGCATAGTGTCCGGTATGGATTTCAATCACTGGAGCGCCGCATTCCAAAGCTGCATCAATTTGTTTTTCTTGAGGATCAATAAATAATGAAACTCTTACATTTGAATCTTTAAGAGCCGAGCACACTTCCTTCATGCGCTCTTTTTGTGAAAACACATCAAGACCACCCTCTGTTGTTAACTCCTCTCTTTTTTCGGGAACTAGGCAGCAATCACTGGGTTTGATTTCCTGAGCAAAGCGAATCATCTCTTCTGTGGCCGCCATTTCCAAATTCATTCTTTTCTTGAGAATTTGCTTAAGTGTTCTTGCGTCTTGCTCTTGGATATGACGGCGATCTTCTCTCAGATGAAGGGTAATACTATCAGCGCCAGATTTTTCACAAATCTTAGCCGCTTCGACTGGAGAAGGATAATCGACACCTCTTGCTTGCCTAATTGTGGCAATATGATCGATATTTACACCCAACAAAATACTCATTTTTTTAATCCCTCAAACAATTTCCTTGATTGAAGAGGCTTATCTCCAATATAAGGGGCAAGTCTTTCTCTGTTAAGATTTCTACAAATTTTAAGCTCTACATCACTTGGTACCATTTCAATATCTTGCACGGAAAGAGCCTGAATTAATTTTCCACTTATTTTACCTTTGCTTGATTTATGAAAACCCTCTTGATCAATAAAGTCATATTGAGCATTATTATCGATAACTGTCCCATTAATATCTTCCCTGCATTCAATACCATACCCTAAAAAATTCAATAATTGATGTTCGAATATTCTCAATATCCATAGACTTTTACTATGGTCAGCATTAAAAAGATTTTGAATGCATTCTCCATATATTTTAAAAATCTCCGGGTGGGGGTCTTCATGGAGCAATAAACGAGTTATTAACTCGTTCAAGTATATTCCAAGCATTAATTTTTCACCTAAAAAAATTCTTGGATAATCATCCATTTCAAATTTAATTAGTTTTTTTAATTCAGACTTTCCAGAGTAGGAGATAAGAATTTTCTGGAAATACTGAATCTTGCTTTTAGAACCTCTAGACCCTCTAGATACCATTCTTAACAAACCATGGTTTCTGGTAAGAACATCTATTAATTGCGAAGATTCGCGATAAGGTCTTATATGAAGAATATAGGACGGCTCAAGATCAATCTTAATCATAGCCTAGTGATGACAGGGATTTTTTATCATCAGACCAACCCGCAGATACTTTTACCCAAAGCTGAAGGAATACCTTTTTTTCTAAAAAACCTTCAATGGATTTTCTAGCTTCTGTGCCAATTCTCTTCAACATTTCTCCATTTTTGCCTATGACAATATTTTTCTGCGAAGTCTTATCAACAAAGATCTTTGCGCTAACTCGTTGAAGTTCTCCATCAAGCTCATACTTCTCAATTTCAACCGTAAGATCATAGGGCAATTCATCAGAAAGATGTCTCATCAATTTCTCTCGAATAAACTCTGCAACTATAAACTTCTCACTTCTATCGGTAATGAAATCGGGATCAAAGATCATCGACTGAACTGGTAGATATTTAAGAATCATTGATTTTAACTTGGAGACGTCATTTTTCTTAAAAGCAGATAATGGGTACACCTCATCTGCATTATATTTAACACTCATATCCTGAAGATAAGGCAAGAGCATATCAGGATGTTTTAACTTATCAATTTTATTTATAACCAAGATAACAGGGCAATCCAAACTTGACACATGCTCTAATACTCGATCATCTTCTTTAGTCCAAAGACCTGCCTCCACGAGCCATAAAATAACATCTACATCCTTCAGAGAAGAGCTTGCTGCACGGTTCATATAACTGTTGATGGCTTTTTTCCTTGAGATATGAATTCCGGGCGTGTCAACAAAAACTATTTGATAATCTTTTGTTGTGTCAATCGCATGTATTCGGTGCCTGGTAGTTTGTGGCTTGGGTGAAGTAATAGTGAGTTTTTGACCCATAAACTCATTAATAATGGTCGATTTACCAACATTTGGTCGACCTATGACTGCAACAAAACCTGACTTAAAATCCATTTTTTAAAAAATAATCTAACATTTTCTTAGCACACATTTGTTCGGCTCTCTTAATGCTCTTAGCACTTTCTTGAACTTCTGTTTTCGGCTCGACAGTAGAACATTTAACTGTAAAGATTGCATCGTGATCTTTTCCAATCATTTCAATTAGTTGATATTCTGGCAATGGCCTCTTGAATTTTTGTAATAGCTCTTGAAGTTGAGTTTTTGCATCTTTTAATGACTCGTTTGGATCTAGCATATCAACTCTTTCAGCAAAAAGTTTCAAGATAACATTTCTTGTTGTTTCAAGATCTGAATCCAGATAGATAGCCCCTAAAATAGCTTCAATGACGTCAGCTTGAATTGACTCTCTTCTCATGCCTCCACTTTTTAGTTCTCCAGGCCCAAGAATGATATATTCTTTCAAATCAATTTCCTTTGCAATCTCTGAAAGGGTTTTACCCCTTACGAGATGGGATCTTAACCTAGAAAGTTTCCCTTCATCAATATCTGGAAATAGGTCGTATAATTTTTTTGAGATAACAAAACCCAAAAGGCTATCCCCCAAAAACTCAAGCCTTTCATAATTTTTTGAACCAATACTCTTATGAGTAAGAGCTAACTGAAGAAGATTTAAATCCTTAAAGTGATAATCAAGTTTATCTTCTAAAATTTTCATTAAATGGTAAGCGATTAAATAAGGTAAATTCTATATGGGTCTATAATACTTGCATTATAGACTTGCCCCTAGTTAAATCATAATTATGTATTGGAAAGAGGACATCAAAGAGGAAAATTTTGTCATACCGGATAACGTGGTGGATGCACAATTTTCTATTGAATCCAAAATCATACCTATCGACCATGGCTATTTACTATACAAAGCCATATTGAAATTAATTCCAGACATTGAATCTAAAAATACTGCCATACATGATATTTCAGTCGCTGATGGAAATGGATGGGAACAAAAAATAAAAGGTGGTTTTTTTTACCCCTCTAGAAGAACAAAATTAACAATTAGAATTGCTAAAAAAGATATCGAAACCTTAAACATACTTGTTGGGGCAAATCTCGAAATGGATGATTATTCGATCAAGATCACTAAAAGCTTAACACCTAAACTCTTGTCAGATTCTCCAATCTTATTTGCAAAATATGTTGCACATCCAGAGAATCTAACAGAGGACGATTTTTTAAATTTCTGTTACTCAGAGATCAAAAATTTGGATATTGATGTTAAAAAAATGATGCCAGGACTTTCTAGAGAGATCACTACTCCATCCGGCGTTATTAACACCAGATCTTTAATGCTGGCAGATTTAAGAAAATCTGAATCTGTTAAGATCCAAGAATTTGGTATTGGCAATCATCAATTGTTAGGTTGTGGAATATTTGTCCCTCAAAAAGGAATTGAGCAAGTAGAGGCTGTCTAATAACCCTCGTAAGATGTGGTTTTTTTGTCTATAAACTGATAATTTAAGTAATACAATATTAGAAATTATTTTGTGAAATTTCTATGTTAAAAGTACTTTTAATTTCTGTTTCACTTCTCTTTTCTCATTCTTATGCGAATGAGGAGGTCAAAAAAGGTGAGTTTCTCGGCGCTAAACATATTGAAGCATTTCCGTCATGGTTTAAAAGCAGTTTCTTGGATTTTTCTGATGATATATCTGAAGCAAAAGACGCTAACCGTCATGTACTTATCTATTTTCATCAGGATGGCTGTCCCTATTGCGCAAAAACTGTTGAAGATAACTTTTCCAATGAAAAAATAGTCAGCAAGTTAAAGCCCAATTTCGATGTAATTGAAATCAATATGTGGGGTGATAGATCACTTACCGACTGGAACGGTAAAGAGTTTACTGAAAAAGAGTTTGCGGCTCATATGAAGGTTCAATTTACACCAACCAT
>VMDI01000014.1 GCA_008080915.1 Gammaproteobacteria bacterium | reverse complement strand
CCTCCTAAGCGGTAGGTCGGACGTTCAAATCGTCTCGAGGGCGCCAGTTCTTAATGAAATATTCCTAAGAAATCCCCTCTAAATCCCTTTATATCAATGTTTGTTAAATTTTTGAACACCTCTTGGTGTGTTGACGTCGATAACAAATTTGACACTTGCTATGTCAAGGTAGTGCTCTAACCAACTGAGCTACGCGACTATGTGGTGAGAGTTATACTCAAGAATTATCTTTTTTTGATAAGTGATAAATTAAAATGCACACATGATTTCTAGAAAATTTAGAAAAGTAAATCTTATTCTATCAATTGTCTTAATTCTGTTCTTTATCCAAGATACTTTTTATGACATAGTTATTGAGAGTGAATATAACATCCACTCCTACATGGAGGTTATTCTTGTTATCGTGATGAGCATCTTATTTGTTTATCAGGTAAGAGAATTTAAATCCTTATCGTCAAAGCTGGGATTAGCAGAGGAGACCGTCTCTAAATTCAAAAAAGAATTGTCATCTGTTATCAATGACCAGTTTAGTTTCTGGGGGTTCACCCCAGCTGAAAGTGAAGTGGGCTGGTTGATTTTAAAAGGATTCTCATACCCTGATATCGCAAACCTAAGAGAAGTTAGTGAAAAAACCATAAATCAACAGGTGGGTGTCATTTTCAAAAAATCTCATGTTAAAAATCGTCATGAATTTGTCAGTAGCTTCATAGAGGATCTTCTCTAAACCTCATAAGGTTTTTTACCTATATTAATCAAATAGTTATATATACCTATCTCTGTAGGTCAATTACCTAATTTTCATAAAAAGATATTTACTTTATCATTCTTCCAAAATTTGACTGGAAGAAATAGTGGACAGTACTACTGTTACAAAATTTAATAGAAACATTGCTGAAAAATATGTGAAAGACATTTTTGCATCTCATTATGACGCAAATATCCGCTCTTTTATGCCCACCATTATTACTCTTTCAGAAGAAGAAAGATTATTAGCCAGTGTTAGTCTAAGATCAGGTGCGGCTGAGAATATCTTAGTTGAGAAATATTTACAACTTCCCATCCAACAAGAAATTAAAAAATACATCAGTAGAAATGTACTTAGATCCGATGTAGTTGAGGTTGGAAACATGGTAGCAAGCTCTTTGGGTGGTGCAAGAAAATTGATTTATATGTTAACGGCATTTCTAAAAGGGGCTGGATTTAAATATGTCATCTTTACCGCTACTCCTCAACTTCTTAATACTTTTAATAGACTTGGACTATCGCCCAAATTTTTAGCGTTTGCAGATAGAGAAAAAATTAAATTCCCAGATGACTGGGGAAGTTATTATGAAACAAAACCTCAAGTAGTTTTCGGTTGCGTCAATGAGGGTTATAGACTTCTCAAAAAACAAATCACAGAAGTTAGCTATGCTGAGACAGCCAATTTATGGAATAAGTCTTTAAAAATTGGCATGAACTCCAATAAAAAAACTCTTCCAGAATATATCAATATTGACATCCGATAATGCAAGGTAATATTCTTAAAAAGATCATTAAAGTCTCAGAGAGATACCCTCAAAAGGTTTCTTTGCAAACCAATAAAACCTCATTGAATTATGCAGATCTAGTCTCAGTAATTATAGAAACCTCAGCTGATTTAATTTCATTCAACAGTCAAGTATTTGGTCTAGATTTATCGAATTGTCCAGAATGGGTGATTACTGATCTTAGTATTCTTAATATCAAGGCAACTAACATCCCCATTCCAAGCTTCTTTTCTTCTGAGCAAATAAATCATCTCATTTCTGATAGCTCTCTAGAGATTATGATTTCTGACAATTATGATAAATATCAAGGAAATTTTAGTCTGATCAAGACCATCAAAATTTTACAAAAAGAGTTGTATATCTTTAAAACAAAAAATATAGCTCCAAATTTAGATTATTCAAAAATTACTTATACATCAGGGACAACTGGTAATCCTAAAGGGGTTTGTCTCACTGAAGTAAATATCCAAAAAACGATAATGGCATTAGAAGAGGCTCTAAACATTAATCAAGACGATGTTCATTTTTCATTTCTGCCCTATTCAGTTCTTCTTGAAAATATAGCTGGAATTTATTTACCTTTGATGCTGGGTGCTGAAATATTTATACCTAATGAAAAGGAATTAAACTTTGGCTCACCAACAATTGACTACCAGAGAGTGATTTCTATCATCAATGAAGTTAAACCATCAACAACGATTTTGGTTCCTCATCAATTATCAGCATTGCTGCAGTCAATAGTTACCCATGGACAAGGCATGGAATCTTTTAAATATATTGCTGTCGGTGGTGCGCATGTGAGACTATCTGATCTTAAGTTAGCTAAAAAACTTGAAATCCCGGTTTACCAAGGTTATGGCATGTCTGAGACTGCATCAGTCATCTCTGTAAATACTCTCAAAAATAATAAATTAGGAACTGTTGGACGAGTTTTAGATCACTTAGATATAAAGATTGATTCAGAGGGTGAAATATTAGTTAAAGGAAATTTGTTTAGTGGCTATCTTAATCAATCATCCAATTTAGTTGATGAAAATGGTTTTTACCGAACTGGAGATATTGGACAAATTGATACCGATGGCTACTTAAAAATTCTTGGAAGAAAAAAACATATTTTTATCAATTCTTTTGGTCGAAATATATCCCCAGAATGGCTTGAAAATGAATTGTCGTCTCATCCTCAAATTATTCAATCAGCCGTTTTTGGAGAGTCAGAAACCAGTTGTAGTGCGGTTATTTTCTCTACTAATCGAGATAAAGTTAATGAAGCCATTAAGAAAACAAATTCTATTCTTCCTGAATATGCACAAATCACTAGGTGGGTACATGCTGAAGAGCCATTCCTAATATCAAATGGCTTACTTACATTATCTGGAGTAGTCAATCGTGATGCTATCTGGAGTAAATACCATCATTCTTTAACCTTGGAAGAAGTTAATTAAAGGAGAAAAAATTGAAAAAATTTTATGAAGAACTAGTTGAAGGAACTGAATCAGAGAGGAACAATCTTTTGTCAATTCCCATTCTGCAGTCTGGGGTTAAAGGAGAAATCACCATTGCTCAATACAAGGAGTTCTTAACTCAGGCTTATCATCACGTTAAATATACCGTTCCCTTACTTATGGCCTGTGGATCCCTTCTCTCTGAAGAATATGAATGGCTAAGAGAGGCAATTGGGGAATATATAGAAGAAGAAATGGGACATCAAGAGTGGGTTCTCAATGATATTTCTGCTCTGGGTGGTGACAAAGAAGCAATTAGAGTGTCGCAGCCTAATATTGAAACTGAGGTCATGGTCTCATATGCCTGGGACACAATTCACCGAGTAAACCCTATTGGATTTTTTGGAATGGTTTTTGTCCTTGAGGGAACTAGTATTGCACTTGCAACACAGGCTGCTGAATCTATCAAGAAAAAAAATAACCTGGGCAACGAAGCTTTTTCTTATTTAAATTCTCATGGCTCTCTAGACATAGAACATGTCGCATTTTTTGAAAATTTAATGAACAAAGTCACCAATCAGGATGATAAGGACGTGATTGTTCATTGTGCCAAAGTTTTTTATAAACTCTATGGCGACATATTTAGGAGTATTCAATGAAATTAGAACATAAAAACATTTTAATCATAGGGGCTACAGGCGATCTAGGTGCTGCAGTTGCTAGAAGATTAAACTCTGAAAATGCTAACATCGTTTTAGTAGGTAGAAGCAAAGATAAACTCGCTGCTCTTGCAACTGACCTCCCAAAATCAATTCAAATTATTGCTGATATCAATCATGAAAAAGACAGAGAAAAGATATTTCAAAAGACGTTAGAAAAATTTAATCAAATTGATGTTGTTATCAATATTGCTGGCTTGATGAGTTTCAATGAATTTATCTTAGAAACAGATGAAATAACTAATTCGCTATTCCAAACCAATGTGATTTCACCTATGTTGCTGAATAAGAAAATCGCTAAGCATATGATTGAGAATAGTTCTGGGTCGATTGTGAATATAGGATCTATTTTTGGATCAATCCCTTTTGCTCTATTTAGCTCTTATTCTGCTACAAAAGCTGCTCTAAAGGCCTATTCAGAATCCTTGAGAAGAGAATTGGAGGGAACAGGAGTAAATGTCTCCTATATCGCTCCAAGAGCAATTAGGACTAAGTTTAATAGCAATGCCATTAATGAGATGAATAATAAATTCAAAATTTCAATGGATGATCCAGACTTTGTCGCTAATGAAATCATTAATGCCATTAAATTAGGCAAGAAGGATAAGTACATCGGATACCCAGAAAAACTTTTTGTCAGGATCAACGCTTTAATGCCAAGATTGGTTGATAAAGCATTAAAAAAACAAAATCAAGAAGCAAAACAATTTATTTAAGGAGATATCATGAAAATTAATCAACTCTTAATTTCTTTATCAGTCGTATCTTTATTTGCTAATGCAAGTGTAGATGATGATGTGAGAATATTGCAAAATGATTGGGCCATCGCCAATTATCAAACTGATGATTCAAAAAAAGAGGTTGTTTTCCAAGATCTTATTAAGAAGGCTCATGAAATTTCAGAGAGAAATCATAACTCTGCTGAAGTATTAACTTGGGAAGCAATTATTCTTAGCACCTATGCTGGAGTTTCTGGTGGTTTATCAGCTCTCGGTTACGTGGAAGAAGCTAAAGAAAAACTAGATAAAGCTAAAGAAATCAATCCAAATGTTTTAAATGGTTCAATTTATACCAGTCTGGGAAGCCTATATTATCAAGTTCCTGGTTGGCCAGTATCATTTGGAGATGATGATAAGGCTAAAGAAAATTTAAATAAGGCCCTTTCTATTAATCCAAATGGTATTGATCCAAACTACTTCTATGGCGATTTTCTATTGAGTGATGGAGAGTATAAAGAGGCAATTATTTATTTTGAAAAAGCCCTAAATGCTCCCAAAAGAACTGGAAGAGAAGTTGCCGATATGGGACGAGTTGAGGAGATAAAGACTAAATTAAAAGAAGCTAAAAGCAAGTTATAAGTTCAACAAGTTAAATAGATTTTTCCAATTTTTTAAACTCTTTTAAGCAGCATTGTTTGGAAGGGTTTAACTCTTCATAGGAAGTATTAACAAAAGTAGGTTTTTAAATTTCTTCATTAAGTAGGCTAAAT
>VMDI01000080.1 GCA_008080915.1 Gammaproteobacteria bacterium | reverse complement strand
TCTCACTTGAAGCCAATGATTGCTGCCACAGGCATGCTAACTGCAAGTTCTTTAATTATGTTACCTATCATTGGCTATGGGTATATGAATGAGCTCACAGTATTAGAAATAGACATCATTGCAATAATTATCTTATTTGCAATCATTGCCAATGTTTTGGCTTATTTTCTATATTTTAAAATTCTCGAGAGTGCTGGTGCTGGCAACCTTCAGATATGTACTATCATTATCCCGCCTGCAGCAATTATTCTGAACGCACTCATTCTTGGCGAATTAATTACCAAAACCGAAATTATGGGTCTGATGATAATTGTTGTTGGGCTGGTGATTCTTGACGGAAGAGCGCTAAGATATTTAAAGTCTAGATAAGCTAATTTGTTTCTGATTAATCTTATTTAACTCATCAATCAGCATTCTGTACTCTGCAATTATCTTTAGGAAATAATTATATTGTCTAAAGTTTTGATCTCTTTTGGCTCTGAGCATTAAGTAGTCAGTATTTTTAAGTTTTGCGTAAACAATTGGCAAGATCTCCTTAATAATTTTTTTAGACTTAATAAGATTTTTATCTGCTCCAACCCCGTATGCATAAATTTTTGCCAGTCTTGATGTAACTGCTAAATAATTGGAAGAGTATTTATTGATTGAATTCTTGGACTCTGAACTATTTGCATAAATCATAGCTTTTTTGAGCCATTCATATGCGTCTGAATAACTACCTAGATCGAATAACTGACACCCATAAGCCGCATAAGAATCTTTTTTACCTTTCTTAGCCATTTGTTTACTTTGAGTAATATCTCTATTTGACCAATCGGTTGAAGGAGTGATTTTTAGAATCGGATGATAGTAGTTTTTTGGGGGTTCAAAATTGGCAGAGGTATTAATGCTAGTGAATAGAAAAAATACCGAAAGCGTGATGGAGAAAAACTTCAAAAAAGATCCAACTTTTTAATAACTGAAGTGATTCTACACAACTTAAGAAAGTGATTCTGTGTATCACTTTATGATGGAATACTTATAAAGATATTGAATGAATTAATTAAATACGATTGTTTTATTATTAAAGACAATCACACGATCTTGGAGATGATACTGCAAGCCCTTAGCGAGGGTAATTTTTTCAACATCTTGCCCCATTTTTTTCATATCCTCGCGACTATCTGCATGATCTACACGAATGACATCTTGCTCAATGATAGGTCCTTCATCAAGATTAGAAGTAACATAATGGCAAGTTGCGCCAATTAGTTTAACCCCTCTATCTGATGCTTTTTGATAAGGGTCAGCTCCAATGAATGACGGTAGAAATGAATGATGAATATTGATAATTTTTTCTCGATATTTATCACATAGCTCTTCAGGAATAATCTGCATATACCTGGCAAGAACAATCACATCAGGATTAAATTTCTCAATCTCATTAGAAATTTTAGCCAAGTCATCATCTTTGGTTTCCTGGTTCACAGGAATGTGAACTGAAGGTACCTCATACCACTTTGCGATCTTTGATAAATGATTGTGATTTGATAATACTCCAATAATCTTACCGTCTAATTCCTGTTCGTGATCTCTGTGCATAAGATCTGCAACACAATGGGTCGCTTTTGAACCCATAATGAGGATTCTTTTTTGATATGACGCATCACTTAAACGCCATGACATTTGATAAGTTTTTGCTACCTTTTGAAAATTTTTTTGGAATTCATCAATAGAACAATTCAAAGTCATGGAATCTATTTCAATTCGCATAAAAAATAATTTATTGTCGTCATCTAAATGATGATGTGCCTCTTTGATATTTCCACCTTGTTCAAAAATAAATTGACTGACCTTGGCAACTAATCCGTGCGCATCAGGACAGGATATAAGAAGTCTACAAATACTCATGTGCGATATTCAGCATTAATTTTGACGTAATCATAAGAAAAATCACACGTCCAAACAGTCTCTTGGTGATTTGTGGAACCTATGTCTATCGATAACACGATCGTATCTTTACTCATTTCACTACTCCCCTTCTCTTCGGTGTAGTTTTTATCTGGTTCACCATGAGTGATTAAAACAGTATCATTCAAAGAAATATTTACATCACTAATTTTCAAGTTCTTGATATTAGATCGACCCACTGCAGCAAGAATCCTTCCCCAATTAGCATCGGATGCAAAGATAGCAGTTTTAACAAGCGGTGAGTGAGCGACACTATAAGCAACCTCAAGACAATCTTGGGAAGTCTCACCTCCTTTAACCTTGACCTCTATAAATTTAGTAGCACCCTCTCCATCCTTGATAATCATTTGCGCAAGCGATAAGCAAACCTGATCCATGGCCTCTTGAAATTCTTCTAGGCAGTCTGTGATATTGACCCCACTTTTTCCAGTTGCACTAAGCGTGCAAGCATCATTTGTTGAAGTATCGCCATCGACTGTAATACGATTAAATGATTTCTCAACCGAATGAAGGAGGCAAGTTTGCAGGTCTTCTTGACTGGCCTCTATGTCCGTAAATATAAAACTCAACATAGTTGCCATATTGGGTCGAATCATTCCAGAACCTTTGGCAAAACCAGTGATACTGACTGTTTTTCCATGAAAGTTAAAGGAAGTTGAAAATTTCTTCTCGACCAAATCAGTCGTCAAAATTGCTTGCCCTAAATCACTCAAATTCTCATTCAAATTCTTAGAGGCGTCGCTAATTCCTTTTTCAAATTTTTCCATCGAGAGTTGTTGTCCAATCACGCCAGTGGAAAAAGGCATCACTTCTTCAGCTTTTATTCCTAAACTCTTTGCAGCCATAGAACAAGAGTCTATTGCATTTTTTAAACCTATCTCTCCCGTGCCTGCATTGGCATTGCCAGTGTTGATAATAAAAGCCTTGATATCATTCTTTAGATGATTTTTAGCGACGATAACAGGTGCCGCACAAAAAACATTCTGAGTAAAAACAGCAGCTGTGGTTGTCCCTTCATCAAAAGCAATTAAAGAAAAATCCAAAACATTATTTTTCTTGAAATTTGCTACTACAGATGAGGAGGTCACTCCATTAATGCTGTTAATAAACTTATTCATTGATATCCCTTATTAATTGGGGATATTTTACTTGGGATGTTTTATAAAGTAATTTTTTTATCGATTGATCTAAATATTAGCATCATAAATGCTCCTATCGCGACCATAATAAGAGCAGGCACGGCTGCTCTCTCATAAAGCCCCTCTGAGCTTAATTCATAAACCTTAATTGCCAGGGTATCCCATCCAAACGGTCGAAGTAAATAAGTCGCTGGAAGTTCTTTCATGACATCTACGCCCACTAAAAGTGATGCAGCCAGAATTCCTGGAAGCATCATTGGGAGATAGACCTTCCAAATAATTTTTCCTCTCTTGGCGCCTAGCAGTCTTGCATTATCGATTAAGACAGGTTTTATTTGTTGGACTGAAGCATCAATCGAATTGAAACCAACAGCTAGAAAACGTGATACGTATGCAAATACCAATAATGTAATTGATCCAAATATTAAGTAATTTATAGACGGCAATCCAAATATTTGAGCAAATGAAGATATCTCATTAACCCCATACAATAAACCCACTGCCATGACTGAGCCCGGCAATGCATATCCTAAAGTGGAAACTCGTAATAAATTTCTTGAAACAAGAGAGTTTTTACAATCGTTTGGGAGCGCAAGAAGGGTCGAGATAAAAATCACAATTATGATCGCTAAAGTAGTCAAAGTTATTGTTGATTGAATTAAATCTAGATAACTTGTATTCCACTCCTCTAGGATCATTTCATGTCCCCATATAACCAGCTGAAGCATAGGCATTGCGAAAGCTAATAAGAAAACTCCTAATACAAAGAAACTTATCAATCCTCCCAATAATCCACTAGCCTTATAGGGCCTTTCTTGATAAATATCGGATGAATAATATTTTGCTTTGCCGCGTGCCTTTTTTTCAAAGTAAATTAAGAAAAATGCACTTATAACGAGAATAGAGGCTAATTGAGCTGCAACCTCAACAGACCTAAAATCTATCCAAGCAGAATAAATTGCGGTGGTAAAGGTGTTGTAATTGAATAACCCAACCACACCATAATCTGCCAAAGTCTCCATAATAGTCACCAATACGCCTGCAGCGACAGCAGGTCTTGCAATGGGTAGTGATATCTTGAAAAAAACCTTTATAGGTCCAGCCCCCAATAATTTTCCGGCCTCTATCATGCTGATTTTCTGCCTCATAAATGATGCCCTTGTCATCATGTAGACATAAGGATAAAAAACTAAAATAAAGGTCAATATGGTCGCCCATGAACCGGATCGAATATCAAAGCCTGGAAAGCCTAAATAATCCCTGAGAAAAGTTTGGACATAACCTGAATAATCAAATACACCTAAGTAGACAAAAGCTAGCACATAGGCAGGAATTCCAAATGGCAGAAATAATGCCCACTCCATCCATTTTCTTCCAGGAAAATCTACCATCACCACAAGATATGCCAAAATTGTCCCTAAAATCATGACACCCAGAGCCACCCCTATTACTAGGATAAGCGTTGATTTGATAAGATCGCCTAGCAGGTATTCAGAGAAATGCTGCCAAGTTTCAACATCAGGTGTCAGCCATGAGAGCAATACAACTAAAACAGGAAAAGCAACTAAAGTTGCTAGAGTTGGAATGAAGTATTTTGGATTGTTACATTTCAACTTGCTTTCCTGTTTCAGAACAAAGGCCTATTTGTATTTTTTTCTTTGCATTAACTTGACCGCTTCTGACTGAAGAATTCCAGTTTGCGATAAGTTCATTTTGTCTTGATTAAAAGTGCCTAAGTCTCTATCAAGGCTTACAGATTTAACGTTTGGATTTGCCGGATACTCGCTATTCAATGACATATATATCTGCTGTGCTTTAATTCCAGTTAGATAATCAATCAGTTGCTGAGATTCTTTGATATGTTTTGAATGTTTAACTATTCCAGCACCCGAGATATTGACATGAACACCCGTAGTTTTTTGATTGGGCCAAAAGAGTTTAAGTTGAGCATTAGGCGTTTTTTTCATTTGGTCTAAATAGTAGTAGGTATTAACAATACCCACATCACATTGACCCGCCATAATCGCCTCCATCACTTTAGAGTCTTTAGAGTGAGGAGAAGTTGCTAGGTTATTGACCCAGCCCTCAACCACCTTGCCTGCACCCTCTTCACCTAAATGATGAATGAGAGATGCAACTAGCGATTTGTTG
>VMDI01000003.1 GCA_008080915.1 Gammaproteobacteria bacterium | reverse complement strand
AGGGTGACAGCGATGGAGGGTGGAATAGGCGCTCTAGCGCTTGCATCAGGCATGGCTGCAATAACTTATGCAATTCAATGTATTTGTTCTGCAGGAGACAATATTGTAAGTACCAGTCAACTATATGGTGGAACTTATAATTTGTTTGCCCACTCATTTCCCAAGCAGGGCATTGATGTAAAAATGATTGCTCATGATGATTTCGATGGATTCGATAAAGCAATTGATAAAAATACCAAAGCGGTATTTTGTGAGTCAATTGGTAACCCCGCAGGTAATGTAGTTGATCTACAAAAATTATCAGAAATAGCTCACAAACATGGCGTCCCATTAATTGTTGATAACACCGTTGCAACACCATATCTATGTAGACCATTTGAACATGGCGCCGATATAGTTGTTCACTCATTGACTAAATATATTTGCGGACATGGAACCTCAATAGGAGGAATCATTGTTGACTCTGGAAAATTTGATTGGGCTGGAAATAAAGAACGTTTCCCGATGCTAAATGAACCAGACCCTTCATATCATGGAGTTGTTTATACAGAAGCACTTGGTGAAGCAGCTTATATAGGCAGATGTCGAGTTGTTCCTCTTAGAAATATGGGTGCAGCATTATCACCTATGAATGCTTTTCAGATTCTTCAAGGGCTTGAGACATTAACTCTTCGAATGGATAAACATTGCGAAAATGCTGAAAAGCTAGCTAATTATCTTCAAAATCATGACAAAGTTGAATGGGTCAATTATGCTGCTCTAAAAGGGAGTCCCTATGAACAAACTTGTCAAAAGATTACTGGCGGTAAGGCATCAGGAATTCTAAGCTTTGGAATTTCAGGAGGAATGGAGGCAGGTGCAAGATTCATTGATGCACTCCAAATGATTCTAAGATTGGTTAATATCGGTGATGCTAAATCTTTAGCCTGTCATCCTGCATCAACAACGCATAGACAATTAAACGAAGAGGAGCTAACTTCGGCTGGAGTTTCAACAGATTTGGTCAGAATTTCAGTTGGAATCGAACATATCGACGATATTATTGATGATATTAGTCAAGCTCTTGATAAAGCTTAAAAACATCTATTCTAGAGTTTAAGTTGAACATCAAACTCTATTTCAGGGTTCTAATTGTTGCCCAATTTTGGGTCTTGTTTGGCTTTTCTTATGCCAACCAAGATCTATTTGAAAAGGGGAGGGATTATTATTATGGAATGACTCAGGAGCAAAGTTTTACTCAGGCAAAAGAGTTTTTTCAAAGCTCCGCAGAAGAGGGTAATCTGGAGGCAATGACTGCACTCGGCATCATGTACTCTGAAGGAAAGGGGGTGACAAGAGATGACAAGAAAGCTTTAAGATACCTCAATGATGCCGCTAAACAAAATCATCCTAAGGCTATCTATATTCTTGGGGTCTTGAATTACCAGGGAATCGGAATTGAAAGAAACACAGATGAAGCAAAAAAACTTTTCAAGACTGCTGCAGAGTTAGGGAATCTCGATGCTCAGTTTTCTCTATATGGTTTATACAATAATGACCCAGAAAGTAAATTACTAGCTGATAAGTGGCTTATATCTGCTGCAGATATGGGGCATGCAGGCGCTCAATTTAAATTAGGAGAGAAATTATTTCTCAGTAAAGACTATGGTGAGGCTCTCATCTCTCTCAACAAAGGTTCTAATGTAAATGATGCAGCAAACATTTATTTATATCTAATTCATTTAAATGGGCTGACAGTTAGAAACAACAAGGCACTTGCCATGTCAATTATTGGCAAAGTTAAAGACCAAGAAAAAATTTTCCAGTATGCCAACAACTTTTTGAATAAAAAAGAAGATTTAAATCATCAATTTGCACTCGATTTATTTCGCATTTTAAGAGATCGTGGTAATCTTGACGCCTACCTTGCTATTGCGAATATGTATGAGGAAGGTATAGTGGTTAAGAAAGATTTCAAGAGGGCCTATAATTTTGTTATCGCTGCAGCCAGAAAAGGTCACATACCATCACAAAAAAAAGTAGTCGATATGTATATCAATGGAATTGGGACTCAAAAATCTAAATCTAAATCAGTCTACTGGCTTAAGAAATTAATTCAATCAGGTGATTTGGAAGCAAAAGAAAGGCTATCTAGCTTAGAGAAAGGGTAGAAATCTAGAGGTTTTTGATCTGTATTCTTGATAGCTTTGAAAACGGTCTAACAAATATGATTCTTCTTTTTTAGACTTGAAGTATAAATCTATACAAAGTATGGCAAAGACACCTAGGGAAATAGCATCAAATCTTGAAAGTGCTAATGCCAAACAAAACAACATCACAGCGGTATACATTGGATGTCTTATCAAGCTATAGATGCCTGATTTGACCAGGTTATGCTCTTTTTTTAATTCAGGAAGAATATTTAAGTTTGAAATTTTCATATCAAACACTGCTTTAAGACCGATAACTACTGATAGAAGAATTAAAACCCAAGAAAGACTATTAAAAGCACTTACCTCAGCATAATAGATCAGGAAAAAAATTGAGGCGAATTGAATAATTACGTAAATCATCAGAGTTTATTGATTAGAGTCCTGGTTATAATGATTCATTATCTTAAATGTTACTTGATATGGATTACGATATTGCCATTATTGGCGCTGGACCTGCAGGACTTAGCTTTGCGGCTTCATTAGGAGATTCGGGACTAAAAGTTGCGGTTATCGAGAAGTCTCCAAAAAAAGTTATTGCAAATCCTAAACAAGATGGAAGAGAGTGGTCTAATACGCATCAAACAAGATCTATTCTCACTGATCTAGGTGTTTGGGAAAAGATTGACCCAAATGAAATATCACCCATTACTGAGGCAAAAGTTTTTGATGGCGATTCACCGTCACTCTTAAATTTCAAACCGGATGATTCAAGCGTTGATGCTCTAGGTTATTTAGTGCCAAGTGAACATATTAAGAAGGCACTTTTCGAAGCAGTTATAGAGCAGAAAAACATTAATTTTTTATTTGAGACCAGTGTTGAAGATATTAAAACGGATGATAGCTCAGCCAAATTAATTCTAGGTGATAAATCTAAATTAGAAGTAAGTCTTGTGGTGGCTGCAGACAGTCGTTTTTCCTCTACTAGAAGAAAAATGGGCATACCTACGGTCATGAAGGATTATTCCAAGACGATGATAATTACCAGAATGTCTCATGAAAATCCCCATAATGGTGCTGCTCTTGAGTGGTTTGATTATGGACAGACTCTTGCCTTATTGCCACTTTCTGGCAACACGAGTTCAGTGGTTTGGACAGTTGAAAACTCGAAAGCCGATGAAATTCTTGGCATGACTCCAAAGAAATTCAACAAACATCTAACAGAATTATTCAAAAATGAATTTGGATCAATGGAGCAAATTGGAGAGCGATTCTCGTATCCTCTGAGCGGCGTTGCTTCAAAAACCTTCATTGCTAAAAGATTTGCATTGATTGGGGATGCTGCAGTTGCTACTCATCCTGTTACTGCTCATGGCTATAATCTTGGAATACGTGCTCAACATCTTTTGGCAAAAGAGATAAAAAATGCAATCGCTTCATCTAAAGACTTTGCCAGTCATTCAGTTTTGAAAAAGTATGAGGATAAAAGTATTCACTTTGCAAAGATTATGTTCTATGGCACCGATACGATTGTGTCGTTATTTACAAACGATTCAAAACCGGTAAGAAAGTTGAGAAGATTCGTTCTTAACTTTGCTGAAAAATTCCCACCTGTAAAGCAGTTAATTACCCGTCAATTAACCGAAAGAAAAAATAATTTATTTCCTTTTTAATTTCAAATGAGCATTGATTTCCAAGCCCTTCGTTATGAATATACAAAGCAGGGATTATCAAGAAAGGATCTAGATGATGATCCCATCAAACAATTCGAAAAATGGTTTACTGACGCTAAGAATTCTGGAATTCTAGCACCAGAGGCAATGTCATTGGCGAGCAGTGATGGAAAGAATGTCAGTGTCAGAACCGTTTTATTAAAATCCTTTGATAAGAATGGCTTTGTTTTTTTTACCAATTATGACTCTAAGAAGGCAGAACAAATCTCAAAAAATCCCAACGTGGAAGCACTATTCCCTTGGATTGATCTTGAGAGACAAGTCAGGATTTCGGGGTTGGTCAAAAAAATTTCTTCGACCGAGTCGGAGAGTTATTTCCATTCTAGACCTAGAGATGCCCAGATTGGTGCATGGACATCTAATCAATCAAAAATAATTGCTTCAAGAGAGGATTTGGAGAGATCATTTAAAGAAAATACCGAAAAGTTTGAAGGAAAAGAAATACCATTGCCCGAATTTTGGGGAGGGTATCGAATTCAGCCTGAAAATATCGAGTTCTGGCAAGGAAGATTGAATCGCCTGCATGATAGATTCATCTATTCAAATAATGGCAAAGATTGGGATATTAAGCGATACGCTCCCTAACTTTTTTGATCACTTTCTTCGAATCTGGTCGCTTACCAGTCCAAAATTCAAAACTCTTGGCTGCCTGCTCTACCAACATCCCTAAACCGTCGAATACCTGATTGGCATCATTATTCAGGGCATTGACCATAAATGGAGTTTGAGACCCATACATTAGGTCATAACAAAAAGAATTCTGATAAAACTTATCGCTAATCTGGGGTGCCTCACCATCTAAAGAGGAGCTAGTAGCATTGATGATAATATCAACCTTAAAATCATCAATCTTGATTCCATGTCCCGAGACTTCTCCATACTGAGAAAATTTTGCCGCTAACTCAATGGCTTTCTCTTCTGTTCTATTGAGGATATGCAACTCTTTAATGTTTTCATCTAATAGGGGTTTAATAATTCCCCGTGTTGCGCCTCCAGCACCAACAATTAAGATAATTTTATCTTTAAGATTAATAGCTAAATTATTTCTTATATCGGAAACGAGACCCATTCCATCGGTATTCTCACCAATCAGATGCCGACCTTCAAGTTTAAGGGTATTGACTGCTCCTGCGAGTTTTGCATTTTCAGTCAGTTCATCTGCTAGATTAAATGCATCTGTTTTGAAAGGAACTGTGACATTTAATCCAGTCACGTTATTTTGAATTAATTGTTTGACTTGCTCTGAAAAATTATTAAGCTCGAAAAGGTACTTTTCGTAATGAATATCAAGTTTGAATTCATTCGCAAAATACTCATGAATCATCGGGGATAGACTATGCTTAATTGGATTGCCTATCACCCCATGATGAAGAGTCATTTATGCAACCTCTTTCTGCTCAACTTTATCCTGTTTTACTGGCTTATCTTTGGCAGGCTTATTATCTGGTTTCTTGTTGGCAGGCTTATTATCTGGCTTCTTGTTGGCAGG
>VMDI01000006.1 GCA_008080915.1 Gammaproteobacteria bacterium | reverse complement strand
ATGTCGGCATCTTGTGTTTTTAGCCAATCAAAAAAACCTTTTCTTTCAGCCGCACGAATGCCATTTACATTAGTGGTTATAATCCTCAACATAAAAATATTTTAATAGGTTAGGGAGAAAATATGGAGCAGTATCAGAAAGACTTTGTTGACTTTATGTTAGAAATTGGCGCGCTTAAATTTGGCGAATTTACTCTAAAGTCAGGCAGAATTAGCCCATATTTTTTCAATGCAGGTGCATTCAATACTGGCGGACATTTGTCTAAGTTGGGTAAATTTTATGCACAAGCAATTCAGGACAGTAATTTAGACTTTGATGTTCTTTTTGGACCAGCATATAAGGGAATACCTCTTGCTGCGGCAACATCTATTTCTCTAAATGATCACTTTGCTAGAGAGGTTCCATACAGCTTTAATCGTAAAGAGGCGAAAGATCATGGAGAGGGAGGAAGTATAGTTGGCCATGAACTTAAGGGCAATGTTTTGATTATCGATGATGTCATTACAGCCGGTACAGCAATTGGAGAGGCGATGGAGATAATTAAGTCGAATAATGCTGATGTATCAGGTGTTATTGTTGCAGTTGACCGTCAGGAAAAGGCACCAAGTGGTAAATCGGCGATTCAAGAGGTCGAAGAGAAGTATGGAATCCAAGTAATAAGTATTATCAACCTTTCCCACTTAATTGATTTCTTAAAAAACGGAAATGATGAGGATTTACTTTTAAGAATTGAAAACTATCGAGAAATGTATGGAATCTAAGTTTTTACAAACAATATAATTTTCTTATGGTACTTAATAAGTTAATTGGACAAGAAACACCTGAGGGAGATGGTGTAGTTGTAACTAGATTGTTTCCAACCCATCAAATCATGAACCATGACCCTTTTGTACTTTTTGATCACTTCACTCTTAAAGAAGGAACAGGCTTCCCAAATCACCCACATAGAGGTTTTGAAGCAATAACTTATGTTTTTGAAGGAGGAATGAATCATAAAGATAATCTTGGTAATGATAAATTTGTTTCTCAGGGAGGTGCTCAGGTTTTTTGCGCAGGCAGTGGCCTAATTCATTCTGAGATGCCAGCAAATAAAGGCACTACTAGCGGTATTCAACTCTGGATAAATTTGGCAAAAAAGGAAAAAGGCATAAGTCCTACTTATCAGTTTTTCGAAAAAGAGGATTTGCCAAGTTACTCAGAGAATGGTGTAGAAGTTACAGATATCGTAGGTTCAAAATCTCCTGTTTTCCTAAATACAGAGATCACCTATCAGCACCTTAAGTTTAGTAAAGATTCACAAAAACCAATCACGATCCAGAAAGATTCAAACGCAATAATTTATATTGTTTCAGGTGAATTTCAAGTTAACAATCAACATGCTCTATCGGGGGAATCATTGCTAATATCTTCTCAAGAAGTGGGGCAAATAGATATTACTGCAAAGAGTATTGGCAGCATCGTAGTCTGTTCTGGCGTCCCTCACAAAGAGCCTATCTACCAACACGGGCCATATGTAGATTAAGTGGTGGAGGGACAGGGATTCGAACCCTGGAAGGGGATTAACCCTTGCCGGTTTTCAAGACCGGTGCATTCAACCGCTCTGCCATCCCTCCGAAGCGACATATGATACAGTCACTTAAGTGGTTAGTAAATAGTAAATCAAATTACTAGAAAAAAGCTTATTAAATAAGTATAATTACATCCTTTTTGAAATATTAGAGGATTCAAACATGTCCAAGGTTTGTCAAGTTACTGGAAAGCGTCCAATCAGTGGTAATAACGTTTCCCATGCGCACAACAAAACGCGTCGTCGTTTTTATCCTAATCTTCATACCCATAGATTTTGGGTCGAGAGTGAAAATCGTTTCGTTAAACTTAGACTTTCAGCTAAAGGTCTTAGAGTTGTTGATAAAAAAGGCATCGATGCAGTTTTAACTGAAATCCGTGCCCGTGGTGAAAAAATATAGGATTCTATTATGAGAGATAAAATTAAATTAGTTTCTTCAGAAGGCACTGGACATTACTACACCACTACAAAGAATAAAAGACTTCATCCGGAGAAAATGGAAGTTAAAAAGTTTGATCCCGTGGTAAGAAAACACGTAATGTACAAAGAGTCAAAAATTAAATAATTATCTTTTTTTTGAAATTAAAAAAAGGCGCTTTAAGCGCCTTTTTTGTTATCCCAATATCGTCTCAAGTGGAACATTTTTTAGTTCATCTTTATAGTCATCTAGTTGATGGAAGTTGAGATACTGATAGACACTTGATTCATTTGATTTGACTTCCTGCATCGCCTCAAGATATTCCTCCATAGTTGGGATATAACCAAGTTTTGCAGAAACTGCTGCAATTTCAGCTGAGGCAAGATAGACGTTAGCACCGTCACCCAATCTATTAGGGAAGTTTCTAGTAGAAGTAGAAACCACTGTTGATCCTTCTGCCACTCTTGCTTGATTTCCCATACATAGAGAACATCCAGGTAATTCAGTATGATCAGTAAGACGGTTAAAGACATCATAACTTCCTTCTTTTTTGAGTTGAGATTCATCCATCCTTGTAGGTGGCGCAACCCAAAGTTCAGTACCTAAGTTATCTTTGTTATTTAATAATCTTGCAGCAGCTCTAAAGTGACCGATGTTGGTCATACAAGATCCAATAAAGACCTCATCAATTTTTTGTTTTGCAACATCTGACAACGTCTTAACATCATCTGGATCATTAGGGCATGCTAAGATCGGCTCTTTGATATCACTCATATTGATCTCAATTACTGCGGCATATTCACAGTCTTTATCAGCCTCGAGGAGCTCAGGCTCATCCAGCCATTTTTGCATGGATTTAATTCTTCTAGCAATGGTCTTCTTATCACCATATCCATCGTTAATCATTGAGGCAAGGAGCACAATATTTGATTGCAAATACTCTTCAACTGGTTCTTTATTCAATTTAATAGTACAACCATTTGCAGATCTTTCTGCGCTGGCATCAGCCAACTCAAATGCTTGTTCAACCTTAAGATCTTCCAAACCCTCGATTTCTAAAATTCTTCCTGAAAAGACATTTTTCTTGCCAGACTTTTCAACTGTAAGATGACCCTCTTTGATTGCAAAGAATGGAATTGCATTCACAAGATCTCTAAGCGTAATACCAGGCTGCATTTCTCCTTTGAACCTAACCAATACTGACTCAGGCATATCTAATGGCATAACACCAATCGAGGCAGCAAATGCAACCAATCCCGAACCTGCTGGGAAACTTATACCCAATGGAAATCTAGTATGAGAGTCACCACCAGTACCAACAGTATCAGGTAATAGCATTCTGTTTATCCAAGAGTGGATCACTCCATCTCCAGGCTTTAGAGAAACACCACCACGTGATTGCATAAAGTCAGGCAATGAATGCTGCAATTCGACATCTACTGGTTTTGGATAAGCTGCAGTATGACAGAAGCTTTGCATTACAAGATCTGCAGAGAAACCTAAACAAGCTAGCTCTTTAAGTTCATCCCTTGTCATAGCTCCAGTAGTATCCTGTGATCCAACGGTAGTCATTAAAGGTTCGCAATAAGTGCCCGGTCTAACGCCGTCAACTCCACAGGCTTTTCCAACCATCTTTTGAGCTAATGTATATCCAATTTTTGATTCTTCCTTGTCACCAGGACGAATAAATTTATCACTTGGTTCTTGACCTAATTGTATTCTGGTTTTATCAGTTAGGCCCCTGCCAATGATTAATGCGATCCTGCCACCAGCTTGTACTTCATCACTCATTGTGATGGGCGCAAGATTAAAGCTTGAGACTACTTCATTGTCTTGATTAATAATTTTTCCTTCATAGGGGAGAATAGTAATTTCATCACCCATATTCAATTTTGAAACATCGCATTCAATAGGAAGCGCACCAGAATCTTCGGCAGTGTTAAAAAATATAGGTGCAATTTTTCCACCAAGAATCACACCACCAGATCTTTTATTGGGGACATAATTAATATCATTCCCCATGTGCCAGAGCACTGAGTTAATAGCAGATTTTCTTGATGAGCCTGTTCCAACTACATCTCCAACAAAAGCTAAAGGCAAACCCTTTTTCTTAAGTTCTTCAATTTTTTCCAGAGGCTTGTCCATCTTCTTGACGAGCATAGACTTTGCATGGACAGGAATATCAGGTCTTGACCAAGCTTCAGTAGCAGGAGATAAATCATCAGTGTTAGTTTCGCCAGGAACTCTGAAAACAGTTAGCTTAATTTCTTTGGGTAGTGGCTCTTTCGAAGTAAACCATGTGGCATTAGACCAATTATCGACAACTTTCTTAGCATACTCATTGGTTGATGATTTATCCAAGACTAACTGATATGCATCATATATTAATAGTGTATTTGAGAGCGCATCGCATGCTATCTCAGCAGTATCCTCATTATCTAAGAGTCCAATCAATGGCTCAATATTGTATCCACCAAGCATGGTTCCTAAAAGAAAAGTAGCCTGTTTCTTGTCAATAGCTGAACACTTCTGTTTCCCCGTGGCAACGGAATTCAAAAAAGAGGCTTTTACATAAGCAGCCTCATCTACCCCAGGCGGCACGCGGTGTGTTAACAAGTCTAAGTAAAACGAATCATCATCTCCATCAATTAAGTGATCAATCACTGCTTTGGTTTGTTTGGCATTTAATGCCAGTGGAGGAAGTCCTTCAGAGTTTCTTTCTTCAACGTGTTTTAGGTATTCGTTTTTCATAATTGTCAACAATATTAGTATTTATAAGTTTATTTTAACGAAAATAGAGATAATAATGAAGTAAATTGTCAACAATTTATACTTTGCACATCCATATTTTCATTTTTTTAGGGGCTTATCTGAAGATCAATTGTATTCAATAGTAAAAAAAATTGAACAGATAACTTTATAATGAATTTTTTTGTCAATTATACATTCATGGAACTTAATGAACTTTCTGCAATTTCTCCAATAGACGGCAGATATCGTTCAAAAACCTCTCAACTTGATACAATTTTTTCTGAATTTGGTTTAATTAAGTATCGAACCATAATTGAGGTTGAGTGGTTAAAGGCTATGTCTCAAAATGCCGACATTGTTGAAGTTCCTAAATTTTCAGAATCCGCTGTCAGTCATTTAAATGATTTAATTAAAGACTTCTCTGTTGAAAATGCGCAAAGAGTGAAAGAGATTGAGAAGACTACCAATCATGATGTTAAGGCTGTCGAATATTTTCTTAAAGAGGCAGTAGGCTCAAATTCTGAGTTAAATGCTGTAAGCGAGTTTCTTCATTTTGCTTGCACAAGTGAGGATATTAATAATCTATCTCATGCGCTCATGCTTCAGGATGGAAGATCAATATT
>VMDI01000090.1 GCA_008080915.1 Gammaproteobacteria bacterium | reverse complement strand
TATTGATTCATTTTGCAATTAGTTTTCTATTAAAAAAGTTTTCTGAAAAGGCTGCAAAATCAAAGAATAAGTTTGATGATCAAATTATTCATGCTATTTCAGCGCCTGTTAAATTGCTTGTCTGGTATGGATTGATTTTTATTTCTTTTGATTTATACAAAGAACAGGTTAGTTATTTCAAATCTGTAACTGACTATATTGACATCATTCCTATAATCATTATTTCCTGGGCTTTTATTCGACTTGTTTCTGGTATTGAAGAATATTTAATCAATAAAAGATCAAATCTTAATAATGACTCAATCAGATTATTTTCTAGACTGATTAAGATTTCTCTAATTATTGCAATCATTCTTGGAATTGCTCAATATCTAGGTTTTTCTATTTCCTCTATTCTCACTCTTGGTGGAGTGGGTGGTATTGTTATAGGTTTTGCAGCTAAGGACATGCTGTCTAATATCTTTGGAGGTTTGATGATTCAGCTTGACAAACCTTTTTCAACTGGTGACTGGATTCGATCATCAGAGTTCGAGGGAACAGTTGAAAAAATTGGATGGAGAATGACAAGAATTAGAACCTTCAGTAAGAATCCAGTTTATATCCCCAATTCATTATTTTCTTCGATACCAATTGAAACCCCTTCCAGAATGACTAACAGAAGAGTTAATGAAGTTATTGGACTTCGCTATGATGATATTGATAAAATCCCTTCAGTTGTAACTGATATTGAAAACTATTTGAAATCAAATGATGCTATTGATCAGTCCCAAGCTGTCAGGGTTTTCTTCAATTACTTCAATGCATCCTCTGTTGATATCAACGTTTATTGTTTTACAAAGTCAATCGATAAAGACAGTTATCAAAAGGTCAAGCAAGAGATTCTTCTAAAAATTTCAGAAATAATTGCAAGTCATGGCGCAGAGATAGCTTTCCCAACTCAGACACTTCACATTCAAAAATAATATGACTCAGTCAAAATTATTCATCCAAACTTACGGATGTCAAATGAATGAATATGACTCAGACAAGATGTCGGATGTTTTAAAAGCATCCCACAGTCTTGAATTAACCAATAAACCCGAAGATGCAGATGTATTACTCTTAAATACCTGCTCCATTCGTGAAAAAGCACAAGAGAAATTATTTTCGCAATTGGGTCGTTGGAGAAAGCTTAAAGAGAAAAATCCTGAAATTGTTATTGGTGTTGGTGGTTGTGTTGCCTCTCAAGAAGGCAACTTAATTCTTAAACGCGCTCCATATGTTGATATGATTTTTGGACCACAAACTCTTCATCGCTTGCCAATACTTTTAGACCAGGTGAATTCGAAGAAAGACTCAAGTATTGATATTTCCTTTCCCGAAATTGAAAAATTTGATCATTTGCCTAAACCGTCTGTATCAAATGTGAGTGCATATGTCACAATTATGGAAGGTTGTTCAAAATATTGTACATTTTGCGTAGTGCCTTATACACGCGGTGAGGAAATTTCTAGACCGTTCAATGATATTATTGACGAAGTATCAATTTTAGCTTCACAAGGGGTTAAAGAAGTCAATCTTCTTGGTCAGAATGTCAATGCCTATCGGGGATCAATGGATGATGGAGAAATTGCCGATCTTGCTCTGCTAATATCTATTGTGTCAGAAATTGATGGCATAGAGAGAATACGCTTTACCACTTCTCATCCAGTGGAGTTCTCAGATCGACTAATTGATGTATATGCTGAAGTTCCAGAGTTGGTATCTCATATTCATCTTCCCATTCAAAGTGGTTCGGACAAGATTTTAAATCTTATGAAAAGAGGTCACACGGCTCTTGAATATAAATCCAAAATTAAAAGACTTAGAGAGATAAGGCCCAATATTTCAATCTCATCAGATTTTATAATTGGTTTTCCAGGTGAAACTGATGAAGATTTCACCCATACTATGAATTTGATTAGAGAAATAAAATTTGATAAATCTTTTAGTTTTATCTATTCGCAAAGACCAGGCACTCCAGCTTCAACCTTTGTTGATGACACAGAGTTAACTTTAAAAAAAGAACGTCTTGCAATCCTGCAAAATGAAATTGATCTCTATACCGATGAGATTTCTAAATCCATGGTTGGCTCAATCCAGAAGGTTCTTATTGAAGGATTCAATAATAAAGGGTCAGATCTCTATGGGAAAACTGAAAACATGCGCAATACACATGTTGAAGGCGGTAGTGAATTAATTGGTCAAATAGTTAATGTAGAGATTACCTCAGCTAGAAATAATTCGCTTATTGGAAAAGTTTTAAACTAATAAAAAGCAAAGATTTTCTCAATATCCTCTGCCATCAGTGAAGGGTTGTGAGGTGTTGGCAATCCGGCAAATATCTCACCATCAGGACTAATTAGATACATCCAAGCAGTATGATTTAAAGTATAAGTCTTAATGTCACTGGGAATTGGATCATCTGCAGAAACCGTTTTCTGATTCTCCCCATCATTCAAGACAACTTCATAGAAAGTACCGAAAGGTTTGATAATTTGATTTATGTGTTCTTTGGTGCCCGTTAAGGCCTTAAAGTCTTTATCGAAATAGGTTACATAGTCTTTAAGAACCTCAGGTGTGTCACGGTTTGGATCTAGAGTAATAAAGATAATTTCTGGATTTTGAAGTTTTTTAGTTTGTAATATTTTTTTAAGTTTCACCATATCCATGAGTCCGGTTGGACATACATCTGGACAAAAGGTAAACCCAAAAAAAACAATACTCCAATGACCCTTAAGATCATTATTAGAAAAGGGTTGATTATTGAAATCAGTCAATTCTAATTTTGGTAATGGTTTATTTTCATCAAACAAGACAAATGAAGCTTTTAAAGATCTTTCTAACTTTAAGTAATCTTTATTGCCTAGAAGAAAAAATGCGCTAATTAATGAAGCAGCGAAAACTACTGGAAGGAGAAATTTGATTTTTAATGACATAAAACCAGTTTAGTTCACATATGATGCATCATTTGTATCTGATGCTTCTTCACTTTAATCTTGATATTTTGTTTAAACCCGTTATCAAAATTCAATTGAACTTGATGGACACTTCCTTCTGGAAATTGCTTCTCTAATCCAATCATCATAATATGCCATGATCCTGGTTTAAGAACTAGTGAACTATTTGCGGGTAATGGAATATGACTTTGTTTGACCATCTTCATTACCTTACCATCAGATACGGTCTTATGAAGTTCAACACTTTGAACTCCATCAATATCAACACTTATAAGTTTGACTTCATTAGGAAATTTATTCGTAATTTTCATAAATGCGGCAGTCGACATAGCTTTTGATGGCATCGCTCTTATCCATGCATCTTCGATATCAATTGAATAATTATTCGCATATGTCATAGAAATAGGCGATGTGAACATAATAAAAATTGCAAATATTCGAGAAAGTTTCATGATTCAAAAAAAATAATATATAAGCATATCATTATATATTCTAATTAGACAAAACCTATCGTTTAAATATTCTTATTGATGATTTTCACTTGATAAAATAACAAGATGAAATTCACACTCGATGTTCAAGACACAGAGCAATTGGCTAATATTTGCGGGTCATTAGATTGCAATCTTGACCTCATAAGCAAATCACTTGGAGTTGATATTAGTAATTCTGGCCCCCTATTCAGGGTTGAGGGTGAGAATTCATTAATTGCTCAAGATATTTTCAAAGACCTAGTTAATCTTTCACTGTCTCAAGTAGTCAGTGCAAATGATGTTCAACACATTATTCATCATCATATCTCAGCCAGTAAGGTTGGAAAAATTGAGCATATTAAGCTTAAAAGAAAACAAATTCATATTCGATTGCCTAATCAACAAGAATATATTCATTCTATTGAAGACAATAATTGTACTTTTGGTATTGGACCTGCCGGTACTGGAAAAACATTTCTTGCTGTAGCCAAGGCTGTGGATGCGCTTGAAAAATCTCAAGTTAGACGAATTGTGTTAGTTAGACCAGCAGTCGAAGCAGGCGAAAAATTAGGTTTCTTACCTGGCGATATGAATGAGAAAGTTGACCCATATCTTCGTCCAATCTACGATGCTTTATATGACATGCTTGGTTTTGAGAAAGTTGGACGCCTTTTGGATAAAAACATCATAGAAGTTGCTCCTCTTGCTTTTATGCGTGGAAGAACTCTCAATGACTCATTTGTGATATTGGATGAAGCTCAAAATACAACTATTGAACAAATGAAGATGTTCCTCACTCGATTAGGTTTTGGATCAAAAATGGTCATTACGGGAGATATTACCCAAATTGACCTGGCTAAACCCAACCAATCAGGACTATTACATTGTATTAAAATTCTTAAAAATATCGAAGACTTAAAATTTATTTTCTTTGAATCTAAAGATGTGGTCAGACATAAACTTGTAAAGAAGATTGTCGAAGCTTATGACCAAAATTCAAACTCCTCTAGTTAATGCCTGATAGAGTTCAAAAAGTCATTGTTGGTCTTTCTGGAGGAGTGGATTCATCAGTTGCAGCGCTTCTTCTTCTTGAACAAGGTTATCAAGTTGAAGCACTATTCATGAAAAATTGGGAAGAGGATGATTCTACTTCTAAATGTAGTGCTGAGGAAGATCTAAATGATGCGACATTAGTAGCAAATAAGCTTGGCATTAAATTACATACTGTAAATTTCTCCTCAGAATATTGGGAGGAAGTATTTGAAGAATTTATTGATGAGCATAAAGCAGGCAGAACGCCAAATCCAGATGTTTTATGCAATCAAAAGATTAAATTCAAATGGTTTTTAGAGCATGCGCAATCGCTGGGTTGTGACAAGATTGCCACTGGGCATTATGCTAGAGTAGAGCAAATTGATAATGACTTCTTTCTAAAAAATGCCAGAGATACCTCCAAAGATCAAACATATTTTCTTCACCTTTTAGATCAATATCAATTGTCAATGAGTCTTTTTCCTTTAGGGGAGATGGAGAAAAGTGAGGTAAGAAAAATTGCAAAAAGAAACAACCTTGTTACATCAACAAAGAAAGACTCAACCGGGATTTGTTTTATCGGAGAGAGGAATTTTTCTAGTTTCTTGTCACAATACATACCCCAAGCCAAAGGTGACATTATCGATACTGAAGGTAACTTTATTAAAAATCATCATGGATATCCGTTCTTCACAATAGGACAAAGAAAGGGGCTAGAGATTGGCGGTGGTTTTGGAATTGGAAATGATCCGTGGTTTGTAGTTGATAAAATTCCTGAAAAGAACCAGGTAGTTGTTGCTCAAGGAGAAAATAATGAGAATCTTTTTCACAATACCCTTGAAACTTTGGAGCCTCATTGGATAAATAATTCCATAAAGTTTCCAATGAAATGCGAGGCAAAAATACGGTATCGTCAACAAAATCAA
>VMDI01000068.1 GCA_008080915.1 Gammaproteobacteria bacterium | reverse complement strand
AATCATTGTTTTGCAATTCATTATTAGCGATTGAAATTGCTATTAATCCGCAAAAAAAGTAAGCAAAAATGAATGATTTCATTGGTTAATTATAGTCATTTTGGACTATATTAGAAAAACCAGCGATAGATGCCAAGGATGTTAATAAAAAAGAAAAAAACATTCACAATCATTAATGCACTATCACCATTTTTTTTGGCTTGCAAAAACCAGCTCACCGAGCTCATGAGAAAGAAAATATAGCCAAATTTAGAGATATCTATATTCAATGCCACTAAGGTTCCGCCGGTAATGGCAGTTATCGTTCCAAACCAGCCGAAATAATTATTACTTGATTTCAAAATCGTGAGTAATATTTGCCGATTTATTTAACATCATTGATGCAGAACAGTATTTTTCAGCGGATAAAGTAATTGCCTTTTGAACTTTTTGTGGGTTTAACTCAGGACCTGACAAGACAAAATGAATATGAATGTCAGTGAAAATTTTTGGGTGGTCCTCAGCTCGGTTAGCAGAGATTTCACATTCACAACCCTGAACAGGCTCTTTCATCTTTTCTAGAATGGAAATAACATCTACAGTGGTACAACCACCGAGTCCCATTAATAACATCTCCATTGGTCTTGAGCCGGAGTTTTCCCCTCCAAAATTTTCAGGACCATCCATAGGAACTTGATGACCACTTCCAGAGGTCGCCATCATTTTCATACCACTAATCCATTTAACTTTTGTATTCATAAATAACTATCCAAAAAAGTTTTTTAAGGCCATGCCAGGATCTTCTTCTTTCATAAATGCCTCACCTACAAGAAACGCATGAACACCTTTTGAGTTCATATATTCCACATCCTCAGGTTTAAGTATTCCACTTTCAGTAATCACCAAAGTGTCTTCATTGATATTTTTAAGTAACTCATTGGTTGTTTCAAGAGAAACTTCGAAAGTTTTAAGATTTCTGTTGTTGATTCCAATCATTGGTAGATTTAATTTTAAAACCCTCTCCAATTCTTCATGATTATGAACTTCAACCAATACATCCATTGAAACTGAGATTGCATACATACATAGATCTTCCATTTCTCTATCACTAAGACAAGCGGCAATCAAAAGAATACAGTTAGCCCCTAATACTCTTGCCTCAAAAACCTGATAAGGTGAAATGATAAACTCCTTTCTAAGAAGGGGAATATCAACCGCAAGTCTCACATCGGCAAGATACTGATTATCTCCTTGAAAGAAATCTTTATCGGTCAAGATAGATAAACAAGCAGCCCCATTTTTCTCATAACTTTTTGCAATTTCAACCGGATTAAAGTTTTCTCTTAGAACTCCTTTTGAGGGTGATGCTTTCTTAATTTCTGCAATGACAGCATTTTGACCCGAATCGATTTTGTCTTTTAGAGCTCCAAAGAAGTCTAATTTGTTTCTATCTTTATAGGCAAGCTCCATGACTTTATCAAAAGGTTCTAATTTTTGAGCCTCATCAATTTCGACTTTTTTTCGGTCGATAATTTTCTGAAGAATATCTGGAGTTTTGTTATTTGGCATAGGTGTAGCATTTTAAATTAATTAACATTTGGCAGATGTATTAAAATATTCACATGAGAATTATTGACTTTGAAATTGGTATTGATCAACCTTTTTTCCTGATTGCTGGACCTTGCGTAGTTGAGTCAGAAAAGCTTGCTATGGAAAGCGCAAGTGCGCTTAAAGAAATTACTTCGGATTTAGGTATTAACTTTATCTACAAGTCTTCTTATGATAAGGCAAATAGAACCAGTGCAGATAGTTTCAGAGGATTAGGAATTTCTGAGGGTTTGAGAATCTTACAAAAAGTTAAGGATGAGGTGGGAGTGCCTGTTTTAACTGATGTTCATGAGGATACTCCTCTTGATGAAGTTGGCTCTGTGGTTGATATGATGCAAACACCTGCTTTTTTAGTCAGACAAACTAACTTTATTCAAAATGTTTGCAAAGTTGGCCTTCCAGTGAACATCAAAAAAGGACAATTTCAAGCCCCATGGGATATGAATAATGTCGTTGAAAAGGCCCTAGCAACAGGTAATGACAAAATTACAGTTTGTGATAGAGGGACTTCATTTGGATACAACACTTTAATTTCAGACATGAGAGGCTTATCAACTATGAGATCAACTGGTCAACCTGTTGTATTTGATGCCACCCATTCAGTTCAACAGCCAGGAGGTCAGGGAAATACGTCTGGTGGTCAAAGACAGATGGTTCCTGTGCTTGCAAGGGCTGCTGCTGCGGTTGGAGTTTCTGGTTTCTTTATGGAAACTCATCCAGATCCAGAGAGCGCTAAAAGTGATGGCCCTAATATGATTCCTTTAAGCTACATGAAAGAACTTTTAAGCACCCTAAAAGAAATAGATTCTGTTGCCAAAGGCAATCGATTTTTAGAGGATGAACTTGCATGATTAAATTAGGAGTTTCTGGCGCCCATGGAAAAATGGGCCAGACCATTACAGATTGTATTCAGGCTAATGAGGGTGTTGATTTAGGCATTAGTTTCGATCGCGATGATAATCTGTCTCAATCAGTTGATAGTTTTGATGTTCTCATTGACTTCACCAGACCTGAAGCAACAATTGATTATCTTGAAATTTGTAGAAAATCCAATAAACCTATGGTGATTGGCACAACAGGATTTGATAATTCAGGACTTCAGAAAATACAAAATGCTGCCAAAGATATACCCATAGTATTTGCGCCCAATATGAGTGTGGGAGTGAACCTGACTTTAAAGCTACTTGAACAGACCGCTAAGGTCATTGGCGAAGATGCTGATATTGAAATTGTTGAAGCGCATCATCGTTATAAAGTGGACTCGCCTTCTGGAACAGCATTAAAACTTGGGGAGGTTATTGCTAACACCTTGGGTAGAGATCTGTCTAAGTGCGCGATATATGGTCGCCAAGGGATTGAAGAGCCGAGAGATAAAAATACCATTGCATTTTCTACCATCAGAGGCGGTGATGTTGTGGGCGAGCATACCGTTTATTTTTTCTTGGATGGAGAAAGAATTGAGATTACTCATAAGGCCTCATCTCGAAGCACGTTTGCTAATGGCGCAATCAGAGCCGCTAGATGGTTAGGTGAGAAATCTTCCGGTCTTTATTCCATGCAGGATGTGTTAGACTTGTAGAATTATTATGCTCTACGCTATTATTTCTACTGATACCGAAAATTCGCTTGAAAAGCGAATGTCAGTTAGACCAAAACACATTGAAAGATTAAATCAGCTTAAAAGTGAGGGAAGGTTGGTCATTGCCGGTCCACATCCGGCCATTGATAATAACGATCCTGGAGAGGCAGGGTTTACAGGATCTTTGGTAATTGCTGAGTTCGACTCACTTGAGGAAGCCCAGTCTTGGGCAAATGATGATCCCTACATGGAGTCAGGTGCCTATGAGAGTGTTATTGTAAAACCATTTAAAAAAGTGCTCCCATGAGTCAATTAATTTTCAGACAACTCTTTGAAAAAGAGAGTTCGACTTATACCTATCTTCTTGCCGACAATCAATCCAGAGAAGCTGTAATTATTGACCCTGTAGATGAAACAAAGGACAGAGATATTTCAATCATTGAAGAGTTGGACCTTGATCTTAAATATATTTTAGAAACTCACATACATGCAGACCACATCACTAGTTCTTGTCCACTTAAGAATCGATTTAAAGATGCAAAAATTGTTTTAGCGAAAGGCAACCCAGTTAATTGTGCTGACTTATTTCTAGAGGACGGTGAAATTATTAATTTTGGAAATTTTGAACTTAAGGGTATTAAAACCCCTGGACATACCAATGGGTGCATGACCTATTCAATTGAGGACATGCTTTTTACTGGGGATGCCCTTTTAATTAGAAGTTGTGGTCGTTGTGACTTTCAAGAGGGCTCGAGTGCTAATTTATTTGAATCTCTTACTAAGCTATTTTCGTTTCCTGACGCCACGAAGGTATTTCCAGCTCATGACTATTCAGGAAGAACGATGTCCACTATTCTTGAAGAAAAGAAATATAACGAAATGATTGGCGGAAATATCGACAAAAAAACTTTTATGGATAGGGTGGATAATATGCAGTTATCCCTCCCTAAAAAAATTCATATTGCAGTCCCAGCTAATCAGTCTTGTGGTGTCAATCTTTATTAATAAACATGGTTAACGGCTATTCACTAGACCCTCATCCTAACGCTGATTTTGCCAAGGAACAATTTGCGGTAGTCAATATCCCTCGAGTTAAAAGAGATAGAGTTCCAGCAGGGAATGTTGAGGTGATGGACTCTTTAGAGGAGGCAATCAAGTCTGCTAAAAATAGGGAGCATTTTTATGCGGCTAAGGTCGTTGGCCCAGCTCGCTCTTCGGAGGGTGTGGTTCTTTTCTACATAATTGACCTTTATCAATAATGTTCAAAAGAATTGTTCTCATACTCTCACTATTAATTGGCCATGCATCTGCTGATTTAAAAGAGATTGATCTATCTTCTGGAGCCTCTATCAATACTTCAATTTACTCCAGTGAAGGTGAAACTTTATTTCTATATCTTCCTTCAGAAAGGGGTTTTGGTAAAGGTCATATTCCGACAGTTCAGAAACTAAATTTTTATGACATTGATGTTTGGATAGCCGACTTGCATGAAAGTTATATGATTTCGCGAACTCAAAGCAGTATCGATAAATTTGAGGTGAAAGATATTGTTGAGTTGGTAGAAATTGCCCAAAGAAAAGGGTTTAAAAATTTATTTTTCGTCTCCTTTGGCAGGGGTGCGCAACTTGCCCTGAAGACAGCTTATGAATTCCAAAAGCAAAATCCTGAAAGTCAATTTATTAAAGGCCATATCTTTCACTCGCCTCATCTCATATATGGAAAGCCCGGCTTAGGAGAAAAAGCTGAGTATGTTGATATAGCCTCAGTAAGCAATCTTCCTGTCTATATGATTCTTGCTGAAAAAAGTACTAAATATTTTAGAAGTGACGAAATTAGACAAACTCTAGAAGAGGGAGGAAGCCAAGTATTTGTTCAAAAGTTTAAGGGTGTCTCTGGGGGGTTTCATATGAGGGACGAATCAGATTTACAGAAAATTGATTTGGTTGCCAAGGACAAACTTCCTCAAGCCTATCAAAATGCAATGATGTTAATGAAGGGCTCAAACACTGCAAAGATTAAAGAGTTAAAAGCCAAATCTGAAAAAAAGTCGAAACTTCTTGGAGAACCAACTTTAAAAAAATATTCAGGAAAGCAAAACTTTGCTAGTTTGATCCTTAAGGATATGAATGACAAAGAAATCAATTTACAAGACTATAAAGGAAAAACAATACTTTTAAACTTCTGGGCTAGCTGGTGCAAACCATGCGTGAAAGAAATACCCTCTATGGTTAGACTGCAAAAAATATTGGGCGATAAGGAATTTTCAATCTTGACGGTCAATATTGGCGAAACCAAAGAGCAAATACTAGACTTCAAAAAGAAAGTACCTTTTGATTTACCTATTCTATTAGACACAAATGGCGGCGCGGTTAAAGATTGGGGGGTCTATGCTTTTCCTTCAAACTTTATTTTTGACAAGGACTTAAATAT
>VMDI01000085.1 GCA_008080915.1 Gammaproteobacteria bacterium | reverse complement strand
GATCTCTTTGACTTGCATTAGATTCTCAACACTTTTGTTGATTTCATCAAATGCTTTAGGCGCCTGAATTTCAATCATTTGCTGTACCACCCATTTTTCATCTAATTGTGTCATGACGGATTTAGTTTTTTCTGCGAAATACCTAAGAAAATGGTAGTCTGGCCCATCAAGATTAAATCCAAATTCAGAATAATCTTGTGCTCGTGAATTGTATAAATTAACAAAGTCATCCCAATGACTACCCTCGCCTATTCTCTCGGTTTTTTCCTCATGAAAATAATCTGCTGATTGTCTAGCAAGAAGTATAAGAATTTGCCTTCTTTTGTCTGAGGATATTTTTTGGAATATTAATCGATCAACGCACTGGATCAGGAAACATAGATATTCAGAAATTACCCCAAAAACTTGATCTTTTTCAACAGTGAAACCTTCATTGATCAGATCCTCGAGGTTGTTTTTAGTGATTCTCCAGGTATTGAAAGCTAGAGCACTTGCAATTTCATCTACTGTTTTTACTGCGTCTTTATGCCATTTACTTTTGACACGCATAAGATATTAGTGCTCCATCCCTAATCGTCGATATTTTTAAATTATAGATGATTTATTCGCAGTTATAGTTTCTGTATGATCCAAGATCATATACTTCTCTAAAGCCCATCTGCGTTAAGTAGCTCTTTGCTGTTGATGATCTTGCGCCTGTGACACAATAAAGAACTACAGGCTTATCTCTGTCAATGAAATTATCCGCTGCCATAATTGATTGAAGCGGCAAATTAATTGCATTAGGAAGAGCCCCTCTAGCGAACTCAGCAGATGATCTAACATCCACTAGTTGACCGCCGTTTGAAAGTATCTCACAAGCCTCATTTCCAGAGAAAGTATTAAACATAGTATATAATCCCAAAAGTAAAAAATCTCCTCAAAGAAGTTGAAGAGATGTATCTATATTAGAAGATTATTATATACCAATGTTAAGCAAAAAGCAACTAAGAAATGAAATAAAAAAAGTTGCCGAACTTCTACAAAGAAGAGGATTTACTTTCGATATCGAACAATATAATAACCTTGAGACTGAAAGAAAGCAGTTGCAGATTGAGACTCAGGATCTACAAAACGAGAGAAATGTTCAGTCTAAATCAATTGGTATGGCAAAGGCAAATGGCGAGAATATTGAGCCACTTCTAAAACAAGTTGCGAATCTTGGTGAGAAATTAGAATCAGCAAAAAATAAGTTGACTGAAGTACAAAACCAGATAGATGAAATTGAGCTCACCCTACCAAACATCCCCCATGAGAGTGTCCCAGATGGAGCTTCTGAGGATGAAAATGTCGAGGTTCTAAAATGGGGAAATCCAAGAAGTTTTGATTTTGAAATTAAAGATCATGTCGATCTAGGTGAAAATCTTGGATTGGATTTTAAAAGTGCTGCAAAAATTTCTGGCGCTAGATTTTCAGTTATTAAAGGAGAGTTAGCCAAACTGCATCGAGCACTTATTCAATTTATGCTTGATACTCATACTGAGCATCATGGATACTCAGAAGTATATGTGCCCTATCTGGTGAATGCTGATTCATTATTGGGCACTGGACAGTTGCCAAAATTTGAAGAAGATCTATTCAAAACTCACTTGCATGGAGAAGAAGGCGATGCTAAAGCATTGTATTTAATACCCACAGCAGAGGTGCCAGTAACTAATTTAGTTAGGGATAGTATTATTGATGAAAATGACCTGCCTATTAAGTATGTTGCTCATACGCCAAGCTTTAGATCTGAGGCTGGAGCTTATGGTAAGGACACTAGAGGTTTAATTCGCCAACATCAGTTTGAAAAAGTCGAACTGGTTCAGATTGCAAAGGCTGAGGATTCTTATAAAATTCTTGAAGAATTAACTCAGGATGCAGAAAGTATATTAAAGGCACTTGAATTACCATATAGAAAAGTTATTCTGTGTGCAGGTGATTTGGGTTTTTCTTCAGCAAAAACATATGATCTTGAAGTTTGGTTGCCAGGGCAAAATGCCTATAGGGAAATTTCCTCATGTTCATGTTTTGAAGACTTTCAGGCGAGAAGAATGAAGCTTAGATACAAGAATAGCAATAGTGAAGAGATGGAATTGCTCCACACTCTCAATGGTTCAGGTTTGGCTGTTGGTAGAACTTTTGTTGCTATCTTAGAGAATTATCAAGAAGAAGATGGGTCAGTAACTATACCCAATGTTTTGAGACCATATATGAATGGTAAAACTGTAATTAATAAATAGGAGAGAAAATGAGTTTACTTGATTTTTTAATTAAACCCGCTTATGCGGAGACAGCTGGTGGCGATGCTCTTGGAGGTTTGCCTTTCTTAATTATTATGTTTGTTCTGATGTATTTTTTGCTCATCAGACCACAACAAAAAAGAGCTAAAGAACACAAGCAACTACTTGCAGACTTAAAGAAAGGTGATGAGGTTGTTACCAATGGTGGTGTTATTGGCAAAGTGACAGAAGTTGACGAATCTTTTGCGGTTCTTGAGATAGGTAAAGGCATGCTTGTTAAGCATCAAAAGCAAGCAATTAATCAGAAGTTACCAAAAGGCTCAATCAAAACTAAATAACTTATGAATCACTATGCTGGCTGGAAGAATGCATTAATTGCAGTCTTCTTGTTTATTTCTGCTCTATATGCATTACCCAATATTTTTGGTTCGGATCTTTCTGTTCAGATTTCTTCAACCGGGGAAAACCCAATTACAGAATCTGATGCAGAGAAGGTTGAAAGCATATTGCGCAAGGAAAACATACAAGCGAAGTCAGTGGACATGGTTAACCGAAGAGTATTGGTTAGATTTAATGATTCAGAGACTCAACTTAATGCAAAGGAGGTGCTCAAAGAAGAACTGGGAAGGAATTATGTGACTGCCCTTAATCTAGCACCAGCAATTCCTAATTGGCTTTCTAGTCTAGGCGGTAAGGCTATGTCTTTGGGGCTTGATTTGAGAGGAGGAGTCCACTTTCTCCTAGAAGTTGATATGAATGAGGTTGTCAGAATGGCGAATGATCGTTACTACAACGAACTCAGGAACATACTCAGAGAAGACAGACTTTATAAAAGAATTAAAATCGAAAATCAAAGCCTTAACGTTGAATTCAAAACCTCAGATGCAAAACTTAAAGGCGATGAACTCGTCAGAAAAGATTTATCTGATCTAGTCATTAAAGATAATGTTGAATCAAATAGCAACTCGTCTATTTATGAGATGAGTGATAGCGCAAAACGTGACGCAAAATTAGCTGCCCTTAAACAAAATATTACCACTCTTAGAAATAGAGTTAATGAGCTTGGCGTTGCTGAACCTATTATTCAACAACAGGGACTTGACAGAATTGTGGTCCAACTGCCTGGAGTTCAAGATACAGCCAGAGCAAAAGAAATATTAGGCGCGGTTGCTACACTAGAATTTAGATTGGTTGATGAAAAGAATGATCCGCAAACCGCAATACAATCCGGCAAAGTACCTTTGGGTTCTAAACTTTTCTATTTTAAGAATGGTACTCCATTGTTATTAAAAACCCGAGTTATTGCAACTGGTGAGAATATTACTGGAGCTGCTTCAGGCGTTGATCAGGAAAGCAACAGCCCAATGGTGAACATTACCCTGGATAATGCTGGTGGTCGAGCGATGCTTGATACTACAAAAAAACATATCAATGAAAGAATGGCAGTTGTCTTTATTGAAAACAAAGTTGAGTCTGTAGAAAAAAATGGAAAAATTGAAAAGAAACGTACACAGACCAAGGACATTATCAATGCTGCAACTATTAGAGGAACTTTTTCTTCAAGGTTTCAGGTAACTGGATTAGACAGTGCAAGAGAAGCAAGAAACCTAGCTCTTTTACTAAGAGCAGGTTCTTTATCCGCACCTATCGAAATAATCGAGGAGAGAACGGTTGGCCCCAGCCTAGGTGCTGATAATATTGAGAGAGGTTTCATTAGTGTCATTATTGGGTTCTTCTTAGTGCTTGTATTTATGTTTTATAAATACCGTCTTTTTGGAATGGTTGCAAATGTTGCTCTCACTCTGAATTTGGTAATGATAGTTGCTTTCTTGTCACTTCTTCAAGCAACATTAACACTACCTGGTATTGCTGGAATTGTGTTGACTGTGGGTATGGCAGTGGATGCCAACGTACTGATATTTGAGCGGATTAAAGAAGAGTTGGCAAATGGAACAAGAATACAAAAAGCCATTGATAGTGGTTACGAAAAAGCACTTCTAACCATTGCTGATGCTAATATCACCACGTTGATTGCAGCAGTTGTTTTGTTTAGTTTTGGTACGGGTCCGATTAAAGGTTTTGCAGTAACACTCTCTATAGGAATAATTACTTCAATGTTTACGGCGATTATTGTCTCAAGAGCTATCATTAATAAGGTTTATGGTGGCAAAAAAATAACGGAGCTCGCTCTATGAGTTTGAAAGCCATAAAAATACCAACCTTTGAGTTTGTAGCAAAACAGTTATATGCCCTTATTTTTTCTGGAATATTGATAGCAATATCCATTGGTTCGTTATCAATACAAGGTCTTAAATTAGGAATTGATTTCACTGGAGGAACGCTTGTTGAGGCTGGATTTGATAAAACAGCAAATGTTGAGCAGATTAGGTCAAAACTTGCGAAGGATGGCTTTGTAGGCTCTGATGTACAATATTTTGGTTCGACTAAAGAGGTTCTGATTCGATTAAAACCACAGGAAATATCATCCGCTGAATTAAGCACAAGAGTAATTTCCCTATTGGGTGATGGAGCTGATATCCGAAGGGTGGAGTTTGTTGGACCTAAGATAGGTGATGAGTTGACAGAAGATGGTGGTTTAGCGATGCTCTATGCCCTGATTGGTATATTGATTTATGTTGCTTTTAGATTTGAATATCGCTTTGCGCTGGGTTCAATTTCTGCATTGATTCATGATGTAATCATTACGTTAGGATTTTTTTCTGTATTTCAATTTGAGTTTGACTTAACTGTTCTTGCTGCAATACTCGCGGTTATTGGCTACTCTTTGAACGATACCATTGTTGTATTTGACAGGATAAGAGAGAATTTTCTTTTAACTAGAAAAACTGATTCAAAAGTCATTGTGAATGATGCCCTTAATCAAACCCTGTCTAGAACATTAATGACCTCTATCACAACCTTATTGGTATTGATAGCTCTATTTTTTCTTGGCGGTCAAATCATTAATAGTTTCGCACTTGCCCTAATCATAGGTGTGTTTATTGGTACCTATTCTTCTATTTTTGTTGCCAGTGCAATGGTATTAGCAATGGGCATTAAGAAGGAAGATATGTTGCCTTCAGAGAAAGAAAAACAGGAAATAGATACTAGGCCTTAATGACTAGTTCTGAAACTTCTCGAATACTAGTGTTGCATTGGTGCCACCAAAACCAAAACTGTTTGACATGACTCGGTTGAGTTCACACTCTGTCATTTTTTGAACAATTGGCAGACCTGTGGCAGCTTCATCAAGATTTTCTATATTTACAGACTCAGCCATAAAGTTATTCTGAAGCATGAGAAGAGAATAAATAGCTTCATTAACTCCTGCAGCTCCTAGTGCATGACCAGAGAGTGATTTGGTCGATCCGATA
>VMDI01000087.1 GCA_008080915.1 Gammaproteobacteria bacterium | reverse complement strand
CCATCGACATAGTACATTCTTAATTTGTCCCTCTCCCAGGTGGGAATTTGTTTTTCTTGAAGGACTTTCTTTAGAGATTGTGAGTGCTCTTTTCCTGGAAATTTAACTCTTAGTCCATCTTCTCTGTATCCAATTGAGAACTTGGGATGAGAAGAAAATTCTTCATAAAAGGGGCACGAATCTTTATCTTCAGATTGGCTCAAGTCAAGGAAATAAAGTTCATCTTGATATCTCCTGACTTCATAATGAGACCAAGAAACCACTGGGACCGAATCTTCCTTTGCCCTGACTAATTGAATCATTTGTTCCAATACTTTCTCACTTGGAGATCGAAAATTTAACTGATTTAAATGAAATCGAAGAACATTTTTAAGACGATATTCCTCCATTTTCTTTAATAGATCAGATTGCAGTCGATTATTGCTTAATAATCCTAGACTTTCAATATCTAGGATGGCCAGATCATCTGAAATTTTTGAGAGTTCAGATTGGTGTTTAGAAGCTCTGGCGATATTTTTATGCACATGAGGGTAGAGTTTTTCAAGTTGTGGCAGGATATTATGTCTTAAGAAGTTTCGAGTGAATTTCTCATCATTATTACTATCATCTTCTATCCAATCTAGATGGTTCTCTATAGCGTAACCTCTAATTTCTGATTTCTCGATATCAATAAAGGGTCTATAGAGAAGACCTTTTCCAAAAGTTTTAAGTTTTGGCATAGCAGATAGTCCACGGCTGCCACTTCCTCTTAAAAGTTGAATGAGCAAAGTCTCTGCCTGGTCATTCTGATGATGTGCTGTACAGATAATTTCATCTATATTTATCGATGCTTTAAGAGATTCATATCTTTTAACTCTCGCAGCCTCTTCAAGGTTATTACTTTGTGGAATATCTAAGTCTAAAACATCTATATCCAGATTAAGTTTTTCACAAAGTTTTTTAGAAAAATCTTCCCAGTCATTAGCATGATCAGAGATATGGTGATTACAGTGAATGACTCTAATTTGATTTGGGTAGTGTTTGTTGAGGTAATGAAGAAGAACTACAGAATCAATGCCACCACTTAGAGCAACAACGATTTTCTTATCAGCTAGGAAGGGATCCTTATGACTTAAATTCACCAAAACCAAGAATCTTATCGCCTCTTGCTTTTAACAACTGATTGTGAGTAAGATTATTAAGTGTTTTAAGTTCCTTAACGATGGCGCTTCGAAGTGTTTTCTTGGCAGCTTCTGGATCACGGTGAATGCCACCTAAGGGTTCTTCAATGATGACATCAATTAAACCAAATTTTTTCAGATTAGGACTGGTAAGTTTTAACTGCTCAGCAGCGATATTTGCTTTGGTAGCATCTTTATATAGAATCGATGCACATCCTTCGGGAGAGATCACTGAGTAAATGCTATATTCAAACATCATCACTCTATCCGCGACCGCGAGTGCCAGTGCACCACCAGAACCACCTTCTCCGATTACTACTGAGACAATGGGAGTTTTCAGTACAGACATCTCATAGAGATTTCTGGCAATGGCCTCACTTTGTCCTCTTTCTTCAGCGCCGATGCCTGGATAAGCACCTGGTGTATCAACAAAGGTAACCACTGGGATTTCAAATTTCTCTGCCATCCTCATTAATCGCAACGCTTTACGATAACCCTCAGGTCTTGGCATGCCGAAATTGTGGTGAAGTTTTTCTTCCGTAGTTCGACCTTTTTGCTGTCCAATGAACATCACCGGCATCCCTTCAATTCTTGCTAAACCACCAATGATTGCCTTATCATCCGAAAAGGCTCTATCCCCATGCAATTCAGTAAATTCATCAAATACTGTGTCAAGATAATCTAGCGTGTAAAGTCTTTGTGGGTGTCTAGCAAGTTGAGAGATTTGCCAATCGGAAAGCGATGAGAAAATCTTTTTGGTCAGAGCATCACTCTTGTCTTTAAGTGCTTGCATCTCATCGGCAATATCTGCCTGATCTTTGATGTTACAAAGTGCTTGAATTTTGCCCTCTAACTCAGCAATGGGCTGCTCAAAATCAAGGAAGTCTAGGTTCATTCAGTATTAAAATCGAAAAACTTAACAAATTATAGCAGATGGATCTTTACGCACTTTTATCTTTAGCAATTGTCACTTTCATTTATGCCATCTCTCCTGGCCCCGGTGTATTTGCAGTTTTAGCAACCGCCACTCGCTATGGCGGATTATCTGCTGTATGGCTTTCTATAGGGCATACCATCACTGATATTTTTTATGTATCGGTAGCTATTTTTGCCATCACATTCATTGCCTCAACGATTGATCAGGCATTGATATTCATTAAAATTTTTGGCGCAATTTATCTCTGTTATCTGGGAGTCATGCAGTGGAATTCTTCTGGGGTGAGTTTTGAGACAACGGTTGAAAAGAAATCGATTGCAAAGCTTTTTATGGCAGGTTTTGTCATTGGTGGTACTAACCCAAAAACAGCGATTTATTATCTGTCATTTCTGCCAGTTTTCATGAGTCTGGATAATTTGTCGACGATGGATACTTTAAATATTATCTTGGTAGTTGGTTTGATGGTTTTTTTGGCACTTAATGTGGCAACCATTATTGGCATCAAATTGAGAGATCATATTCAAAATCCAAAAGTCATTGAGATCACCAATAAAACCACTGGGGCGATGATGATTTTGGTGGGTATTTTTGTAGGTCTTTATTAAATGAGCTTACAAGAGATCTTAGCGCTTCTTTTAATCATCCTGGTCTTTGTTGTCTCACCAGGGCCTGGAACTTTGGCTGTTTTTGGCAAGAGTATGCAACAAGGATTCATTGCTGCTTTTTTCCTATCCTTTGGACTCATTCTTGGTGATATTACTTATTTGGTCGCTGTCATTTTGTCTTTGGATTTCTTCTCCAATACCATTGCCTCATTCATGGATCAGGTAAAAATTGTTGGGGGGATGTATCTCATTTATCTAGGTATTCAAAGTTGGAGATCGGGGAGTTTTAAAATCAAAAAAGATATTTCCAAGAAAGGCAATTTTGCTGAGTTTGTGACTGGCTATTTAATCTCGATGGCGAATCCCAAGGTGATGGTTTTCTACATTGCCATCCTGCCCAACTTTATTAACCTCAAGAACTTATCTCTTTTGATTGCTTCTGAAATTATCATCATTACCTTTCTTGGCTTAATGGCTGGTATCAGTGTTATCAATCTTGGCGCTAGTAAGATTAAGAATAAACTTGAGAGCTCTGATTCAAATGCCTACATCAATAGAATTGTGGGGAGTATTATGATGGTGGCTGGAATTTGGTTAGCTCTTTCATGAAAACACTCTCGATATATTTTTGGTTAATTATCGCCATGCTTCTATGGGGCTCTTCCTGGCCATTGGCAGCCTCACTTTCTCAATTCATCGACGAGCATGAGTTCATTGTATATCGATACCTCTCAACTGCGATTTGCCTGATTCCGGTCATGGTGTGGTTAAAAATTCCATTCCGTATCGATCGATATAATTTGATGATTGCGATACTTTCTGGAGTGTTAATGGTGTTCTACACCGAGAACTATTTTCTATCCACCACTCTAGGGACGCCGGGTCTTGCTGGGGCAATTGTCACCACACTGATTCCAATTACTATTTTTGTATTGAGTTCAATTTTGACTAGGAAGTTGATTTCTTTTAAGCAGTGGATTGCACTCACTCTCTCATCCATCGGTGTGATGACTACGATGAATATTTGGTCCTATGACTCGAGTGAAATCTTCATTCAGAATAATCATTACATGATCTTGGCAGCACTCATTTGGTCATCGATGTCGATTCTGAGCTCATATTCAAAAGAGGTGGATGCCATTACTCTAAGCTTTTATATCTATATATTCACTACGGTATTTGATTTGCTTTTCTATTATGAGCCTACACATGGCTCAGTTTTTCAAATGAGCGGTGAGTTTTGGTTATATCTAATTCTTATCACCATTGGGGCAAGTACTTTCGGGACGACTATGTTTTTTTATTGCGTCAAGCACATTGGCGTGAAAGAGACCAGTACTTTTAATTTTCTGGTCCCATTTTTTGCGATGGGACTCAGCTTTATTTTCTTGGGCGAGGAGATAGGCCTTGCTAGTATTCTAGGAGTTATGATTACCATTTATGGAATCAAGACTTTGAATAACTTAAAGTTCTCCTCGCTCTTTATTGATAAGGTTAGTAAATAGTTTCTGCAACTAATCGACCTTTGACGGTTCTGCATTCACTGAATGAGCATTTGACCTTGCCACAATGACACTCAAATGGCCTGAAAAGAACATCCTCAGTTTGATCATAGTCCATCGTTATCCAATCACCTTCATTGATTTCTTCTATGGCCTTGAACTCGAGTTTATTCATATCAACTGAACAGTTGGGCTCACAGCGATGAAGAATTCTACCCATAAACCATGGGTCATGAATGTACTCACCTTTTTTCTTTTGAAGAGTAAACAGGGTGATTTTATTGGTGACTACGCCAGTAAATCTAAAGACTATCTCTCCTGGCTTGAATCTTCTTTTGGCAATTACCCCAACCCCAATGTTTCCCTCAATAGGAACGATATCGAACTCATCTTTCGTGGGTTCGTAATCAAATTCTGGGAATTCTTCTGGATAGAACCTGTTCATTTTCTGTACACCATATGTGGAGTTGTAGTTTCTGGTGCGAAGAACTCATTAACTACTTTAAGAACATCCTCTTCCTTGAATTCCTTACAAGAGAATACATCTAAATATAGATCCCGAGACTGGTCATTGGTATGAAGTGAGATTGCACTGGTTTGAATCAACTGAACCGCACTAATGCCTTCTTCAATTCCCTCACCAAATCTTGCCACCAATGGATCGCCAAAGGCAACCATATCGATCTCATCTACCAACACCTCACAAAAATAAGATATTTTTGAGATGCTCAATAGTTTGTCATTGCAACCGGTTGCAGTTAGCATCAAATGTTGACCATAATGACGCTCGCCATCGATTACGATTCTTTTGTACTCATCAGACATTTTTTTTCCTTAAAAAAATTTAAAAAGCAACGCATTTTAAGACCTATTTTTTTAAAAATAAACAACTAAATTCATTGATTTTTAACAAAAAAAATCAAATACTTCTATGTCTAAATAAATAGATTTTTTTAAGAGAAAAGATTGAGCTTTATATCTCTACAGATTTGTAAAAAACCATAAGAGATTAAGTCTGGATTTGTTTAGATATGTAAATAAATTTTTTTAATACCAAGTAGTGATATCTTCTATTTTTTGTCGAGTCTTCTCTCTGGGTTCAATTTTTCGATAACCAAAAGCAGCCATCACAGAGACTCCAAATTCTTCGGTATCTACAGCAAGCTCTTTAGAAACAAAATCATTCATCTGTTCAATCACAAATCCCTCCACAGGACATGAGTCAATTCCCATATAAGCTGCTCCAGTGAGCATATTGGCAAGGGCAATGTAGGTTTGTCGACACGCCCAGTCAAACATGTAGCGATCATTTTTGAGAAGATCAAAATCCGACTCCTGAAATGCTTTATAGAAAACATGATAGCGGTCAATAGCCTCTTGAGGAAGTTGTCTAATATTATGAAGCATGTGTTCTACATAATCACTTCCATGAATAAGACTTGATTTTTTTCTTGCTAAGATAATTAGATAATGGCTCGCACTCGGAAGTGTCCCTTGAGCACCCCAGACGATTTCTTTAAGTTTTGATCTCAGTGTTGTATCCTGAATTACTAAAAACTTCCAGGGTTCAAATCCAAATGAGCTAGGACTTAATCTACCTATTTCAAGTATTTTTGCAAAATCTTCATCGCTAATTTTTTTAGAATCATCAAACTCTTTACAGGCATGACG
>VMDI01000079.1 GCA_008080915.1 Gammaproteobacteria bacterium | reverse complement strand
CCTAGAGCCTCTAGAGCGGTTGGAAATGCAATGAACAAGAATCCTTTTGCTCCTCATGTGCCATGTCATCGAGTTGTCAAATCAGACGGAAGTATTGGAGGATTTGCATCAAGTATTGAGAAAAAAATTCAACTTCTTAAAGAAGAAGGCATTGAAATTGATGGAAATAGGAAAATTAAGAACTTTAAAAAGTTATTGATTAGCCCTTAATTTTCTTTCCTCTCATTTTAGAAATCATTTGAAGTTGCGCCATGGCTTCAGCAAGAGCGGCTTGTGTTGCGCCAATTTCTTGATCACCTGTTGCATTTGCCATCGCTTCTTCAGCACGTTGTTTAGCTTCTAGAGCTCTGGCTTCATCAAGATCATGTGCCCTGATGGCAGTATCAGAAAATATAGTAACTACTTCTGGTTGGACCTCTATGATTCCTCCAGACACATAGATAGACTCTTCACCCTGCTCTGTCTCAACTCTAACCTCGCCAGGCTTTAATGTTGATAATAGCGCAGTATGTCTTGGGTAAACACCAATCTCACCCCTTGAAGCAGGAGCGAAAACACACTTTGCCTCTCCAGAATATAGAGATTCTTCAGTGCTTACAATATCGACATGAATTGTTGCCATTTATGCTTTCTCCGCAGCTCTCTCGCGTACTTCTTCAATTGAGCCAGTCATATAAAATGCCTGCTCTGGAATGTTATCACACTCACCATCAAGAATAGCTTTGAACCCTGAAATAGTATCTTTTAGTGAAACATACTTTCCTGGCGAACCAGTAAATACCTCAGCTACGAAGAATGGTTGTGATAAAAATCTTTGGATTTTTCTAGCTCTAGAAACTGAAAGTTTATCTTCTTCAGATAATTCATCCATACCAAGAATAGCAATGATATCTTTCAGCTCTTTATATCTCTGTAGAACTCCTTGAACTCCACGGGCAACATTGTAATGCTCCTCACCAACAATATGAGGATCTAGTTGTCTAGAAGTTGAATCTAAAGGATCAACAGCAGGGTAAATACCAAGCTCTGCAACTTGTCGAGACAATACAACAGTGGCATCTAAGTGGGCAAATGTTGTCGCAGGAGAAGGGTCAGTCAAGTCATCCGCAGGTACATATACTGCTTGGATTGAAGTAATAGAACCTTTCTTAGTCGATGTAATTCTTTCTTGAAGAGCCCCCATTTCAGAAGCCAGAGTAGGCTGATATCCTACCGCAGAAGGCATACGTCCTAAAAGCGCAGATACCTCTGTTCCCGCAAGAGTGTAACGGTAAATATTATCAATAAATAATAGAACATCTCTTCCTTCATCACGGAAATACTCAGCCATCGTCAAGCCAGTTAAGGCAACACGAAGTCTGTTTCCTGGTGGCTCATTCATTTGACCATATACAAGAGATACTTTATCAAGAACATTTGATTCTTTCATTTCATGATAAAAGTCATTTCCTTCACGAGTTCTTTCACCAACTCCAGCAAATACAGAATATCCTGAATGCTCAATCGCAATATTACGAATAAGTTCCATCATATTTACTGTTTTTCCAACACCTGCGCCGCCGAACAAGCCAACTTTACCACCTTTCGCGAAAGGACAAACTAAGTCGATAACTTTGATACCTGTTTCTAATAATTCAGCAGCTGGTGCTAGTTCATCATAAGATGGAGCAGCTCTGTGAATTTCCCAATCTTCTTCATTTCCGATCTCACCAGCATTATCAATTGCCTCACCTAGGACATTCATGATTCGTCCGAGTGTTTTCGTTCCTACAGGCACCTTAATTGCCGCCCCAGTGTTAGTAACGTCAAGACCTCTTTTAAGACCTTCTGAACTACCCATTGCAATCGCACGAACGGTATTATCACCAAGCTGCTGTTGAACCTCAAGGGTTAAATTAGTTGCTGTCACATTAAGAGCGTCATATACCTTAGGTATGCTGTCTGACGGGAATTCAACATCGATTACCGCGCCAATAATTTGTGTGATCTTGCCTTTACTCATCTTCCTTTCCTTTTTTTATACTGCAGCAGCACCGCCAACGATCTCAGAAATTTCCTGAGTAATTGCGGCCTGTCTTGCCTTGTTATAAACTAACTCTAATTCTTTAACCATCTCGCCTGCATTATCGGTAGCACTCTTCATAGCGATCATTCTAGAGGATTGCTCACAAGCAATATTTTCAACTAGACCTTGGTAAATTAAGGCCTCAATATATCTGACCAACAATGCGCTAAGCGCATCTTCTGCATCTGGTTCGTAAATATAGTCCCAATGATGATCCAACCCATCAACCTCTTCTGCTTTCATAGGGATAAGTTGGTTAAAAGTTGGTTTTTGTGTCATTGTATTAACAAATACGTTATGAACAACAAACAACTTTTGAATATTTCCCTCATCATAGCTGTCAAGCATGACCTTGATGGTTCCCAGCAAATCATTGAAATGCGGTGTATCACCTAAATCGGTTAACACTGATACGATTTTCAATCCTGAATTCTTGAAAAAACTTGTTGCCTTCTTGCCTATAGTGCATAGTTCGACCTCAACACCTTGGGCCTTAAGATCAGAAACCTCTTTTAAAACTTTTCTGAATAAGTTAGTATTAAGACCTCCACACAAGCCTCGATCACTTGAAATGACAATCATTCCTACTCTTTCGGTTTTCTCAACATCTTGCATATAAGAATGCTTAAATTCTGAATGTGCATAAGTTAAATGACTGATAACCCTAGCAATTTTTTCCGAATAAGGACGAGATGCCATCATTCTGTCTTGGGCTTTTTTCATCTTTGACGCGGCGACCATTTCCATGGCTGAAGTAATCTTCTGAGTATTTTTAATACTCGAGATTTGCGTTCTAATTTCTTTGCCTGATGCCATTATTTTTTACCAAGTATGATTAGCCTTGAAGTCATCAATCGCAGCTTTCAAATCTGCCTCAATCTTATCATCCCAATCACCGCTCTTGTTTATGTTGCTCATTAACTTCGACTGATTGGCTTTCATGTAGGCATGAAGAGCAGCTTCAAAATCTACCACCTTATTCACATCAACATCATCGAGTGCACCAGAGTTAGCAGCATAAAGCGATGTAGCCATTTCAGCAATTGATAAAGGTGCATATTGATTTTGTTTCATAAGTTCAGTTACTCTCTGACCTCTATCGATTTGTGCTTTTGTATCAGCGTCAAGATCTGATGCAAACTGAGCAAATGCTGCAAGTTCACGATATTGTGCTAAGTCAAGACGAATACCTCCGCCAAGTTTTTTAATTACTTTTGTTTGAGCAGCTCCACCCACTCGAGATACTGATAGACCTGCGTTAATAGCTGGTCGTATACCCGCATTAAACAAGTCTGTTTCCAAGAAAATCTGTCCATCTGTAATTGAAATTACATTCGTTGGTACAAAGGCTGATACGTCTCCAGCTTGTGTTTCAATTATTGGAAGCGCTGTCAATGATCCGGTCTGACCTTTTACTTCACCATTGGTCATACGTTCAACATAATCCGCATTCACACGCGAAGCTCTTTCAAGTAATCTTGAGTGAAGATAGAAGACATCACCAGGATAAGCCTCACGTCCAGGTGGTCTTTTTAATAGAAGTGAAACCTCACGATAAGCCCAAGCTTGTTTCGTAAGATCATCATAAATAATTAGAGCATCCTCTCCTCTATCACGAAAATACTCAGCCATTGCACAGCCCGCATATGGAGCAATATATTGAAGAGCTGGAGAATCAGCAGCATTAGCTGCAACAACAATGGTATTTTCCATTGCGCCATTCTCTTCAAGTTTTCTAACTACTGCGGATACTGAAGAAGCCTTTTGTCCAATAGCGACATAAACACATTTAACCCCTGTGTCCTTCTGGTTGATGATTGCATCAACTGCAACTGCTGTTTTACCAGTCTGTCTATCGCCAATAATAAGTTCACGTTGTCCACGTCCGATTGGAACCATTGAGTCAATCGCTTTGATTCCCGTTTGAATAGGTTGGTCAACTGACTTTCTGTCAATTACACCAGGTGCAACAATTTCTAGAGGCCTGTGATCTTCTGCATTAATATTGCCCTTACCCTCAATATCTTGACCCAGAGGGTTAACAACTCTTCCTAAAAGAGAGTTTCCAACTGGCACCTCAACTAGACGATTAGTACATTTAACCTTATCACCTTCTGAAATATGAAGATAATCACCTAGAATAACTGCACCAACTGAATCTTGCTCAAGATTAAGCGCCATGCCAAATGTATTTCCTGGAAATTCTAACATCTCACCAAATTGAACATCTGCAAGACCATGAATTCTCACGATACCGTCACTAACACTGACAACAGTTCCTTCTGTCTTAGCCTCGGCTTCAAAGTCAAAACCCTCAATTTGTTTTTTGATTAAATCACTTATTTCTGAAGCATTTAGTTGCATGTTTCTACCTCTGTTTATATATCCCTAGTTCGATGAAAGTTTTTGATGAAGGGCTTCTAATCTTGCCTGAATAGAAGAATCTAAAACTTTATCACCGTCTTTAATTACTACACCACCGAGAAGCGAATCGTCAACCTCAGAATCAATTTCAACTGAAACTTTATGTTTATCAGTCAATGATTTTGACAATTCCTTTTCCTCTGCAGCTGTTAATTTATAAGCTGTTGTCACTTTAAATTGCTTATTCTTACTGTTTTGTCCGACCAATGAATCAAATTGCGAATAGACACTTGGCATTACACTAAATCTTTCGTTCTTAATAATTAGCTCAAGAAAATTACTTTCTTTTTTGCTTAGCTTTTTGCCATGGAGTTTAGTAATAATGTTATTTAGTGTATTAATTTTTTCTTCTTTCGAAGTGCCTGGTCTTGCCAGAATGTTTTTTATATCTTCACTAGCAGATACTGAAGCCAAAAGTCCAGAGAACTTTAACCAGTCCTGTTGCTCTTTTGCAGATCCTGCAGTCAGCATTATTGCCTGGGCATATGGTTTAGCTAATGTAGATAGTTCCACTCTGTTAATTCCTTAAATTGATTCAGATAGTTTCGACAATATTTTTTTGTGCGATTTTGCATCCACTTCTTTGTCAATGACAGCCTTAACGCCTTGAAGAACAAGATCCGATAGATGATCTTTAAGTTCTTTACGAACTCTAAGCGCCTCTTGTTCAAGTTCAGCGTGAGCATGATTTTTAATTTTCTCTGCTTCACGGACAGCATTATCCTTCGCTTCTTCAACCATAGTTGAAGCTTGTTTGTTAGCGTTAGAAATAATTTCAGCAGCTTGATCTTTAGTTTGCTTTAGAATCTCATTGGCTTTCTGCTGTGCATCCTTTTGCTCAGATAAGCCTCTCTCTGCAGCAATCAAACCTTGCTCGATTTTTTTCTTACGCTCTTCCATCATAGCGACAATCGGCGGCCATACAAATTTCATGCAAAACCATACAAACATGGCAAACATAATTGTTTGGCCAATAAGAGTAAGATTTATATTCATATTAAGTTCTCTTTAATGAAATTTGTTTAATTAAGCAACCGCAAATAAAATATACATTGATATACCAACTGCAATCATTGGTACAGCATCAACAAGACCCATAACGATGAACATTTGAGTTCTAAGCATACCCATTAGCTCTGGTTGGCGCGCAACACCTTCAATAAATCTTGCACCTAGGATACCAATTCCAACAGCAGCACCAAGAGCGCCAAGACCCATCAGGATAGATCCCGCTAAAAATAAAATACTTGTTTCCATTTTGTACTCCTTATTATTAAGAAAAATTAATGACCTTTATCATGGGCCATATCCATATAGACTATTACTAAAGTCATGAATATAAATGCCTGTAACAATACAATCAAAATGTGAAATATTGCCCAAGGCAAAGAGAGTGTCCACTG
>VMDI01000005.1 GCA_008080915.1 Gammaproteobacteria bacterium | reverse complement strand
TGGCGGGAATCGAACCCGCGTCCGAAAACTTTCAGTCAAAGAGTCTACATGCTTAGTTTGGTCTATTGATTTAATCTCTTGTCACCCGACCGACAGGGATACGAGAGACGATTTCAGTTCAATTTAACCCTTCCGCCCTGAAAATACAAAAGGGCGAGTCTGCTAATCGACCACTATCTTAGAAACACAGACAATCCCTAAGGAGTGGCTAGCATTAAGCTGCTAGAGCGTAGTTGTTTTCGTTTGCAACTATTATTTTAAAGAACGTTTTAACGAGCTATCTTTATCCTCGACATGCATCCTTGAGATCCAACTCCTCGTCGAAGCCATGTCATCCCCATGAAGCATATTATAGACAATTTTGTGATTTAGATAAATTCGCTTAAGATAAGGTAATTCTGGCAAATTTTCTTTTACCCACCTGATACACAGCAGTGCCTGATGGAAGATCCATATCTTTATCGGCGACTTTCTCTCCATCAATTTTGACAGCGCCTTGTTTTATCATTCGAAATGCTTCTGAAGTTGAATCAACTAGATTTGCATCTTTAAGTAGATTGCCAATCTTTATTCCAGACTCAAATTGGTACTCATCCATCTCATCAGGAATTTGATTCTTTGCGAAACGATCGATAAAGTTTTGGTTAGCAACTTTTGCATCTTCCTCTGAATGAAATCTAGTAATAATTTCATTGGCAAGTCTGAATTTGATATTTCTTGGATTCTCTCCTTGATCAACTTCTGTTTTCCATGATTCAATTGTTTCCATAGACTCAAAACTTAATAGCTCGAGATATCTCCACATCAAATCATCTGAGATTGACATGATCTTGCCAAACATCTCATCGGGTGAGTCATCAATGGCGATATAGTTGTTTAACGATTTGGACATTTTTTGCACGCCATCCAAACCTTCAAGAATTGGCATGGTTAAAATGATTTGAGGTTCTTGATTGTTATTCTTTTGTAACTCTCGACCCATCAGTAAATTAAATTTTTGATCAGTACCGCCAAGCTCAACGTCTGCCTCTAGTGCTACAGAGTCATACCCTTGGACCAGTGGGTAGAGAAACTCATGGATTGAAATACCTTGTCCAGATTTATATCTTTTGGAAAAGTCATCCCGTTCAAGCATTCTGGCCACCGTTTGCTGTGAGGCAAGTTTAATCATGTCTGCTGAGGTGAGTTTTTTCATCCAATGAGAATTAAAAACTACTTGAGTTTTATTTTTATCCAGGATTTTAAAAACTTGATCCTGATAGGTTTTTGAGTTCTCTTGAATTTGCTCATCCGAGAGTGGAGGTCGGGTTGCACTCTTGCCTGTTGGATCTCCAATCATTGCCGTGAAATCACCAATGAGAAATAGGATTTCATGGCCTAAGTCTTGGAGCTGTTTTAGTTTGTTAATAAGAACCGTATGCCCCAGATGAAGATCCGGTGCAGTAGGATCAAAACCTGCCTTAATTTTTAGCGGCTTTCCTTTTTTTAGTTTGGCCTTTAGCTCATCAAGGGGGATGATTTCATCAGATCCTCGCGCAAATACTGCGAGTGTTTTTTCAATACTCATACCTACCCTCTGATGTGTCCGTCACCGATGACAATATACTTTTGAGAGGTTAGACCTTCTAATCCTACAGGGCCTCTGACATGAAACTTATCAGTGCTGATACCAATCTCTGCCCCTAAACCATACTCACCACCATCAGCAAATCCTGTGGAGGCATTAATCATCACTGAGGAAGAATCCACTAGATTTAAGAAATAGCGTCCGGTTGAAATATTTTCAGTCACTATTGACTCGGTATGACCAGAGCCATACTTTTCAATATGTGCAATTGCCTGATCAATATTTTCAACTATTTTGATCGACAAAATTGGGGCTAAGTACTCAGTAGACCAGTCATCATCATTGGCGGCATTCATTCCTGAAAAAAGTTTCAAAGCTTTTTCACACCCTCTCAGCTCCACACCTTCATCTGTATATAGTTTGACTAGGTTCTCAAGAATTGATTTAGGCGCATTCTGATGAACGAGTAAAGTCTCCGTTGCGTTACAAACCCCATATCTGCGAGTCTTTCCATTGAAAGCAACATCCACAGCTTTTTTGATATCCGCTTCATCATCAATGTAAGTGTGACAAATTCCATCAAGATGTTTTATGACAGGAACACGAGAGGACTCACTGATAGCCGACACTAATCCTTTTCCGCCGCGAGGAATAATGGCATCGACATTTTCATTGCTGACCAGGGATGTCACCGCATCACGATCTGTTGTATCAACAAGTTGGACACAATTAACATCAAGATCAGCACTTTTAAGACCATTTTGAATACATTTATATAAAGCTTGATTGGAATTAATAGACTCAGAACCACCTCTTAGAATCACAGCATTCGATGATTTGAGACATAAGGCTGAGGCATCAATGGTGACATTAGGTCTAGATTCATAGATAATCCCTAGAACACCTAAAGGCACTCTCATTTTTCCAACTTGGATACCACTTGGGCGGTATTTAAGATCCGTTATTTCTCCAACAGGATCTTCGAGTAAAGCAATTTGATTAAGACTTTGGATAATAGAATCAATTCTTTCTTCATTGAGTAAAAGTCTGTCAATTAGGGCATCAGATAAGTTCTTCTCTTGAGCATTTTTAACGTCTAATTGATTTGCTTTTAGAATGTCATTACGGCTATCACCTATGTTCTGAGCGATAGCAAGTAGTGCCCGGTTTTTTTGTTCGGTCGAGACATTTCTTAAAGACATGGAAGCAGTCTTGGCTTGATTTCCAAGTACATCGATCAATTCTTTAACTGACATTCTTTACTCCTGATAAGCCCAGTAGGATGGACTCTAATTCCTCTAATACTGGCGTATTATCCCTACCTTTGATTGCACGGTCAACACGACTCAGTCGCATGAGAAACTTTTGTAAATGCTGGAAAGAATGTTTTAATAAAGCGGTTTTAATGATATTTTTCTTATAACTCCAGACACCGTGACTCTGATATACCTCCTCGAGACTTTTACCCATTCGCATATCTATTGACATATTAATAAGATTATTTAATTCCCTGTAAAGAGAAGATGAAAGAATTACGGGGAAACTGGAGTCATCAGATAAAGTTTTAAAAATTTTGATAACTTGACTGGATTTCCCAAGAAAAGAAGAATCAATGAGATTGAAAATAGAGTACTTCGATTGCTCTGTGATATATTTTTTGTACTCATCTAGATCAATTTCACCAGAAGGATAAGCAAGCGCAATCTTTTTAATCTCTTGATCTGTCGCTAGAAGATTTCCTTCTGTGTTGACTGCAATTAGTTCTGCAATTTTTTGATTATTTTGTATTCCTAGGCTGTTAAGTTTTTGAATGGTCCAATTTAATAATTGTGATATTTCAACCGAGTAATGCGCGATGACCACTCCATTTTTATCGACTGATTTAAACCATTTGCTATTTAATTGTGTTCTCTCTAACTTTTCTGCAGTTAATATAATGTGAATATTGTCTGGAATGGATTGGGTAATTTCATCAATGGCATTCGACCCTTTCACACCAATTTTTGCATTCCCTAGATTCAACATGATGATTTTGTGGGATGAGAAAAGCGATGTTTCGCTCAATTCATTAAAAACAGTATTCCAGTCAAAACTTGCATTTATATCAAATCTCACAAGCTCATTGAAACCCAGTTTTTTTGAGAAGGATTTAATATGCTCTATAGACTCATTAACTAGAAGTATTTCACTCCCGTATACAAGGAAAAGATTAGAGGACTGAGTTTTAAGGAAATTTTTTAATTCTTCGGATCTAACTTTCATTCAATCGGTTTAATTGGCGAATAAATTTTCTAACAATTGAATCCGAAAGTTTTTCATAGGCTTCTTCGATTTGAATTCGATCTGCCTGGGAAGAAGTGAGTTTTCTCAGGTAAGTGTTTGCAGAAAAACTTTTATCGAGTAGTAATTTTTGATCCTTGTCATAAACTTTAATTGGGGCAGAATATGTCAGGTTATAACCTGACTCAGTTCCATTACTGTTATAGGATCCTGCATCTTGTCGTTTAGTTTCGCTGATAATCTCAACGGTAAGGGTGGCAGGGATATCTCGATTCAATCTTTGAGTAATTTTTTTGGCGAGAATTGACTGGGTTTGACCCGTGATTGTCGCATTAATACTCTTATTTTTATAAGGCGTATGAAAACCACATCCACCTATAATGCTGATAAAGAGTAAAGATATTAAAAGTTTTGATTTAATCATTTTTAAATTTTTTCTTGCTATTTTAACTTCTCGATCTACCACTGGAGATGTTTGTCGGGTTGAAAATCCAAGAAAAAACCATATATAAGATACGTAGAGGGTATATTAATATTTTTTCGAATTGAACATTATGTATAAAAATATTCTAATTTGGCTTGTTTTGGGATTTCTTTTGACCTCTTTGTTTGGTCAGTTTGATCTTGGCACGACAAAAAACAACGTGACATATTCTGAATTTATACAGAGTGTTAAACAGGGTGACGTTTCTAGAGTCACTATCTCAGGGAATAATATCACTGGTATTGGCGCAGGAGGTATTGAGTTCTCGACTTATAGTCCAGGTGACTTAGGTTTGATGGGCGACCTTCTTGATAACGGTGTTGTTGTCGAGGCAAAACCCCCTGAAAAAGAAGGATTCTTCAAGCAGCTTATCATTTCACTAGCTCCAATTCTATTGTTAATTGGTGTCATTCTTTACACAATGAAAGGTGCTTCTGGACAGATGGGTGGAAAAAATCCATTGAGTTTCGGAAAATCAAAAGCAAGACTTATTACTAAAGACGAGTCTAATATTACATTCAAGGATGTGGCTGGTGTTGATGAGGCCAAGGAAGAAGTTGGAGAATTGGTTCAATTCCTATCTGATCCTGGTAAATTCACTAAAGTTGGAGGCAAGATACCTAAAGGTGTTCTGATGGTTGGACCACCAGGTACAGGTAAAACTTTGCTTGCCAAGGCGGTTGCAGGTGAAGCAAACGTACCTTTCTTCTTTATCTCAGGCTCTGATTTTGTTGAGATGTTTGTTGGTGTGGGCGCATCGCGAGTTAGAGACATGTTTGAGCAAGCCAAGAAAAATGCACCATGTATTATTTTCATCGATGAAATCGATGCTGTCGGCAGACAAAGAGGCGCTGGAATGGGCGGTGGCCATGATGAAAGAGAGCAAACGCTCAATCAGATGCTTGTTGAAATGGATGGTTTTGAAGGTTCTGAGGGAATCATCGTTGTTGCTGCAACGAATAGACCAGATGTACTAGATCCTGCATTATTAAGACCAGGTCGTTTTGATAGACAAGTCACTGTTGGTTTACCAGATATAAACGGTAGGGACGCTATTCTTAAAGTTCATATGAGAAATTTACCTATCGCTAAGAATGTGAAATCGATGAATATTGCTAAAGGTACACCAGGTTTTTCGGGTGCAGATCTAGCGAACCTATGTAATGAAGCTGCGCTTATTGCAGCATCCAAGAATAAGAATCTTGTTGGCATGCAAGAACTTGAGCAAGCCAAAGATAAGATCATGATGGGTTCTGAGCGCAAAACCATGGTCATGGATGATGCAGAGAAAGAAATGACTGCTTACCATGAGGCTGGGCATGCCATTGTTGGCAGGTTGGTTCCAGAACACGATCCTGTCTACAAGGTTAGTATCATCCCAAGGGGCAGAGCATTAGGTGTGACTATGTTTTTGCCGCAAAAAGATTCTTACAGCTTGTCCAGACAAAAAATTAACTCTCAAATTGCATCTTTATTTGGTGGAAGAATTGCTGAAGAAGTTATATACGGCAAAGACGCGGTGACCACAGGCGCGAGTAATGATATAGAAAGAGCAACTGAACTTGCTCATAAAATGGTCAAATTATGGGGCATGTCTGATGTTCTAGGTCCAATGGCTTACGGAGAAAACGAAGGTGAAGTATTTCTTGGAAGACAAGTTACCAAACATAAGCAAATCTCAGAAGAAACATTCAAGCAAGTTGACCAAGAAGTGAGAAAGATTATTGACACAAATTATGAGAAAGCTACAAAGATA
>VMDI01000076.1 GCA_008080915.1 Gammaproteobacteria bacterium | reverse complement strand
GTCTCTCCAAAACAGATTGGCAACATACCCGTTGCAATCGGATCAAGACTGCCTGTATGACCTGCCTTTTTAGCGTTGAATATTTTTTTTACTTTTTGAAGGGCCTGGTTAGATGAGATACCAGCAGGTTTATCTAAAAGAAGGAGACCATTGATATTTTGATAAGACCCTTTCTTAGACATTAAAGTTTAGAAATCAACTCTTCTAGTCGATCCACTTTATCAGGAGTTGGGTCGAATATGAAATTGAGTTTTGGGGTGTGTCTTAAGTTAACTGATTTAGATAACTTGGTTCTAAAAAATCCAGACGCCTTCTCAAGGGCTTTTTTGACCTCTGAAATATCCTGATTTTTTGCGATTGAGAAAAATACTTTTGCGTGTGATAAGTCTCGACTAATCTCCAAATCAGTAATCAGTAGATTAGTCAGTCTGGGATCTTTGGATTCTTTTTTGATCAGCGATATGATTTCTCGTTTAAGAAGTTCATTCATTCTCTCAAGGCGGAAAGAATTCTGTGAACTCATCGAGCTTACAAACTCCTAGAGGTTTCTACTCGCTCAAAGACTTCGATCTGATCACCCGGTTGAACATCAGTGTAGTTCAATACACCAATACCGCATTCTGTTCCTGATTTGACTTCTTTGACATCGTCTTTAAATCGTCTCAAGGATTCTAGCTCACCCTCATAAATCACGATGCTCTCCCTAAGAACACGAATTGGGGCATCTCTTCTGACAACACCCTCGTCAACGATACATCCGGCAATGTCTCCAAACTTAGGCGATCTGAATACTTCTTTCACAGTGGCAATACCGATAATATTTTCACTTAACTCAGGTGAGAGCATTCCGCTCATAATGGCCTTAACATCATCGATGAGGTTATAGATTACTGAGTAGTACTCAATCTTGACTCCTTCATTCTCAGCCGTCTTCCTGGCCACCGCATCCGCACGAACATTAAAACCCAAAACAATGGCATCTGAGGTTGAGGCAAGCGTAATATCGGTATTATTAATAGCACCAACCCCACTAGAGATGACATTGACTCTCACCTCATCAGTAGACAACTCCTCGATTGCATCCACCAAAGCTTGTGCTGAGCCTCTCACATCTGATTTAATTAAAACGCTCACAGTTGAAATATCCCCTTCCTCCATCTTGGAGAGGAAATTATCCATCTTCGCTGCTTGTTGTTTTTTAAGTTGCTGTTCTCTCTCTTTGGTTCTTCTAAAGTCTGCCACTTCCCTGGCCTTTCTTTCATTCTCAACCACCAAGAAATCTTCTCCGGCATTTGGAACCCCACTTAGACCGAGAATCTCAACAGGAGTTGACGGGTCAGCAGTCTTAACCGCTTTACCCTGATCATTCATGATTTGCTTAATTTTTCCAAATTCAACACCAGCGATGACGATATCGCCTTGCTTTAACTGTCCTTCCTGAACCAAAACTGTGGTTACCTTTCCACGACCTTTATCCAGTCTTGCCTCTAAGACAATGCCCTTAGCTGAGCCCTTGTTGACTGCTTTAAACTCAAGAATTTCAGCGGTCAATGAAATGGCATCTAAAAGATCATCCACGCCCTGACCGGTATGCGCTGATACAGGAACCATCATGACATCGCCACCCCAGTCCTCAGCAATGACATCATGTGTCGAGAGTACTTGCTTGACCTTGTCTGGAGAGGCTCCTTCTTTATCCATCTTATTAATGGCAACAATCATGGGCACGCCAGCCTTCTTAGAATGCTTTATAGATTCAATGGTTTGCGGCATGACTCCATCATCCGCAGCAACCACTAAAATAATAATATCCGTAGAGTTAGCACCTCTGGATCTCATCTTAGAGAACGCAGCATGTCCAGGGGTGTCAATAAATGTAATCGACTTATCTTTTGATTTCACCTGGTAGGCACCAATATGTTGAGTGATTCCACCTGCCTCACCATCGGCTACCTTGGCCTTTCTGATGTAGTCAAGTAAAGAAGTTTTACCGTGATCAACGTGGCCCATAATGGCAACCACAGGAGGTCTTGCTACAGCATCACCAGAGGATTCACTCTCAGCGATTAGCTTGTCCTCAACCGTCTCTTCAACGCTCGCAATACCATTATGTCCCATCTCCTCTACAACCAGTAGGGCAGTATCTTGATCTAGCACATCATTGAGTGTTGCCATCACACCCATTCCCATTAAGACCTTGAGAACTTCACCAGCTTTGGTCTTCATCTTCAGTGCCAGTTCAGAGACTTTTATATTCTCTGGAACGGGAACATCATGAATGACTTTATCAACCGGCTTATGGAAGGCATGCTGTGCTTGCTCCTCTCTAAGTTTTTGACTTAACTTAGTTCGATCTTTCTTTTTGAGTTTTCTTTTATGGTTCTCGTCGGACAGATGTAACTCTTCTCTAGGGTTGTATCCAGTATCTTTTTCATCTTTCTCAAATTTACGACTGGCACCATCTTTGGCAGTTTTATTTTTATTCGCTTCATTTTCTTGTTGAAGCTTCTTCTGCTCTTCAATCTTTTCCTTTCTCTTCTTATCCTGTTCCTCTTGTTCAATGTTTTGCGCTTGGCCCTTGTCGAGGGCTTCTCTAGCTTTAGCAACATCTACTTTGGAAACCTTGGGCTGAATAGAGACAGGTTTCTTGCTCGCTTTAACTTGGACTTTAACTCCAGAAGCGCTTTGAGTTTTATTGGTATCTGAAGGTTTTGGTGTGACTCTTTTGGTGAGATTACTCATCAATACTTTTCTTTCATCAGCAGTAATCTCACTACTCGCATTCTTGCCTTCAATGCCAGCATTACTGAGGATGACAATGACCTCATCAGAGGTCTTCTTTAAAAGTTTCGCAAGTGTTTCAACCGTATGTGCCATAACTAATCTTTAATCTCTGTAATTTATTTAAACCATCCAGCTTTTTCTCTAGCATTCATAATGATTGATGCTGCCTTTTCACTATCAATATTATATAAATCAGTCAACTCATCGGTTGAAAGTTCTGCTAAATCATCTAGATTTTTAACTTCGTTATCAAAAAGAATATCCACCAAATCAGCATCTACGCCTTCGATCTCTTGAAGCGTTTCAGAGGCCTCAGCATCTCCAATGGCTTGGACTAACTGCGCATCACTCGCTCTTTCCTGGAGTTCAGCTACAATCTTTCCATCAAACTCTTGAATGTTAGTTAATGAGTCTGGATCAGCATCCGCAACCGCATCCACTGAAGAGAATCCCTCTTCAATCAGGACACCAGCAACTTCTTCGTCCACACCCAATTGTTCAGCAAGAACACCTAGGGCTTTCTTATCTTCCTCGGCTTGTTTCTCATCAGCTTCAGTTAATGACATGACATTTAACTTCCAACCAGTTAATTTCGATGCCAACTTAATATTCTGACCTCCACGACCAATCGCCAATGCCAGTTGATCATCGGCCACTGTGATTTCCATTGACCCTCTGTCCTCATCCACAACGATTGCGCTTACCTCAGCAGGTGCCATCGCGTTGATCACAAATTGTGCAGGATCCTCATCCCATAATATGATGTCCACTCTCTCACCATTGAGTTCATTGGAGACAGCCTGAACACGAGCTCCTCTCATACCAATACATGAACCAATCGGATCCAATCTCTTGTCCTTTGCCTTAACCGATAATTTAGAGCGAAGTCCTGGATCACGGGCTGCAGAGATAATTTCAATGACACCCTCTGAGATCTCTGGAACTTCCATCTCAAATAGGCGAATCATCATTTCATTCGCAGTTCTTGATAGGAAAATCTGAGCACCTCTTGGTGAAGATTTCACTTCTTTGATGAAGGTCCTGACTCGATCCCCTTTTCTGAGTGACTCATTAGGGATGAGATCATACTTAGAGATCATGCCATCAACGCCGCCCATATCGACATAGACATTTCCTCTGTCAATTCTTTTCACATTGACAGTCACTACCTCGCCAACTTTCTGTGAGTAGTTATCGACCACCACATCTCTTTCAGCTTCTCGAACCTTTTGGATAATCACTTGCTTCGCAACCTGAGCTGCAATACGACCAAAATCAATATTTTCTGCAGGCTCTGTGACATACTCGTCAACTTTCAAACCTTCAGCATCCATCTCGCGGATGTGAAGTTCAGGATCAAATTCGATTTCATGTTCGCCAATGTATCTGGCGTCATCTGCAACCACTAACCACTGTCTCTTGGTCACATAATCACCAGTCTTTCTATCAATGTTGATCTGTACATCAAAACCTTTTTTCTTTCTTGTTGCAACCGCTAGCGCCTCTTCAAGAGAGATAAAGACTTCCTCTTTGGAAATATTCTTCTCATTAGAAATTGCTTCAACAATTAAAAATAGTTCTTTACCGTCCATACATTTTTCTCCTAAAAATCCGGCACCAAGTTGGCTTTTTCAATCAGTTTAAAATCGATTTCAACATTTCCCAATTCAGTTGCCAACTCAACCATATCATTCGCATCCGAAACAGAAAAAATTGTCCCGTTAAATTTTCTTCTTCCTTCAATTGCTCTATAGAGCTTAATCTTTACATCATGGCCCAGGAAGCGATGATAGTGCTCCATCGTAAAGAGCGGTCTTTCGAGTCCTGGTGATGACACCTCAAGGCTATACTGCCCCGTGATTGGGTCATCTATATCCAATAGATCGCTTACCTGTTTAGAGACTTTTTCACAATCATCTAAATTGATACCACGATCAATGTCTATATAAATTCTTAGGGTGCTAAATTTTCCGCTGGCATGGTATTCGATACCCACCAATTCATAGCCCATTGCCTGAATGGTTGGCTTTACAATATCGAAAATTTTTTCCTCAATCTTTGCCATCAAAATGCACCACTAAAAAACCCCCATATAGGGGGTTTTAATTTGGTAGCGGGGGTTGGATTTGAACCAACGACCTTCGGGTTATGAGCCCGACGAGCTACCGAACTGCTCCACCCCGCACTAAAAACAGGCAATGATACGCTGAATTGCCTTCAATGTCTAGTGAAGTCGTCTTAATTGGTTTTAAAATTCAGAGCGTTTGACGTGAGAAGCGCCAATCACCTTCTCAACGAATCCTTTTTTTTTCAGATTGTTTAGATATATTTTGTTATAAGTAAAACAGAAGAAAATATTCGATAAGCCCAGAGTTAATATGGTTAAAGGAATCATGTAGGCACATGCGCGCCAGTCTTTACGGTAAATAGCAGGGCAAGGACATAAACACAAAGATGTCCAAGAAACCCCCATAGGGGCGAATTTAAGTTCACCCGTTTTCGGGTGCTCTAAAGTAACATTAGCGTAAGCCATTAACACTTCTCCTCAAGCGCAGAAGGTGATATTATCAAAAAAAAGGTTAAAATTCAAACTTTTGTAACAAAAGACCGTAACTCAATGAAACAATTAGGTGTTCTAATGGATGACTTTTCGAAAATTCATCCTCAAAAAGACTCAACCCTGGCGATGATGCGAGAGGCCAATAATAGAGGTTGGGACATCTATACCTTTGATGCCAATGACATCAGTCATCTGAATCATCAAACCCAGGTGAACGCCAAAAAAATTTCAATGAAACCCTCCGAGGATCCTTGGTGTGAGGTACTCTCTTATGAAATGATTTCTCTGGAGGATCTCGATGTGATTCTGATGAGAAAGGACCCGCCTTTTAATATGGACTACATCTATGCGACTTATATGCTCGATCATGCAAAAAAATCTGGCGTATTGGTCGTGAATGATCCTCAATCGATCAGAGACTGTAACGAAAAATTGTTTGCTCTTAACTTTCCGAATTGTATTCCTAAGACCTTGGTCACCTCAAACATAGATGAGATTAATCAATTCATTGCTGATCAAAAGACCTGTGTCATAAAACCGCTAGACGGGATGGGCGGGAATGATATTTACAAAGTCAGTCATGGAGAGACAGAAATAAGAAAGATTGTGGATAGACTGACGCATCATTTCTCAACTCCAATCATGCTTCAAGAATATCTTGAAGACATTAAGTATGGCGATAAAAGAATCTTGCTCATTGATGGCGAGCCCATCGATTATGCTCTAGCCAGAATTCCTGCAGAAAATGACTTCAGAGGAAATTTAGCTAAAGGTGCCAAGGGAGTTGCTCAGGAGTTATCCGAGAGAGATCGTTGGCTGTGCCAACAAATCTCACCCACTCTTAAGGA
>VMDI01000061.1 GCA_008080915.1 Gammaproteobacteria bacterium | reverse complement strand
GCACTCATTAATCTTGAAAAGAAATTAATGAAAAATGCACAACTTGTTAGTCAATTAACGTCTCAGTTGAGTAATATCCAAGAGCAAGATTTTTATGACATTGATCACAACAACTCATTAGCCAAACTCGCTACCATATACAAAGATACACTTGGTAAACTGAATCCAAGAATAATGGTCAGTGGAGAAGAGTTATATCTCTCCAATGAAAGAACTGCAAATCATATTCGGGCACTCTTGCTTGCAGGCATTAGAGCTGTATCCTTATGGAAATCCCAAGGTGGAAAACCATGGCATTTAATTTTCCAGAAGAAGAAGATAGTTAACTGCGTGAAATCTATAGACATTTAATGACTTTATCGATATAATATCGCGTTTTATTTCACCAGACAATTTAGATGGCAAATTCAGCAGGATCAAGAAGACGCGCAAGAGTTGCAGTAAAGAGAAATATACACAATTCTCAAATTAGAACAAAAGTTCGTACATTCATTAAAAAAGTAACTTATGCAATTCAATCTGGTGATAAAGAATCTGCCACTGCAAACTTTGCACCTATGCAAAAGACTCTTGACCAAGCCGTTTCTAAGGGTCTTTATCATAAAAATCTAGCTGCTCGCAAAAAATCTAGACTAAGCGCTCAAATCAAAGCACTATAATTCATAAGTAAATTCCTTAATTGGAAACTTATGATTGATGAAGATGACATTGATTTATTCAGAAATACTGTAGAAAGTCAAAAACCATTTGACAAAGATTTAAAAAAATCTGAGCGTCCAAAATTATTTGAAATTTATACTAATTATGGTCTTGTCCATGAGGCTACTTATAGTGGATCTGATATGCTGAGTCATAAAGTTTCTGGAGTTTCTGAGAAGGTCATAAATCAACTTAAAAAAGGAATTGGTTTTGATATTCTAACTCTTGATCTTCATGGTCTTTTCCTTGAAAAAGCCTGCCAAGAGATGTCAACATTTTTGTTTGAAAATCAAAATAAAAAATTTCTAAGAATAATTCATGGAAAAGGGTTTAACTCTACTAATCAGATGAGCATAATGAAAACTCAAGTAGTTCATTTCTTAAAGAATCATCCCCAGGTATTAGCATTTCAATCATGTCCGCCCAGCGAAGGTGGCACCGGTGCAGTAAACGTTTATCTAAGATAATGTTTGATACTGACGAAATTTATTCTGTATCGGGTTTTTTAAATCTATGTAAGAAAACCATTGATAGTGCCATACCCACATGCTGGCTTAAGGGTGAAATTTCAAACTTTTCTGCTCCGCAATCTGGTCATTGGTATTTTTCATTAAAAGACAATCATGGACAAATTAGATGTGCTCTTTTTAGGCTCAGTCAAAAGAATTTAAATTTCACGCCTGAAAATGGAATGGAGGTTCTCCTTCGTGCCTCCCCAACTCTTTATGAGTCAAGAGGAGATTTTCAAATAATCGTTGAACATATTGAAAATATAGGAAGCGGAAACTTAGCTCTAGAGTTTGAAAAACTTAAGAAAAAATTATTTAAAGAAGGTTTATTTGAGGAATCTCTCAAGAAAAAAATCCCAAAATTTAACTCATCAATAGCGATTATCTCCTCTCAATCTGGTTCTGTGATTCATGATATTGTTAATACTATAAACAAACGTTTTCCTTTTCTAGAGCTGACACTTTATGACACCCAAGTACAGGGATTGACCGCCCATCAGCAAATCATTGATTCGCTAATCAAAGCAGATAAAAATTCTCATGACCTAATTATTTTGGCAAGAGGTGGTGGCTCAATTGAAGATTTATGGGCATTTAATGATGAATCGCTTGCAAGAACTATTTTCAAACTTAACACCCCAATCATTAGTGCAATTGGACATGAGACAGATTTCACAATATCCGATTTTGTTTCAGATATGCGTGCCGCAACTCCAACGGCTGCTGCTGTTTTAGCTACTCCTGATAGATTAGAGCTATTGAATCAATTTGAGTTCTATGAAAGCTCACTAATTAACTTGATTAACAAAAAAGTTGAAACATTAAAAAATAATTTGGGCTATATTTCTCAATCTCTCACTTCTCCCGCCACTCTGATCAATCAGAATGCTCAACAAATTGATGATCTTAATGCTCTGATGAATAAGGCTATGCATGGAAAAATTGAAAAAAATAATAGCAAGATTGATTATTTATTTATGCAGTTAAAAGCAAATTCTCCCATCAAAAAAATTAAAGACAAACTAGAGATTTCAAATCTTCTGTCTTCAAGGTTAGAGAATAATATCAATAATGTGATTTCTAATAATTATCGATTTTTTAAAGAGTTGCAACTAAAGCTAACTAATCGAGTGGAAAGAAATTATGAAATAAATCATAATAAATTTAAGATTCTTACATCGAATTTAAATACCCTCTCCCCTCTAGCAACGATTGAAAGGGGTTTCAGCATAACAATGGACCAGAAAAAATCTGTTATCAAAGATATTAATCAAATCAATGTTAAGGATAAAATTTACACAAGATTAAAAGATGCAACTATTACGTCAAGTGTTGAAAAAATTTCTAAAAATTAGTCTTTTATCATTCTTATTTATTAGCAATCATTCAATTGCTATCCTGATGGTTCAGAATGAATCAGTACCAGGGGGAATTGCTGTCATCGATTTTGAAACAAACCATTCAAATCCAAAAGCCTTTTTTGCCAATAAATCACTTTATACGCAAAAGATTTCTGAGGGCCGATGGCAGGCCATTGTTGGAATTCCTATTTTGACGAAACCCGGTTTAAAAACAATCACTGTTCGTGATTTTAGCCATCGAGATCTGAAATTTGAAGTCCACCCTAAAATTTATGATGAGCAACACATCACACTTACCGGAGAAAAGAAAAAATATGTTGAACCATCAAAAAAACATATAGATAGAATCATGAAAGAAAGAGACATTCTTTCTAGTGCAAGAAATACCTACTCTGAAGAGGCTAAATCTGTGGGTTTTTTTACCTTGCCTGTTAAGGGAACTAAGACTAGCCGATTTGGTCTCAAAAGATTTTACAATGGACAACCTAGAAGACCGCATACTGGACTTGATTATGCGGCACCTATAGGCACAAAAATCACCTCACCAGCAAGTGGAAAGGTGATTCTCACTGGTCATTACTATTTCAACGGCAAAACAGTTTTTATTGACCATGGAATGGGGTTAATTAGTGCGTATATTCATCTCAATAAAATAAATGTAAATGAAGGACAAGAAGTAAAAATCGGCGATAATATTGGAGAAGTTGGAACAACGGGAAGATCCACAGGACCTCATCTTCATTGGGGTGTCTACTTAAACACAACCGCAATTAATCCTGAACTTTTAATGAATAAAGATGAAAAGTAATGTAAATTTTTTCAGAAGACTTGGTGCTATTACTTATGACTTATTCATTGTATTTTCATTAATTTTATTTCTTGATGTAATTGCAGTAATCGTTTTCATCGGAAAGGAAGATACAAGTGGAATTCTTTTTTATTTAGTTACCCTCCCTGCTATCTACTACTATTATGTATTTTCATGGGTAATTAGGGGTCAGACTGTCGGCATGATGGCCTGGAAATTCAAAATCCAAACCACCGATAACAAGAAACTTTCATATACCATAGCCTCTAAAAGATTGGTGTTCAGTTGGTTTTCATTTGCCTTTTTTGGTTTAGGGTACTTCTACCAATTTATAGACAAGGAGAATGATGCTTTGCATGACAAAATTTCAAAAACTAAGCTATTGATGAAATAAATTTATTATAATTTGGTCAATAAAAGTATAAAAAACTTATATGGCAACAGATAATTCCACAACTAAAGGACATTTTTTGCTCCTGACTACATTAGCGATTACCCTTGTTCTTCCTGTAGCGTTAATACTGCTTTCTTATCTCGATATAATCTCTGGTCTTGGCCAATATGTTGCTGCAATTGCAGTTATAGCCGCGGGTCTTTATATCGTTGGCGGTGGAATTTTGATGTTTATTCAAGATGGTAAAGACGGTAAAGCTTTATCAGAGTAATTGAATAGTAAAGTATTTAAATCTTTAAATTTCTACAGAAAATTATTCCTTTTTGTCAAGGTTAACTGGCTCACCCTTTTTCTTGTTGTTTTAATATTCTCACTTATTAAATATATTTTTGTTGATGCGCGACTTTTGCAAACTCTTATTGATAGAAATAATCATATAGAACTCAAAGTCCAAGAGATTAATAAACTCACTCAACTTAATTCTGAAATCAAGTTAAAACTTGAAAATTCCAAGGAAAAAGATCTAGAAATTATTGAGTCAAATGCAAGGTATCGATTTAGGATGATCAAACCTGATGAGATATTTTTTCAATTACCTTCAAAGATTCAATCTGAAAAATAACAGACTCTTTATAATTCATTTATCTTTGAAATAATTTTAAATTGTGAGTAATTTCTACGTGGTCATTCCAGCAGCTGGAATTGGCAAAAGAATGCAGAGTCAAATGCCAAAACAATATCTTCCTCTTGATAATGGAAGAACCATTCTTGATCAGGTCATCAAGACTTTCATTGAGATTGACAAAATCAAAGGAATTGTAATTGCTATTAATCCTGATGACAAAATGTTTCAGGAATCTAATTACTATAATCATTCTAAGATTATCGCTATTGTTACTGGTGGATCGGAACGAATTAATTCAGTTTCAAACGCTATTGATCAACTTAAAAAACATGCCAATGACGACGATTGGATTATGGTTCATGATGCTGTGAGACCTTGTGTTAGAAAATTAGATATCACGAATGCAATTAAAGATATTGAAAAAAATCATCATGGTGGTCTGCTCGCTATTCCTATCATTGATACAGTCAAAAGAGCACATAAAGGCTTCACAAATAATACAATTGATAGAGACTCATTATGGCGTGCTGCAACTCCGCAAATATATCAACTCAAAGAACTTCAGAATGCTTTACAGAGGGCAGATAAAGATAATGCAATCTTTACTGATGAATCCTCAATGATTGAGAATTATGGAGGAAATTCTAAGATTTTTACTTGTAGTGAGAGTAATATTAAAGTTACTACTCCCGATGATATCCATCTAGCTAATTATTTTTTAAATAAATATGAAAGTTAAAACTGGTTTAGGACAAGATTCACATAAATTTGAGAATAATCTCGAAAAGCCATTGATACTTGCTGGTGTCTTGTTTCCAGGTGAGCGTGGATTAGCTGCTAATAGTGATGGGGATGTTATCTTTCATGCGCTTACGAATGCTATTTCATCAATTACTACTGTTAATATTCTTGGCTCTGAAGCCGATAAACTTTGTGAAAAAGGTATCACTGATAGTTCTATATACCTCAAGGAGTCCCTAAAATATCTTAAAGATTGGAAAGTTAGTCATGTAGCTCTCTCTATTGAGTGTCTTACTCCAAAAATTAATCCAAAGATTAAGGATATGCGACAAAGTATTAGTAATTACCTCCAAATCTCGGAGTTTGATGTGGGAATTACAGCCACCTCAGGAGAGGGTTTAACTGAATTTGGAAAAGGGCATGGTATTCAATGTTTTGCATTAGTTACTGTGTTTAAAAATTAGAAAAAGATATGAAAAATAATTCAAAAATCTATGATCTTTTGAATTTTAAAATTAAAGTTAATAAAATCCACTTTATTGGGGTCGGCGGCTCAGGAATGAGCGGTATAGCTGAGATTTTATTCAACTTGGGTTTTGAGGTTTCTGGTTCTGATATACAGCAATCTTCTATTACTGACCATCTTAAATTGATGGGAATGAAAATTTCAATTGGCCATCATCCTGACAATATTAACCAGCAGCAAGCGGTTGTAGTTTCGAGTGCAATTGATGACTCTAACTCAGAATTAATTCAAGCTTTGAAGTTAGGAATACCTATAGTTCCAAGAGCAGAAATGCTGTCTGAATTAATGAGATTTAGATATGGTATAGCCATAGCAGGAACCCATGGTAAAACCACTACAACAAGTCTTATTAGTCACATCATGTCCGTAGCTGGCCTTGATCCAACGTACGTTATTGGAGGGATACTAAAATCCTCAGGATCAAATGCAAATTTAGGTGAAAGCGACTATTTAATCGCTGAGGCTGATGAATCTGATGGTTCTTTTTTGATGTTAAATCCAATGATCTCAGTCATCACAAATATTGACAAAGATCATCTAGAAAACTACAACAACTCATTTCTAAGGTTGAAGAAAGCCTATGCACAATTTGCTAACAATCTTCCTTTTTATGGAACTTGTATAGTTTGCGGAGAAGATAAAAATCTTACTTCAATTCAGAAGAATATTCACAGAAAGATTATTAGTTATGGTTTTGATTCTAAAAATAATCTTTACGCCAAAGATATTGAATTCTCAAATAGCTCTATGACTTTTAAAGTGGTTTCTGATCATCATGAAACTCCTTTTGATGTTAGCCTTAACCTAGTTGGTAAGCACAATGTTCTTAATGCACTTGCTGCAGTATCGATTGCTTTTGAATTAGGAATTGATTCAGAAATAGTTCAAACTGCTCTTAATTCTTTTGGGGGTGTAGCTAGAAGACTTGATAGTCATGGAGTAGTGAATATTAATAATTCAAAAGTCGAGGTTTTTGATGATTATGGGCATCACCCTAATGAGATTAATGCAGTTCTAAGCGCTTTGAAGGAAACAAGAAAAGATAAAAGACTTTTTGTGATTTTTCAGCCACACAGATATACAAGAACACAGATCTTGTTTAATGATTTTGTAAAAAC
>VMDI01000023.1 GCA_008080915.1 Gammaproteobacteria bacterium | reverse complement strand
TTGAGTCATTTTTGCTATTGACTTTTGAACTAATTTTTCTGTAGAGGAATCCAGTGCAGAGGTAGCTTCGTCAAGTATAAGAATAGAAGCATCCTTGGCTATGGCACGGGCTATGGCAAGTCTTTGTCTTTGACCACCAGATAGTAATTGACCATTGTCACCAATATCTGTATCAAATTGTTTCTCAAGATTATCAATAAATTCAATTGCTTCAGCCTTAACAGCCGATTCTTTGACTGTTTCAAATGACATGACATCTGACTTACCTAGGGCAATATTGGCTCTAATGGTGTCATTAAAAAGTCTAGTGCCTTGATCAACGAACGCAATATTACTTCTTAAGGAATGATTATTAAGCTTTTTAATATCAATACCATCAATAAAAATAGAGCCAGATTGAGGTATATAAAATTTAGTTAACAAATCAATTATTGTTGTTTTCCCGCTTCCAGTTGGACCCACAATGGCAATCGTTTCCCCGGCTTTGACCGACAAAGAGAAGTTATTAAGAACTAATTTATTCGGCTCATATGAAAACAAAATATTTTCAAAATTAATATCTCCATTGAGTTTCTTGACAGACTTCTTTCCATTATTAGATTCTTCTTCTTCATTAAGAAATGCGGATACGCTCTGGCCCGCGGCTAAAGCAACTTGAAAAGGTTTGTTAATATTTACTAAAGTTTTTGCAGGCTTAATTAACATTGCCAACGCCGTAAAGTAAGACAAAAATTCACCAGCAGTCATTTGCAGGGAAAAAGATGAAAAATAAACAACCATTGCTAGTGATAATCCTAAAAGAATATTAATTAGATTAGAGTTAACAGCAGCGGTTAAATCTACTTTGAATCTTTGTTGACGTACATTATTAACTTGATGGTCAAATTTATCCTTTTCATATTTTTCTGCTTCAAAAATTTTTATGACTGAATTGCCAGATATATTCTCTTCCAAAAGGTGCGTCATATCGCCAATTGATTTTTGTACTTGAGAACTTGAATTCCTCATTCTTGAAGACGACTTTTTAACGGCAATAAATACAATTGGAAGAATAACTATTAAACTAAGACTCAGTTGCCAGTTTTTATAGAAAAGATAAATAACCAAAATAAATACAGTAACTGATGCCTTAATAAAATCTAACCATATAGTTGATGCAGCTCCAGCGATTTGTTCTACGTCAAAAGTTAATTTTGAAAGTATTTTTCCGGAAGATGTCCTATCAAAAAACTTTTTTGGAAGCTTTAGTAGTTTTTTAAACATATCAACTCTGATATCCATAACCACCTTATTAGCAACCCAAGAATTAGTGGATAAGGAAACAAGAGAGAAAATTGCACTGAGGCTAATTACCCCAAATATTATTAATGAGTAGAGAACAGTGGTTGAAGATGATCTTTCAGCGTTGAAAAGTTTATCAACAATTTGACCAGTAATTTCTGGAATTGAACTCTCTAAAGCTGTAGCTAAGATCATTAATAGAGAAGTAAATATGAGCTTGCCAATATGCTGGCTTATGTATTTATATAAAAGCTTAATAAATTCCTTATAACTCATTTAAAAACAGATATTGGCAAATTATTAGAAGATTTGTGTATCATACCTATTTCACCTTTGTTGTATTGTAATGTCAACAAAATATATATTCATAACTGGTGGCGTTGTTTCTTCTTTGGGCAAAGGTATAGCCTCCGCATCTCTTGCAACTCTTCTTGAATCAAGGGGCTTAAATATCACCCTTCTTAAGCTTGATCCATACATTAATGTAGATCCTGGAACAATGAGCCCATTTCAACATGGTGAAGTATTTGTAACGCATGATGGTGCTGAAACTGACTTAGATCTTGGACATTACGAACGTTTTGTTAGGATTCAATTGTCTAAAAGAAATAATTTCACGGCAGGAAGGGTCTATGAGAATGTTATCGAAAGAGAGAGAAGGGGTGATTATCTTGGTGCAACGGTTCAAATTATTCCTCACATAACTGACGAGATTAAAAAGTTAACCCTTGAAGGCGCTGAAGGGTCTGATATTGCTCTAGTAGAAATTGGTGGAACTGCTGGTGATATTGAATCTCTCCCTTTTATGGAAACCATTAGACAGCTAAGTTTGGAGCTGGGTCGAGAAAATACATTATTTATTCACTTAACTTTATTGCCATATATTAAAGTTGCAGGAGAGTTAAAAACTAAACCCACACAGCATTCAGTTAAGGAATTAAGAAGTATTGGTATCCAACCCGATATCCTTATTTGCAGATCTGAAAAAGAATTGCCAGAGGCTGAAAGAAAAAAAATAGCCTTGTTTACTAATGTCGAGGCTAATTCAGTCTTTACTTCACAGGATGTAGACACAATTTATAAGGTGCCAAGAGCGCTTCATGATCAGGGCCTTGATAATGAGGTTGTCAGAAAGCTTGGTCTTAAGTGTCATGATGCTAATCTGTCAGAATGGGATAAAGTTGTAGAAGATTTAAGTAATCCTGAGCAAAGTGTTGATATAGCAATGGTAGGTAAATATATGGACCTAACAGAATCATATAAATCGCTATCTGAGGCCTTAATTCATGCTGGTATTCACACAAGAACTAAAGTTAATATTCACTATTTTGATTCTGAAGAAATTGAAAAAAATGGACCTGATGAGTTATCCGAAATGAGTGCAATATTAGTTCCTGGAGGATTTGGAAATAGGGGTATTGAGGGTAAGATCCTCACAGTTAAATACGCCAGAGAAAATAAAATTCCTTATTTAGGTATTTGTTTAGGTATGCAAGTTGCAGTCATTGAATATGCCAGGAACAAAGCAGGCATGGCTGATGCCAATTCAACTGAATTTAATTCTGATACACAATATCCCGTAGTAGGGCTTATTACTGAATGGAAAGATGAAAGTGGCAATGTAGAGACTAGAGATGAAAACTCCAATCTCGGAGGCACTATGAGACTTGGTGGACAGGAATGCAAATTAGTTGAAAAATCTAATGCGAGAGAGATTTATGGTCAAGCATCTATAGTTGAGAGACATAGACATAGGTATGAGGTAAATGACCTATTAATCAATAAGATTGAGAAAGCTGGCCTTAAAGTCTCAGGGCGCTCAGCTGACGGCAATCTTGTTGAAATGGTAGAGCTTGATGATCATCCATGGTTTGTCGCATGTCAATTTCACCCTGAATTTACTTCAACTCCTCGTGATGGACATCCATTATTTGAGAGTTTTATTAAGGCTGCAAAAAAGGCGCACAACCTCATTCTAAGTGCCTAATTTTATAAATTCTGCCATAACTGATGCAGACCTATCTGAGGCAATCTTGAATTTAATAAAAAATAGTGAAATAAAGATAGACTCATTAAAAGAATGTTTTAAATTTTCAGGTCAAATAGATTTACAAAATTCATCTATCAATATTCTAAATAAAGAAATTCTTGATAATGCTATTACTGCAAAAGTTGGCTTTCAATTCCAAGAATATATCGATGGATGTATTTGCAGCGATAATGATTATGATTCAGAAACTTTTGAAAATAATTATTGCGAGTTTAGAATTTCTATATCAAAAAAAACTGATGAAATAAGAATCGATCAGATTACTTCTTTTTAACAAATTTCATCATCCTTCTTTTTTTCTTAACCTGTCTTTCTGAAAGTTTATTCACTTTATCTTTGAAAGGATTTTCACTATTTTTGAATTCAAGCTTAACGGGTGTGTTTTCAATACCAAGGTCTTTGGATAAAAAATTCTTTAGAAATCTTAGATATGAATTTGGAAGATTATTTAGATGGTTTCCATGAAGTGTGAAAGAGGGTGGAAATGTACCTGATTGATGAATAAATTTAATTTTAGGTTTTCTGCCAGAAACACTTGGAGACTGGTGAGATTGATTAGCTCTCTCTAAAACTCTATTAAGTTGAGAAGTAGAAAATTCTAGGCCAGCACTTTTATAGGCTTTATTGATAGGTAAAAAAAGTTTACCCACTCCTGATCCATGTAACGCTGATATGAAGTGAATAGAGGAATAGTTAACAAATGAGAGTTTTAAGTCAAGCTTTCTTTTAACTTCTTCCTTTTGATATTCAGTTAAACCATCCCATTTGTTAATCACAATTAATAGAGCTCTGCCATGGTCCTCAATCATTCCCAGCAGTGAAGCATCTTGCTCTGTGACACCCTCATGCGCGTCCAGGATCAAAATAACAACATGTGATTTTTTTATTGCGTCAATAGATTTAACGATAGAAAATTTTTCAATTTTCTCTTTAACACTTCGTTTTCTGCGTATTCCAGCTGTGTCAATCAATGTGTATTGTTGATTATTTTTTTCAAAAGGAATATAAATACTATCCCTCGTAGTGCCAGGCATATCAAGAGCAAGAACCCTATCTTCTCCTAAAATTCGATTAACTAATGTTGATTTTCCAACATTAGGCCTTCCAACAATGCCGACAGCAATACCCTCTATTTGTTCTTCAACTTCATCATTCGACTCAGAAATAAGATCAGCTATTACTTCTTTCAGATTATCAAGACCTAACCCATGTTCAGCGGCAATTGGTAGTGGTTCACCAAGTCCTAACTCATAAAATTCTGTAATTTTTTCACTGGAAAGACCTTCAGATTTATTAACCACTAAAAGAGTATTTTTTTTATACCTTCGAACAATCGAAGCGATTTCAGTATCCAGTGTTGTTAAACCCTCTTTGGCGCTAAGTAAAAAAATTACTATTTCAGATTCTTCAATCGCAATTTTTACTTGTTCTTCAATGTATTTATTGATACCCGAATCTTCAGTGGTTAATCCACCTGTATCGACTAATCGACAAACCTTTTTGTCGGTGAGTTTAATATCCGCATACTGTCTATCTCTAGTTAGACCTTCAAAGTCAGATACCAAAGCATCTCTGGACTTACAAAGCTTGTTGAAAAGGGTTGATTTCCCTACGTTTGGTCTACCAACAAGGGAAACAGTACTAATAGACATTGAGAATTAATTCAAATCTGCGACTTTAAGTCTAATTAAGTTCTTAAGTCCTGATTCCTCAGAAAGATTTTTTAAAGATTCTTCATATAAATTTTTAGCAGAGCTTAGGTCATTTTTTTTCTCTGATATTTGAGCCTGCATATAAAATTTAAGACCCTTATATGACTCATCATTAAGGTTATTTAAAATAGTTTCTGCTTCAGATAGATTGTCATTATTAATATAAAGTTTTGCCAATCGAATCTTGGCAAGATTCGCAAGATATTTGTTTGATGAATTAGACACACTCAGTAAAGTATTCCTTGATTCATCAAAATTTTTAATTTGATTTTTTGCTAATAAGAGTCTTGCTTCATCTTGATAAGATGAGTCAGAAAAATTTTCTGATAAGTTTTGTAATGTAGAGGAATTGTTATTTACAGAAAAATCTAGATAGAGATCTCTCGCTTCGATTGATTGAGCATATGTGTGATTTTGATAATAATCCCAGCCCCATATGCCAGCAATACCAATCACAACGCCACCAATAATTTGTATGCCATTTTCTTTCCACCAGTTTTTAATCTGATCTTCTTGCTCTTCTTCTGTTTTGTGAACTCCAATAAAATTTTTCATGTTTGTTTAGCTATATAAGAAATTAATTCACTTTCATTGAGTTGCAATTGCTCATCTGAACTTTTCATTGGTTTTAGACTATAAACATTACTAAGTAATTCGTCCTCACCAATAACCAGTGCATAGTCAACATTGTGTTTATTGGCTTTTTTGAACTGAGCTTTGAAGCTTGAGTTACTTAGATCATTATAGATAACTAGGTTATCAAATTGTTCATTTAATAAAAGTGAAATTGACAATGACTTTTCATGAGCTTTATCGCCATCGGTAACTATATAAATGGATGTTGCTTTATTATCTACTAGTTTATTTTGCTCTTTTAAGAGTAGTAGAAGTCTTTCTACGCCAAGGGCAAATCCAGCAGCTGGGGTATCAGTTCCTCCCATTTTCTCAACTAACCCATCATATCGACCCCCTGCACAAATAGTTCCCTGAGAGCCTAAGTCATTAGTGGTCCACTCAAATACAGTTCTATTGTAGTAGTCAAGACCTCTAACTAATCTTGGGTTAATCTTGAATGGGATTTCAAGTGAGGCAAGATAATTTTGAAGCTCAATAAAATGGAGATTAGAATCCTCATCTAAATAGTCTATTAATGAAGGAGCATTGTTAATAATATCTTGAATATCAGGATTTTTGCTGTCAAGAATTCTGAGAGGATTAGTATGCAACCTTCTCTTGGAATCTTCGTCTAATTTATCTTCAAATTTAGAAAAATATCCTACCAAAGCCTCTTTAAAATTTTGACGAGAAACATCAGATCCAAGACTATTAATCTCAAGAGTTACATTATTAAGACCAAGTTTTTTCCATAATTGATGAGTAATCATAAGCAATTCAGCATCTGTTTTTGATGCCATAGAGCCAAATACTTCAACACCAATCTGATGAAATTGTCTATATCTGCCTTTTTGTGGTCTTTCATGTCTGAACATTGGACCAGAGTAGAACACTTTTTGAATTCCTTCCCTAGGTAAGTTGTGTTCAATCATTGCTCTTACACAACCAGCTGTACCTTCAGGCCTAAGAGTTAAGAGGTCACCATTGTTATCCTGCCATGTGTACATTTCTTTTTCAACAATATCTGTCACTTCGCCAATTGCCCTTTTAAAGGTGGAGGTAGATTCAACAATTGGGGTGCGGATATTCTTATATCCGAAAGATATTAATAGATCAGAGAATAATTTCTCAAAGAAAAGCCAGTTA
>VMDI01000028.1 GCA_008080915.1 Gammaproteobacteria bacterium | reverse complement strand
GCAGGTTTTGATTCGGTGACACAAAAAGGTACTGAGCATAGGGATCTAATTAATCCTGATGGTTTTTTGTCGAATAATGCTGGTGGAACCTTAGGTGGGATTAGCAGTGGTCAAGATATTGAGGTGTCTATCGCTCTTAAGCCAACTTCAAGTATCAGACTCCCTGGTGAAAGTATTGATGATAATGGAAACGCTTGTGAGGTCATCACTACGGGTCGTCATGATCCTTGCGTTGGAATTAGAGCAACCCCAATTGCAGAAGCAATGCTAGCAATCGTTTTGATGGATCATCTTCTAAGAGACCGCGCACAAAACTTCGATCAGCTATCCAATCGATAATTTATTACTTTTTTTAAGAGAATTTTTCAATTTTCTCTATTGAAAAAAAATAAACCTCTCATATTATTTAAATAACTAATTAAATTGGAGAACACGATATGAAAATTAAATCTGTTTTGTTACCTGCACTATTGGTTTCTTCTTCTGTGAGTGCCCATAGTCCATTTAATCACCCTTTCTTTTCTGATGGTTTCCATGATAATTTTTGGCGTGACTTTCATCATCAGTTCAATCGCATGGAGCAAGAATTTGATAGGATGAAAGCCTATCAAAACAGTTATGGGACCTCTTCAAGAAAATATTTTGACAAAGAAACGAATAGTTATGTTCTTGAAATGAAACTTAATGGCTTCACTAAAGACCAGGTTAATGTCTCTACAGATAACAACATGATCACTATTAAAGCATCTTCTAAGACTGAATCTAACTCAGAAGGAAATAATCAGCAATCCTCAAGAAGTTTTTCTCAAAGCTCATCAGTTCCAGTTGATGCGGACACAGATAATATGGTCGCCACATTTAATGATGGGGTTTTAAAGGTATCTATGCCGAAATTGTCTGAACCGAAACCTAAAGTAAGAAATATAGAAATCAATTAGTCTATCGACCAGGTTCATCTCCCCAAATAATTTTGTGGAGCTGGACCTGAAGTCTTGCTTTAATCTTACTTTGCATCAGCCAATCAGCTAAATCTCTTAAATCCACTTGACCAAAAACTGGCGAGATGAGGATATTGCCCTCTAGAGATTTATTTTGGATAAATTCTTCAGTCCATCTGAAATCATCCATATCGCCAATTACAAATTTGATTTGATCGCTCGACTTGATATATTGGAGATTAGAAATCAAATTTTGATGCTCCTCTCCTGATGAAGGGGTTTTGACATCCATCACAATTGAAACAGCATGATTAACCTCGGAAATATCAATGCTTCCGCTAGTCTCAAGCGAGACTTGATACTTATTTTTAACAAGGTCATTAAGCAGTAAATGTACATTTTTTTGAGCAAGAGGCTCACCACCAGTAACGCAGACTTGATGGGTAGGAAACTCTCTGACTTTTTCAATGATTTGATCTATGGTCATGGGGTTGTTACCCTTGAAAGCATAGGTTGTATCACAATACCCGCATCTTAGAGGACAGCCAGTTAATCTGATAAATACTGTAGGCAGTCCGACCTCTAAAGCCTCACCTTGGATAGAATAAAAAATCTCGGTAATGTTTAATGTATTTTCACTCATGCGCTTATAAACTGCCCTTCTTTAAGAGATTTTATTTGGTTTCTAATGTCTGCAGCTTGTTCGAATTTAAGCTCTTCAGCAAATGCATACATCTGCTTCTCAAGCTCTTTGATTTTTTTCTTTAATTCTACCGGGCTCATTTGTCTTTCAACTAAATGCTTATTCTTTTGCTCTGCATCGTCCTCGATAACATCTCGATCAAGTATGTCGATAATTGGCTTTGAAACTCCTTTAGGTGTGATGTTATTGAGAGTGTTATATTCTTCCTGTTTTTCTCTTCTTCTATTGGTTTCCGTGATTGCCCTTTCCATTGAGCCTGTAATTTCATCAGCATATAAAATTGCCTTTCCATCAACATTTCGCGCAGCTCTTCCCATCGTTTGAATCAATGACCGCTCTGATCTAAGGAAGCCCTCCTTGTCAGCATCTAAGATAGCAACCAGTGAGACTTCTGGAATATCGAGTCCTTCTCTTAAGAGATTAATTCCTACTAAAACATCAAAAACACCTAATCTTAAGTCTCGGATAATTTCTACCCGTTCAACGGTATCGATGTCTGAATGCAGATACCTAACCTTGATTCCGTGTTCTGCAAGATAATCACTTAATTGTTCGGACATCTTCTTGGTGAGAGTGGTTACAAGAACTCGTGAACCCACCTTGACTCTTTTATGAATCTCACTTAACAAGTCATCAACCTGAGATTTAACGGGTCTAATTTCAACTTCTGGGTCCAAAAGTCCAGTTGGTCTGACAACCTGCTCAGCGATAACCTGTGAAGTCTCTAATTCAAATTTCGCAGGTGTTGCCGAAACCATCACACACGAATTTACTCGGTCCATGAACTCATCAAACTTCAGTGGTCTATTATCAAGAGCACTAGGCAATCTAAAACCATACTCAACGAGTGTTGTCTTTCTTGCCCTATCTCCGTTATACATCCCACCAATCTGACTAACGGTAACATGTGACTCATCTAAGATTACCAATGCATTATCTGGAAGATAGTCCATCAAAGTAGGAGGTGGCTCTCCAGGTTTCCTTCCAGAAAGGTATCTCGAGTAGTTTTCAATGCCACTGCAATATCCAAGCTCTTGCATCATTTCTAAGTCAAGCTGAACTCGACTGACTAACCTTTGCTCTTCCACCAATTTATTTAGAGTGAGTAACTCCTTTTTTCTCAAATTGAGTTCTTTTTTAATACTATCAAGAACTGCCATAATCTTCGATTTAGGGGTGACATAGTGAGTTTGTGGATAAACAGTGACACGATTTAGGGATTGTTTCTTTTCACCAGTGAGAGGATCAAACCAATAGAGTCTTTCAATCTCATCATCAAACATTTCTACTCTAAGTGCTAGTTCATCTGAATCGGCAGGAAAGATATCAATAATCTCCCCTTTAACCCTAAAATTTCCTCGCTCAAGCACCACATCATTCCTGTTATATTGCATGTTAGTGAGTCGAGCTAGTATTTCCCTTTGATTTGTCAATTCGCCAACACTTAAATGAAGCAGCATCTGCATATAACTATCTGGGTCACCAAGACCATAGATAGCTGAAACACTGGCAATAATGACAACATCTTTTCTTTCCAATAATGCCTTGGTAGCACTGAGTCTCATTTGCTCGATTTGTTCATTGATTGAAGCATCTTTCTCAATGAAAGTATCACTGGCAGGAACATATGCCTCGGGCTGATAATAATCATAATATGAGACAAAATATTCAACGGCATTCTCTGGAAAAAACTCTTTCATTTCGGAATAAAGTTGGGCTGCCAATGTTTTGTTTGGCGCCATAATTAAGGTAGGTCTTCCAGTTTCAGCAATAACATTGGCCATGGTAAATGTCTTACCCGATCCAGTCACCCCAAGCAGGGTCTGAAACTTATTTCCAGAGTTAATACTATCAACCAAAGTTTTGATAGCAGAAGGCTGATCGCCAGTCGGAGAAAACTTGGATTTGAGCTTAAATTCTCTCACCATTAATCTAGTTTTTTCATTAACATAAAACCTTCAATTTTATCTTTTTAAACATCTGAAATGAGTGACTTTTTATCTGATCGTGTTCAAAATGTAAAACCCTCAGCAACCCTTGCAGTCACCGCAAAAGCAACCGAATTAAAATCACAAGGTATCAAGATTGTCCCGATGGGATCCGGTGAACCTGACTTTGATACGCCATTGAATATTCAGCAAGCGGGTATCCAAGCAATTAATGATGGCTTGACTAGATACACCCCTGTTGATGGAACAACTGATCTTAAGAATGCAATTATCGAGAAGTTTAAAAGAGATAATAATTTAAATTATTCTTTGACTGAAGTGATGGTGTCATCAGGGGGTAAACAAGTATTCTATAACCTCTGTCAATCAGTCATCAATCCGGGTGATGAGGTCATCATTCCTTCACCTTTTTGGGTCTCATATCCTGATATGGTTCTTCTTGCAGATGGAGTCCCAGTGATCGTGGAGACTGGCATTGAGGAAAATTTTAAAATCAGTCCAGAACAATTAGAAAATGCCATTACGGATAGGACTAAATTATTTGTAATAAATAGTCCGTCAAATCCTACTGGTGCAGTTTATTCAAAAGAAGAACTTGTTGCTTTAGCCAAGGTATTAGAAAGACATCCACACGTTATGGTCATTACAGATGACATCTATGAGCATATTAGATGGAACAATGATCCTTACTACAATATATTGATGGTTAATTCATCTTTGAAAGATCGAACTATTGTTCTCAATGGAGTGTCAAAAGCATATGCCATGACTGGTTGGAGAATTGGTTATGCTGCAGGCCCTGAAGCAATTATTAAATCTATGAAAAAGGTCCAAGGTCAATCAACATCTAATCCTTGTTCAATTGCTCAAGCTGCAGCTGTTGAAGCACTCAATGGGGATCAATCATTTATTCAAATGATGGTCGATGAGTTCAAGATGCGACATGATTATCTAGTGGAAAATTTAAACAAGATTGATGGTGTAGATTGTCCTACTTCTGATGGCGCATTCTACTCATTTCCCAAGGTTGAAAAATTGATACAGAGATTAGGATTAAAGAATGATATTGAATTCTCAACCCTGTGTCTTGAAAAACTTAATATTGCGCTTGTGCCTGGTTCTGCTTTTGGTGCAGATGGTTATGTAAGATTTTCTTTTGCAACCAGCATGGAAAACATTCAAACCGCTGTTCAAAAACTTTCAGAGCTCTAATTTCTCGATTGAAACATCAATACTTTGGTGATATCAATGATTTTTGGACTTATGGCCTTTTAAGGCAACTTCAGCGTCAATTTGACTGGAGCATTGCATACTTCTGGTTGCTAACCCCCGATGATGGCTCAAATGACGGTAGAAAAATTGACTACCTTCTTTCTCCAGAAAAATACCGTAATCACGACCCTGAACTTTTTGATTTCTTAAGAAATTCTATCAACTCAAATAATAGACACTTAAATGTCTATGAAAACTCAGACATGACCTCTGATTCTTTTTTTATCAGTGATCTTCTGCCTCAAAATTTTCATGAAAGGAAAGAGTATTGGTTGAGACACCATCAAAAAATAATTAACTCTGACTTGATTTTCTTCGATCCAGATAATGGAATTTCTGTACCTAGCGTCAAAAAAAGCTCAAATAATGCGAATAAGTATCTGTGGATTGAGGAGTTAGAACATTTCAAAGATCTAGATTCTAATCTATTAATTTTTCAATATTTTCCAAGAGTTGAAAGAGAATCATATCTTCAAAAAAGAGTAGATGAAATTAGAGTCATTTTTAAAAATAGCCGAATTTTTTCTTTCAGTCATGCACATATCACTTTTTTTCTTATAGAGAATTCTAAAGAAAAAATTAGTCATTTTGACGAGTCCATATTTACAGGTAACTTAAGAACACATTGAGATATAATTTTGATAATTTGTTATCTAATTCAAGAGAGTGTTATGCGCAAAATTTCCCTGGTAATCCTTACTTCAATCTCACTTACTTCTTTTGCAGGATCATTGAATGACAAGTATGAGCGAATTAATCGAATGGGAAGTCAACTTGATCGAATTGAGCAAAAACTTGATCTTCTCCTTCAAGATGAACTCAAAATTGAAAGAAGTATCGATAAAGTGAAAGCGAACACTAAAAGCACTTACAAAAATGCCAAAGATGGCGTGAGTGAAGGTGTAAACGATGGCAAAGAGTTTATTGAAAAAGGTGTTGAAAAGGCTAGAGATGGAATTTCAAAAGGGTTGGATTGGTTATCCGATAATATCAAATCTCCTTCTCAATAAACTTAACCCAATACTCTTTCTAAATTAAATTTCTACCGCCATTTAGAGGAACTACAGTTCCCGTAGTGTAAGAGTTATCCATTAAATATTTCACCGCCTCATAGACGACCTTAGGACCTGGTTCGATTTTAAGAGCTGAACGATCTAAACGATCCTTTTTATAATCTTCATCATCTCCCTCATTAAACATAATTAAAGCTGGTGCGATAGAGTTAACCTTAATTTTGGGTGCAAATTTCTTAGCAAAAGATAGCGTTAAACTCTCAAGCGCTGCTTTTGATGCAATATAAGCCGCATGCTTTTCACTTCCTTTGGTCACTGTGAAATCAGTCAAGGAAATAATATCTGCAAGGCCATCATTTGCCTCTAATAAGGTCTGACATTGAGTATTAATCCAATAGGGGGCAAAAACATGGACATTCATTAAAGCGGAAAATTCTTCTGGATTATCAACAATTGACTCATCTTTGGACCAGGTTGATGCATTATGAATAATAGCTCTTAACTTTGAAGTATGAGTCTTTAAGGTATCGATAAAATCACTAACCCCTTTTTGACTTGAAAAATCAGCTTGAATGGCGATTACGCCCTTCTGTTCAAGATTCTCAATTAGTTGACGACTTTTGCGGTAAGTAATGATTGGTTGAAAACCATCTCTAAGAAGGGACTCACACAAATATAGGCCAATCCTTTGACCAGCCCCCGTTATAAGGATTTTCTGTCTATCTTTTGTCATGGGTTTAATTCGTAAATACAATAACCATAAAAATTAGTATTTAAAGGATACCCAAAAACGATTAGACTAATATTTTTCTTATCTATTTTGTTATTGTATGTTTAAGAAGTTAGTCACATTATTAATTTTTCTTTTGAGTGGAACTGCTTCTGCTCTGAGTATTGGAGATCGAGCACCTGACTTTTCTCTACCTGATCAAAATGGACAAACAAAGACTCTTAAAGAGAATCTTGGTAAATGGGTAATACTATACTTCTACCCCATGGATGACACCCCTGGTTGTACTACTGAGGCATGCAGTTTTAGGGATGCGACGGATAAAATTTTGGCAAAAAAAGCGGTTGTTTATGGTGTTAGTGTTGATGATGTTGAATCGCATAAAAAGTTTGCCGAAAAATATACACTTCCCTTCTC
>VMDI01000057.1 GCA_008080915.1 Gammaproteobacteria bacterium | reverse complement strand
CTTCGATTGCAGGAACAAGACCTCTTGTCTCGATCATTCCTAGTGCGATTCCTGTAATTCCACTCATGTTATTCTCCTATATCAAATTAACCGCGATGAACTACAAAAGCCATGCCTTGACTTTGCGCATAATTGTCATATCCAATTAGGCGAACATGGTGACCAGGGTAGTCTCTTTTACATGCATCTAGTTCTGCTAGAACAGCATCAACTGACTGCTCACCAAAGAATGGCAGCTTCCACATGTACCAATAATAATTAAACGCTCTGCTCGGTTCGACGTGCTCAATTGCAGGGTTCCAACCGTTAGCAATGATGTAGGCAATTTGTGCCTTTACTTGCTCAGGCGTCATAGCAGGTAAATACGAAAATGTTTCATATTTAGGACTTGATTTATAATCTTGCATATCACTCATGACTATTTCCTCTTAATTTATTAAATATTTATTAACGGTTAGTTCCATCAAGCTTGTCGACTGTATCGAATTCAAACTTAATTTCTTTCCATGTTTCAAGAGCAATCTTAAGTTCAGGACTGTGCTCTGCAGCTTTAGTCAGAACTGTCTTACCTTCTCTTTCAACATCCATACCTCTATTTCTAGCTTCAACACATGCCTCAACAGCAACACGGTTTGCAGCTGCACCAGCAGCATTACCCCATGGGTGACCTAATGTACCGCCACCAAACTGAAGGACTGAATCATCGCCAAAGATTGCAACTAGTGCTGGCATGTGCCATACATGGATACCGCCTGAAGCTACAGGGAATAAACCTGGCATTGAACCCCAATCCTGATCGAAGAAAATACCTCTACTTCTATCTTCAGGAATAAATGATTCACGCATTAAATCAATCCAACCTAATGTTGCTTCACGATCGCCTTCTAGCTTACCGACAACTGTTCCAGAGTGCATGTGATCACCACCAGAAAGTCTTAATGTCTTAGCAAGAACACGGAAATGGATACCGTGGTGTGGATTACGGTCAACAACAGCGTGCATCGCACGGTGAATATGAAGTAATAAACCATTCTTACGACAATAACGAGCTAGACCTGTGTTTGCACAAAAACCACCTGTGAAGAAGTCATGCATAACAATAGGTGTGCCAATTTCTTTTGCGAATTCTGCACGCTCATACATCTCTTCTGGAGATGGAGCAGTTACATTAAGGTAGTGACCTTTTCTCTCACCAGTCTCAGCCTGAGCTGTTTCAATAGCATCTTGACAGAATAAGAAACGATCTCTCCAACGCATAAACGGTTGTGAGTTTACGTTTTCATCATCCTTTGTGAAGTCTAGACCACCACGAAGACATTCGTAAACTGCGCGACCATAGTTTTTAGCTGAAAGACCTAATTTAGGTTTAATAGTACAACCTAACATTGGACGTCCATACTTGTTCATCTTATCTCTTTCCACTTGGATACCATGTGGAGGACCATTACAAGTCATCACATATGCAAGAGAAAATCTAATATCTTCTAAACGAAGTGCTCTTACTGCTTTAAATCCGAATACGTTACCCACTAGAGAAGTTAAAACGTTTACAACTGACCCTTCCTCAAAAAGGTCAATTGGATAAGCAATGAATGCATAGAAACAACTATCATCGCCAGGAACGTCTTCGATTCTGTATGCACGACCACGATAGTAATCCATATCAGTTAGTAGATCTGTCCATACTGTTGTCCATGTACCAGTTGAAGATTCTGCAGCAACCGCAGCAGCAGCTTCCTCACGATCAACGCCTGCTTGAGGTGTAATCTTGAAACAAGCCAATAAGTCTGAATCTAATGGCTCATAATTTGGTTGCCAGTATGTTTCGCGGTAATCCTTTACACCCGCTTCGTATTTCTTGGCCATACAGCCCTCCTATAAAATAAAACAAAAAAAACTAATAAAAAGAATTTATTTCATTAAATTACTAAGTTTGACAAAGATGTTACATTAGGTAATATATAAATAAAAATAATATTTATTTAAAAAATAATAAGGATTTATTATGATTAATTATACGACCAAGCAACTTTACAGCTTTGAATCAGTGGTTAGAAATCAGAGTTTCACCAAAGCTAGCAAGGAGTTATTCCTTACCCAGCCTGCAGTTTATATGCAAATAAAACAGTTATCTGAGAATGTGGGTTCTGAATTATTGACCACCAAAGGCAAGACTGTGAAACCAACTTACATTGGACAAAAGCTTTACAGAGCTAGTGTTGACATCATTGACAAACTTGAACGTGTCAAAGTGGATATCGATCAAGCCATTGATCCCGAGGCTGGACATCTGCAGATTGCAGTAGCCACCACAACCAATGTTTTTGCTTCAAGAATTCTTGCAAGATTCAAAAGAAGGTATCCTCATATGACATTCTTTCTTGAAGTTGCTAACCGGGCAACTCTCATTGATAAGCTAACCAATCATGAAGTGGATTTGGTAATTATGGGTGAGCCACCATCAACGATGGATTTGGCAACTGTTCCTTTTATGGAAAATCCTTTAATCCCTATTGTGCATCCTAAACATCAATTACTTCAAAGACCAAGGGTTACTATTCATGACCTAAGGTCTGAGACACTTATTACTAGAGAAGCGGGTTCTGGAACCAGACAAACTATTGAGAGGATGACAGGCTTAGAGTTTAACTCTGGCATTGAGATAAATCTTAACTCATCAATTATTGAGGCAGTTCAAGCAGGCCTTGGAATTGGTTTTGTCTCAAAACATACAGTTAGCCTTCAGCTTGAGGCAGGAACTATCAGACAATTGAATGTTGAAGGTTTCCCATTGGTGAGATATTGGCACATTGTTCACAATGGGGATAGTTATTTATCTCCGATTGCAAGTCGCTTTAGAGAGTTTATTATGGAGACTTCCCAAGAAAAAAATTAAAACTCAGGGTCCCAATCAACGGTGATTAACTTCTTATCCAATTCAGTTGAGATTAAATAAGGTTTTGAAAAAGGAATTAATCTTTTCTGGTCTTGGGTTGATACAATCATGACTTGATTCGCTCCGGTATCATGCATCCCTTCAACCCTACCAAAGTCATAACCATTTAATCCAACTACTTTCATACCAACCAAGTCGTCCCAGTAAAACTCACCTTCAGGTAATTCAGGAAGTTGTTCTTTATATATATAAATATCCTGACCTAAAAATTGACAAGCCAAATCTCTGTCATCAATATTTTCAATATGTGCAATGATGGTTTTAGAATGCTCTTTGCCCTCTTGGATAATTAACTCTTTCCATTCTCCATTAATTTCAACTAACCAAGGTGAATACTTCAGAATATTTTTTCTTGGGTCCGTATAGGAAAAAACTTTTAACCAGCCCTTAACGCCAAAAAGGCCATTGATTTTTCCAACCAACAGCCTTTTTTCGTTCACATTAGAATGTGGCAATTTGAATTATTCTTCTTTAGCCTCAGCCTCTGCTTCTGGTGCTGCTTCTTCTGCTGGAGTTTCAGCTTCTTCAGCTGTTGCCTCTGCTTCTGCAGCAGCAGCTTCTTCTGCAGCAGCTGCAGCTTCCTCAGCGGCTGCGGCTTCAGCAGCAGCTTTAGCTTCTGCCTCAGCTTTTGCCTTAATTGCTTCAATCTTAGCAGCTTTAGCAGCTAATTGTTTTTCACGAATTGAAGGATCCTTAAACTCTTTAACGAGTTGTGATACCCTGTCAGTCAACTGGGCACCCTTAGATTGCCAGAAAGTTAAACGATCTTCTTCGAGAGTAAGCCTAACCTCTTGACCACGAGCAACTGGATTGAAATATCCAATTCTCTCAATGTATGCGCTGTCTCTTCTTTTTCTAGAGTCAGTAACAACAATTGAATAAAAAGGTCTTTTCTTGGCTCCACCTCGGGCTAAACGAATTTTAACCATGGTTTTTTGCTCCTAATTATTTAAGAAAAGATTTAAAGGACGTGAATTATATCAGTTATTACATAAGAAAAACATTTTTGTAAAAAATGTCTATTTACTCTATGGATTCTAATCGGTATCATATTAACCCTAAAGTTCGTAGGTGGTTTTTGCCACAAATTTCTACTCCGTTATTTAAGGAAGTAATAATCCATGAAAAATATTTTTGATCTTAAGAAAACCATCGCTGGAATTTTGTTTCTGATTTTAGGACTCTACATGGCGACTGTTGTTCCAACTATAGAGGTTGCTTGGGTAATGGGTTTTTTACTTCTGACAATATATTTATTCGCTTTCGAGATTGTTGAAGTAGATGTTGCAGCAGCCACTATTATGGTACTCCTTGGCTTAACCACTCTATTCTCTCCTGTGATGGGAATTAAGACAGGTCTTGTGGATACACAAAGACTGTTTGATGGCTTCTCCTCCAATGCGGTCATGTCAATTATTGCCGTCATGATTATAGGTGCAGGTCTAGATAAGACAGGAATTATGACAAGGGTGGCCTCGTTTATTCTAAAGATAGGCGGCAAAACTGAATCAAGAATCATTCCTATCATTTCTGCAACGGTTGCATTCATATCCTCATTTATGCAAAACGTCGGTGCAGCAGCATTATTTCTGCCTGTAGTGTCTAGAATTTCAACTCGATCAGGTCTTCCAATGTCGAGACTATTGATGCCGATGGGTTTCTGTGCAATCTTAGGCGGAACAATGACAATGGTCGGTTCAAGCCCTTTAATTCTTTTGAATGATTTGATACTTACCTCAAATCAATCTTTACCTGCTGATCAACAAATGCAAACTTGGAGTTTATTTTCTGTAACACCCATCGGAATTTTTCTAGTTAGTGTCGGAATTATTTATTTTGTCATCGCTGGTAGATTTGTTCTCCCTGCTGCAAAAACTGATTCTGATAATTCTAAAAAAGACCCAATGTCTCAATTTAGAGATGTCTACAATCTCAATTACAAGGTTGCTGAAGTAGTCATCACCGAGGGATGTGATTTGATTGGTAAACAATTAGATGACATCGAGACTTCTGAGCGTATCAGAGTTATTGCTGATAAGTATGTAGGTGGTAATGCGAATTATGGTTCAGGAGCTATTGCCAGAGATACCGGTCTAGAACCAGGAATGGTTTTGGGTATTGTTGCTGACCCAGAAGATCTCTCAAATTTTGTTGAAAAATATAACCTGCCAAAACGTGATGGTGAAAAAGTGTTATCAGATGTTCTAGAGAGTAATAAATCTGGTATTGCTGAGATAGTTATTCCACCTGGATCAAGTCTTATTGGCAAAAGTGCGAGAGATGTTTGGATGAGAAAGACTTATGGTCTTTCAACTATTGGCCTTCACCGTGATGGAGAAACTATGAGGGAAGGTGATAATATTAGAAGTATTCCTTTTCATGCTGGAGATACCCTGATTGTTTTTACTTCATGGATTGATCTAGAAAGAATTTCCGACAACAAGGATTTTGTTGTTATCACTACCGAATATCCAAAAGCTGAAAAACTTCGTCCTAAGAAAGTTAGATGGGCAGGTCTTTTCTTTGCAATTGCCTTGTTCATGGTCTTGTTCACTGACATAAGACTTTCAATTGCTCTTCTCACAGGCGCAATGGGAATGATTCTCTCCGGAGTTCTCAAAGTAGAAGAAGCATACAATGCTGTTAGTTGGAAGACAGTATTTCTACTTGCATCATTGATACCTCTAGGCATGGCAGTTGAAACTACAGGCACAGCAAAATGGATTGCTGAAGAGGTTGTCTCGGCTACAGGCAATGCAGCTCCGTGGATTATTCAATCTGCCATAGCAGTCCTAGCAACTTTCTTTACACTTGTAATGTCGAATGTGGGTGCTACTGTGCTTTTGGTTCCGCTTGCTGTCAACATAGCAATTCAAGTTGGGGCAGACCCAGCTATCTATGCACTGACGGTTGCCATTGCTACCTCTAACTCATTCCTAATTCCTACTCATCAGGTCAATGCGCTGATTATGGGTCCAGGTGGTTACAGGGTTCCTGACTTCATGAAGGCTGGTGGAATTATGACGGTTTTATTCCTTGTTGTTATGATGACAATGATGAATATCTTCCTATGACAAATTGAGTTTATTGATTAAAAACCATTGGAAACTCATTACGATTCTCCTGCTAATCGTTATCACTATACTTAGTCTATCACCCTTGCCTAAATTACCTGATGTCCCAGGAACTGATAAGACACATCACCTGATAGCGTATTTTTTTCTAGCCCTACCCAGCGCAGTCTCTAGACCCAAATATTATCTTTTTTTGGGACTATGTTTCATTGCATATGGTGGACTAATAGAGATACTTCAGCCCTATGTTAATAGACATGGTGAGTGGCTGGATTTTTTAGCCAATATGACGGGTGTTATATTGGCCTATATTGGTTTATCTATCTACAGATTTTTCAAATAATCAGATTTTGTCTGCTAACTTATTTGCAATACCAATATAGCTTGAAGGAGTAAGTTGCATAAGATGCTCTTTTGCCTCTGTTGGGATATCTAGGTCAGCAACAAACTCTTGGATAAGTTGTTGATTAATTTCTTGACCACGAGTAAGCGCCTTAAGTTTTTCATAAGGGTTTTCTATGCCATATCTTCTCATGACGGTTTGAATTGGCTCAGCTAAAACTTCCCAGGCATTATCTAAATCTTGTCTAATCTTCTCGTTATTAACCTCGATTTTGCCGATGCCTCGTTGAAGTGAAGAATAAGCAATTAAGGAATATGCGCAACTTAAACCAAGATTTCTCAATACAGTGGAGTCTGAAAGATCTCTTTGCCATCTTGAGATAGGAAGTTTCTCTGCCAAATGAGAACCTATTGCAATTGACAATCCAAGGTTTCCCTCTGCATTCTCAAAATCAATAGGGTTGACTTTATGTGGCATAGTTGAAGAGCCCACCTCTCCTGCCACAGTCTTTTGTTTAAAGTAGGCATTGGATATATAAGACCAAATGTCTCTTGAGAAATCAATCAAGATGGTATTGAAACGACTGATTGCATGAAAGTATTCCGCAATGTAGTCATGGGGCTCAATTTGAGTGGTGAATGGAGAATAAGTGACGCCAATGCTCTCAATGAAGCTCTTTGAAAAACTCTCCCAATCCAAGTTGGGATAAGCACTGAAATGCGCATTAAAGTTACCGACTGCGCCATTAAATTTTGCTCT
>VMDI01000071.1 GCA_008080915.1 Gammaproteobacteria bacterium | reverse complement strand
GATTCGAATAATAGATCAGTATCTATCAAAGTATGATCAAGATCGACAACCAAAATATGACTAGTTTCTTTTTTCAAGTTCAGACCACCTATCATATAAAAAATTTAATTCATCTTCCAATCCGGAAAGTTCCTCAATGTTTTTCTTGTACATCTTATCCTTGTATGCATTAGCATCAGATAATTTCAATTGCAATTGCCCAATTTCGATTTCTTTTTTCTCAATCAATTTTGGAAGTCTGCCAAGTTCTTTTCGCTCATCACGAGACAAAATATCATCAACTTTTTTCTTTAGAGGCGATGATTTTATTATTGCATGAGATTGTTTTTTTGCTTTATTAGTCGATAGTAGGTAATCATCATAACCTCCAGCATAATGTTTGATGTCAGCATCGCCATTCATCACAATTGTAGAGCTTACGACATTATTTAGAAAAGTTCTATCATGAGATATGACAATTAGAGTCCCTTTGTATTCAACTAACATTTCCTCTAGTAACTCCAATGTCTCCACATCTAAATCATTTGTTGGCTCATCAAGAATGATAAGATTTGCTGGTTTTGATAAGATTTTTGCAAGGAGTAATCGATTTTTTTCCCCACCTGAGAACATCCTTATTGGTGACATTGCCTGTTTTCCAGTAAAAAGAAACTGTCTTAGATAACCAATGATATGTTTATTTTTTCCTCCAATATCAATATATTCCTTTCCTCCTGATACAAAATCCATTGCTTTCATTTCAGGATTGAAAGATTCATTAATTTGATCAAAATAAGCTAATTCGATATTTTTAGAACGTCTAATAGAGCCTTTAGTGGGAACTAATTGGTCTAATAATAATTTAATAAGAGTCGTTTTTCCGACACCATTTCCACCAATAATCCCAATCTTTTCGCCTTTTAGGATGATTTGAGAAAAGTCTTGTATTAGTTGATTATCATTAAAGCTATAGGAGATATTCTTCAGCTCAAAGACTAATTTAGAGTTTCTTTTAACGTCTTCATTGATGTCTTGAATTTTAACCGTACCTTGCTTAGTTCTCTTATTGATAAACTGTTTACGCATTTCCTTTAGTGCTCTAACTCTCCCTTCATTTCGAGTACGTCTAGCCTTAATACCTTGTCTTATCCAGATTTCTTCCTGGGCTAATTTTTTCTCGAACTTTTGATTAGCAATATTCTCAGAGTTAAGCAGGTTATCTTTTCTGACTAGATAGTCTTTGAATCCACAATCAAATGTGGTCAAAAGTCCACGGTCAAGATCAAAAACACGGTTAACAATTGCATCTACAAAGGATCTATCATGGCTAATTAGTATTAAGATCCCTGTGAAATTTTTTAAATAATTCTCAAGATAAATAATGGAATTGATATCCATGTGGTTCGTTGGCTCATCCAGCAATAACACATCTGGATTGCTGATTAGAGCTTTTGAGAGCATCAATCTTCTTTTCCAGCCACCAGAAAGTTCTGATACTTTTTGTTTAGGATCTAATTCAAACTTATCCAGAAGAGTATGGATTTCGTGAAAAGTTGACCAGGCGTTTAACTCATCAATCTGATGTTGAATAATGCCTGCCTTATCATGGTCTTCAGTATTTAGCGCATTTTGGTAATTTAAAATCAGTTTGCCAACATCTCCTAACCCAGAAGAGACAATCTCGTAAACTGTTTTGTCATTATCAGCCGGAAGTGTTTGCTCAAGATAGCCAATAGTTAGGCCAGTTTTTTGACGGATTTCTCCATCGTCAGGTTTGATAATTCCAGCAAGAACTTTTATTAAAGTTGATTTTCCCTCACCATTTCTTCCAATAAGGGCAATTTTGTCTCCGTTGAAAATACTAGCATTAACTCCATCTAATAAGGGTTTCTCAGAGAAGCTTAATGAAATATCATCAAGAGTGATTTCTGCCATCAGTTAAAATATGCGAAAGATTAATTTTTGAAATTTATGAAGTATTTTATAAGGTTAGTGATTGCCTTTACTTTAATTATTCCAATTGTCTCAATTGCTAATGATTTTGTGAGTGATGAGCAAGAAAAAAGATACAGACAGTTAATTGATGAAATCAGATGTCCAGTCTGCCAAGGTCAAAGTATTGGGGGCTCAAATGCTGATTTATCTAAAACACTTAGAGATCAAGTTAAAAAAATGATTCTAAATAGTCAAAGTGATCAAGAAATTAAGGGATTTATGGTGGAAAGATATGGCGAATTTGTTGATTTTAAGCCACGTCTTGATTTGAAAAATTACATCCTATATTTTGCCCCTGTGGTTTTTCTCATGATTGGAGTTTTGGTTTTTATTCGATCCTTTAATAAGGCCAATAAAAATTCAAAGAAAATCGACACCTCAAAAGCTAAAAAATTTCTGAAAGACTAATACTGCACTTTATGAGCGAACAAGAGATTTCAGACATTATGGTTGAGGCATATAACTATCAAAAAGTTGGAGATACCTCCTCTGCTATTGCGTCCTGGCAAAAATTAATTACTGTCTCAGATTGTCCAAAAGACATTAAGTCGAATGCGCTTTTAAATATCGGAGATCTTCACTTTAAAGAGGGAAGCACTGACTTAGCTATTGAATCAATCCAGAAGGCTCTTGAGATCAACCCAAATAGTTCAGAAGCCCTCTATTGTCTTGGTTATTTTGCTCAGGAAAAAGAAGATTTTGAGAAGGCCATTAATTACTTAAAAAAAGCACTTGAAATTAATCCCAACGACACTGGACTACTGAACAATATTGGTAATTGTTTTGATAGATTACATAACTCAAAAAAGGCAATTTTTTACTACAATCAGGCGATAAAACTGGATAATAACTACATTTCAGCCATCTACAATAGGGCTAATGTCTATTTAAAGATGGCTGAGTTTGATAAATCGCTCAAAGATTTGACGCAGGTTATTGAGTTAGATCCAACTTTTTATCAAGCATATTTTAATAGAGGCACGCTTTATAAAAGATTAGGAAAAGATCTGCTTTCTAAGAGAGATATGAAACACTCTAAGCGTCTTGCCAAGAAGGATATTGAAACAAAATATGATGGAAAATTCGGACAATAAACTCATTGCTGAAAGACGCGAAAAACTAAAAGAGCTTCGTAAGCAGGGCAACCCCTTTAAAAATCACTTTAGGCCAAAAGATTTTGCTCAAGAAATTACTGAGCAATATGATGGACTGGATAAGGACTCTCTTGAAGAGAAAAAAATTGAAGTCACAATTGCCGGAAGAATTATGCTCAAGCGAGTCATGGGAAAAGCAAGTTTTGCTCATATCCAGGACACTACCGGAAAGATTCAAATTTATGTTGCAAGGGATGATCTTCCTGAAGGTGTCTACAATGAGCAGTTTAAAAAATGGGATATCGGTGATATTGTCGGACTAACTGGATCGCTTTTTAAAACAAAAGTTGGCGAGCTTTCAATTAAAGTTTCTTCTATTGAGCTTATTACTAAATCGCTAAGACCACTTCCTGAGAAGTTTCATGGACTGGCAGATCAAGAAATCAGATACCGCCAAAGATATGTGGATTTAATTGTCAATGAGAAATCCAGAGAGACGTTTGTTCTCAGATCTAAGATTATCAGTTACATTAGAAATTTTTTCACTGACAATTGTTTTTTAGAAGTAGAAACACCTATGATGCATGTTATTCCTGGAGGTGCTACTGCAAGACCTTTTGTCACTCATCATAATGCACTCGATATGGATTTATACCTTAGGATTGCACCTGAGTTGTATCTAAAGAGATTAATTGTTGGTGGGATTGATAGAGTCTTTGAAATAAATAGAAACTTTAGAAATGAGGGGCTATCAACAAGACATAATCCAGAATTTACCATGATTGAGTTTTATCAGGCTTATGCCAACTATGATGATCTTATGAATTTAACTGAAAAATTACTCGTAGGGATAGCTAAAGAGGTAATAGGTAGAGAGGAAATAAGTTATCAGGGTGTTAATTTTGATTTTTCGAAAAAATTTGATCGATTAACTGTTGAAGAAGCAATCTTAAAATACAATTCAGATATCTCTTTAGAAGACATCAATCAGACAAATATTGCCAACACTCTCAAAAAATTAAAAATTACTGCAAAAGAATCTTGGGGTTACGGGAAATCTTTAATTGAAATTTTCGAAGCGACCACTGAGGAAAAATTAATTCAACCTACCTTTATAACGAGATATCCGACTGAGGTCTCCCCGCTAGCAAGAAAAAATGATGATGATCCAGAAATTACAGATCGTTTCGAGCTTTTTATTGGTGGTCGTGAAATTGCTAATGGTTTTTCAGAGTTAAATGATGCAGAGGACCAGTCTGATAGATTTAAAAAACAAGTAGAAGACAAAGATTCTGGTGACGATGAAGCTATGCATTATGATGCAGATTATATTCGTGCACTTGAGTACGGCATGCCGCCAACCGCTGGGGAAGGAATAGGAATTGATAGATTAGTCATGCTCTTTACTGATGCTCCATCGATTAGAGATGTTCTTCTATTTCCTCACATGAGGCCTGAAGCTTAATTTTGATCAATCAGATACCGATTTTAACTATTGATGGACCCAGTGGCGTAGGAAAGGGGACTGTATCCAAATATATTGCAACAAAACATAACTGGAATCTACTAGATTCAGGCGCCATTTACCGTGCTTTTGCATACGAAATCAACCAGAAAAGAATCGATTTCAATGACGAACAAAAACTAAGAGCATTTGCAAAAGATTTTCAAATTGAATTCATAGCAAGCCCCAATGAAGAGCTCGTGCAGGTTATTAGTAATGATGTTGATATCTCTCAGCTAATCAGAAATGAAGAAGCAGGAAAAACAGCTTCAGTTATTGCTGCTATCGGATATGTAAGAGATGTTCTTATGGAGATCCAAATGAGTTTTGCTAAAGAACCAGGACTAGTTGCTGATGGAAGAGATATGGGCACTGTGGTTTTTCCTAATGCAAAATTTAAAGTCTTCCTGGATGCCTCAGCCGAAGAGAGAGCAAATAGAAGGGTTAAACAGTTGCAGTCAAAAGGGGAAGACGCTATAATATCGCGCATTCTTGCAGACATAGAAGAAAGAGACCATAGAGATAGATCTAGAAAGGTTTCTCCTTTAAGGCCTGCTGAAGATGCTGTAGTAATTGACACCTCATTTATGTCTATTGAAGAGGTTTTACTTCAGGTGAGTAAGATAGTAGAGAATTAAACGGAAAGTTCTCAAAGTTAAATTAACCCGATATGATCTAAGTTTATCCGTATTGCTTAGTTGAATACCGGTCAAAATCTAATATTAATATGTCAGAATCATTTGCTGAGCTATATGAAAATAGCGAAGAAACTAAAGTAAAAATTGGTAGCGTTCTATTTGGAACTGTTGTCGATATCAACCGTGAAAAAGCGGTAATTAACGTAGGCCTTAAATCTGAAGGTTTTATTTCAATTGATGAATTTAAAAATGCTAACGGTGAGTTAGAAATTAAGGAAGGGGACATTGTTGAAGTTGCCTTAGATTCAATTGATGACGGTCTTGGTAATACTCTTTTATCGAGAGAAAAGGCTAAAAGAATTAAGCAATGGAGTGAACTTGAAGTTGCCATGAATAACAAAACTGTTGTTTCTGGTGTTGTTAGTGGCTCCGTTAAAGGTGGTTTGACAGTTGATATTGGTGTGATAAAAGCCTTCCTTCCAGGTTCATTAATTGATATAAGACCTAATAAAGATTTTTCTTATCTTGTTGGTCAAGAGATTGAGGCTATTGTTATTAAGATGGACGAAGTTAGAAATAACATTGTTATTTCTAGAAAAGCAGTTCAGCAAGAAATTAATTCTGCTGATAGAGATGAGATTTTAGAATCACTTGAGGAAGGTAAAACAGTTGAAGGTGTTGTTAAGAATCTTGCAGATTATGGCGCCTTTATCGATCTGGGTGGTATTGATGGGCTTTTACATATCACAGATATTTCATGGCAGAGAGTTAATCATCCTTCAGAAAAATTAAAGATAGGCGATAAGATAGAAGTAAAAGTTCTTAGTTTTGATAAAGAAAAGATGCGTGTATCACTTGGTCTAAAACAACTTTCATCTAGCCCATGGAGTGATATCTCATTGAGATTGCCAATTGGTAAGAAAGTATCAGGAACAGTCTCTAATCTTACAGATTACGGTGCTTTCGTTAAGATTGAAGATGGTGTTGAAGGTCTTGTCCATGTGTCTGAGATGGATTGGACAAATCCAAATGCCAGACCATCCAAGTTAGTTAAATTAGGTCAAGAAGTTGATGTGGTCATTTTAGATGTTCAAGAATCTAAACATAGAATCTCACTTTCTATGAAACAAGCACAAGAGAACCCGTGGCAAGCATTTGAGGCCTCTCATAATAAGGGTGATCAATTAACTGTTGCTGTTAAATCTATTACCGACTTTGGTTTATTTGTTGGATTACCGGGTGGAATTGATGGCCTAATTCATTTAGCTGATATTTCATGGGAAAAACTTTCTCCTGATCAAGTGGTCGCTACTTACTCCAAAGGTCAAGAAATTGATGTGGTTGTATTAAATATTGATGCAGAAAAGGAAAGAATCTCTCTAGGCATTAAACAACTTAATGAAGATGATTTCGGCGCATTCACCTCTGGAAATAAGACAGGCAATATCGTTGAAGGTGTAATCTCTAATCTAACTAGCAATGGTGCAGAAGTTGAATTGGCTGATGGAATTTCAGGATTTATTAAGATTTCTGAAGTTTCAAATGAGCGTGTAGATGATATCAATTCTGTTCTTAAGGTTGGAGACAGTGTAAGTGCTGTAATTACAAATATTGATAAACGCGGTAGAAAAGTCAATCTTAGTATTAAGGCTAAGGATTACGCTGAAGAAAAAGCAGCAGTAGAGAGTTATAACAAACAATCAAGTGATGCTGCAGGATCTACTTTAGGAGATATTTTTAACGAAGGTAAAGAGTAATTCATTAATGAATAAAAGAGATATTATTGAAAAAATAGCTCTTGATCAAGAATTGTCTAATTCTGTAACTGCTAAATATATTGATGATGTGCTATTAACTCTGGTTGATAGCATCATTGAAGGCAATGGATCAGAAATTAGAGGATTCGGTACTTTCACTAAAAAGAATAGAAAGCCAAGAACTGGTATTAATCCTAAAACTTCGGAAAGAACTCAGGTTCCTAGTAAATCTGTGCCATTTTTTAAAACAAGTAAATTGTTGAATAATTTGGTTAATAGCGATTAACATCTGTTAATTCAATAATGTATAATCGCTTTTTTTTGGGTCGTTAGCTCAGCTGGTAGAGCATCGGACTTTTAATCCGCTGGTCGAGCGTTCGAATCGCTCACGACCCACCACTAATTCTTA
>VMDI01000029.1 GCA_008080915.1 Gammaproteobacteria bacterium | reverse complement strand
TCTCTTCTTCAGTTGCATCTCTAACTGAGAGAACGTCAAGTTTAAAAATTACCTTTCTACCGCAAAGTGGATTATTACCATCAATAGTGACACTCTTTTCATCAACCCGAGTGACAATAAAGTTTTTAGGCTCACCTTTTTCATTTTCCATGGTAATGGTTAAGCCCACCTCTCGATAATCTTCTGGGACATTATCAATATGGTCAGTAAAAACGAGCGACTCATCACGGGGTCCATAGAGCTTATTACAATCAATAGGAACCTCTATCTCGTCACCGACTTGTTTGCCCTCTAATTCTTTAGTTACTTCTTCAGACATAATGTCATTGGCACCATGGACATATCCAATTGGGTACTCGATCTGTACAAGAACTTCAGAACTTTTTTCATCAATCACTTGATAATTAAGCTCAACCATTTTTCCATTTTCGATCTTTTCAGGCATATTTAGAATATAGTTGCACCGAATATTTTAATTTCATCTTCTTGATAACCAAGAACTAATCTACCAAGATAATCTCCTTCTTTTTTCTTATTCCACTGCTTGAATAAGACGGTGACATATCCTCCTCTTCTAATAATGCCTAAGTACTCTCTTTCCTTTGTTAGACCCTTTGTCAATTCACTTCTTGCAAATTGCTTTCCAACTTCAACTTCATTAGAGGCACCTAAAAATTTATCAGAGAAATTCTTGACAAACATCCCATAGTTAGCATTATTGGAATATTTAATGAGATCATCCCAGAATGGATTAGCCACCGCCAGTATCTCATCGTCCTTTAACTCTTCAATATTTTTCATAATTATCTGTCTTAATGATTAACACTTTAATTTAAAAAGGCCAACAAAAGTTGGCCTTTTTAATTCATTCAGATGAATGGAAATTACTTAGCTTTAGCTGCCTTTTTAGCAGGCTTCTTCTCAGATTTTTTCATATCTGCTAAAGCCTTATCTTCCATATCACCTACTAGGTGGTATAGAGGAGCTTTTTCCAATGTGTACTCACCTGTTTCAGGATCACGACGTGAAACTGTTAAACAGTGCCAGTTCTTATCATCTAGCTTCATAGCATCACCACGGTAGTAGTAACCTGGCCATCTTGTTTCCTTACGGAATAGTGTGTGTTGCATTACACACTCAGATGTACGATGACGGTGCTTAAGTTCCCAAGCACGCATTAACTGGTGAGTATCTTCTGCACCAACTTTTTCTAAATCCTCTTCCATGATCTTTAATTTCTGAAGACCAATGTTTAGAAGTTTATCATTAGTCATGTAGTTGACTGTTACACCACCACAGTACTCATCCATGATTTTTTGTAGTCTTTGTAGACCAGGATGTGGTAATAAGTAGCTTGGAGAAACAGTACCCGCAACGATTTCGTTACGACCAACTTGATAAGTCTCTAATGGCTTGAAGATTTCAGCTTTACGCTTTTCAATTTGTGAATCAGAAACAACAATGCCTTCTGCTTTGCCATCGTCAATGTATTGACATGCTGATTTACCTGAAATACGACCTTCTGTAAATGAACCTGATGAGAATGCGTGTGGAGTACCACCAACAGCATCACCAGCTCCGAATAAACCTTCAATTGACATCATACGGTTATAACCCCACTGATATTCTGGTGGAGAAACGTCCGCAGGACCTGAACACCATGCACCACAACCTGTAGCATGTGAACCCATTACATAAGGCTCTGAAGTTGTTAATTCAGGGTTTTGATACTTAGGATCAAGATCTGTTGCAGCCCATAGAACCGCTTGACCAACAGTCATACCTAGGAAGTTTTCCCATCCAACTTCTTCTAAGTGTGGATCTTGGAATGCATGCATTGTAACCATGTGAATTGGACCACGACCTGCAGCAACCTCTTGAATAATCGCGTGGTTACGTAAACATGTAGGAATAGGTCTGTGAGTTCTGTGAGATGCTTCCATATCTAGATACTCTTTACCTACCATCTTTTGTAGAGCAGGGAAGTGCTTAGACTCATACTCTTCACCATAAGCATTTTGAGTATATGTCTTAAGGTGTAGGAAGTATGCACCTACAGGACCATAACCATCCTTGAAACGAGCAAGTACGATTCTGTTTTCCATTTGTGTCATCTTGGCACCAGCATTGATCATCAATGCATATGCTGAACCTGATGACCACGGAGCGTACCATACACGGCCCGCACCTTCACCAACAGAACGTGGCTTATAAATATTTGAAGCACCACCAGCACCGACAACAACAGTCTTAGACTTAAACACGTGGCAATTACCTGTACGAACGTTAAAACCAATCGCACCACCAACACGGTTACGACCAGATTCATCCATTAGTAAATGAGTAATCATTACACGGTTGTATGTCTTGTCAGCATTCTTTGTAGCTGCTTCTGCAACAATAGGCTTATATGATTCACCGTGAATCATAATCTGCCAACGACCTTCACGCTGGTAAGCGCCAGTCTTTTCATTTCTCATTAATGGAAGACCCCACTCTTCAAATTTGTGTACAGCTGAGTCAACGTGACGTGCCATATCAAATAGTAGATCTTCACGAACCATTCCCATTAAGTCGATACGAGCATAACGTACATGATCCTCTGGGTTGTTTTCACCCCAACGAGTACCCATGTAACAGTTAATCGCATACAAACCTTGTGCTACAGCACCTGAACGGTTGATGTTTGCTTTTTCAGCGATCACGATTTTCTTATCGCGACCCCAATGTCTTGCTTCATAAGCTGTACCTGTACCACCAAGTCCAGCACCAGCAACTAAGATATCAATATTATCTTCTACAATTGTTTTAATACCCATTAGTAGTACACTCCTTCTTTCATTTCTAAGTTTTGAGACTTAAGTGTAGCGATGTCGCCATCATCCATACGGATGTACTTAGGTTCAAACGATAAAAGTTGACTATTACGTTCCGCTTCAGTTGGCTCAGGCTCATTTCTGAAATCAGGAATACCTGTACCCCATGGAACTGTAGTGATTGGTGATAAGAAGTTCTTCACACGACCATCGCGGAAAGTAACCCTCCAAGCGATTGTTCCAGCTTCTTCATCACGGATTGTACGAACGCTGTGTCCTAATGGAGCAAAGTCAGCGTAACCACGAGCATCAATAGCGTGGTGTGGGCATGCTTTAACACATGAGTAACATTCCCAGCACATGCTAGGCTCAATGTTGTAAGCACGACGGTACTTCTTGTCGATATGCATAATGTCAGATGGGCAGATATCAACACAGTAGCCACATCCATCACAACGTGTCATATATACGAAAGTTGGCATAGTATTTTCCTCTCTATATTAAGTTGTTATTAATAATGGTTTGGGCCTTCACGCTTAATACCTAAACCCATGTTCATTGGAGCATCTTTAAGAAGTTCCATTGAATGTCTATCTCTTTGCTGAGCTACTACTGCACCAGACTTGTCGAAACGAGTTTCGTGCGGTAAGTTATCTAATGCTCCGCTAAGCTTTTTAATACGCTTGTCATATGCAGCAAATGGCTTGAAGAACATATGTGCAAACTTAGACCAATATACACCGCCAAAGAGTGAAATACCTGCAAGCATTGCAAGGATTTCCCAAACAGCGCCACCCCAGATTGACCAACCTAGAGCTGTAGTAGAAACTGCCATTAGCGAAAGACTGAACATATCACGACGAAGATCGATATCAGTCCATGAATTACCTTCAGACATGACGTCTACTTTATAAACAAACCAGAACCACCAGCTACCTACAAATAGCATTAATGCACCTAGGTTCCATGCAAGAGAAACTGTCTCACCAGTTCCAGAGAAAGCAATAATAATTGTCGCAGCACTTAATAAAATTGTGCCATACATAGTTAAGATGTGAACAAATCTTCTTAGAGGCTTAGTTGAGTCAAACTCACCTGATACAGCAACTTCGTTTAAAACAACGCCAACTGCTGCGCCCATTTTCTCGCCACCAGAAACTTCTCTATAACGACCATCTTCAAAACCTACTGAACAGTTTTTACTACCAGCAGCGATTCCAGCCTTAACTTTAGCTTCTGCTTTTTTTGAATCCTCAAAAAAGTATTTAGCGCTCTTCTTATGAATAACATCCATAATGGTCATTACTGCAACTAGTGCTAGCATAATCACTACGTATGTCTGTAAACCTGCAGATCCAGCCATGGCTGCAAGAGGGGTTGTTGCGAAATCCATATTCTATTCCTCCTTTATGAAAAAAATTGATTCACATCAAAAAATTTTTTACAACTTTTCAATAATAACATAATTATATACTAATGTTATGATTAAAAACTCTTTCGCTGAGACTCAGCTCAACCTAATTTCTACTTTAATTTGTTCTTGTTAAGTTAGAGACTTTGATAGTACTCAATTAAAATTTGAGCGACTTCAGGACGAGAGAACTCTTTTGGTGGCGCAATGCCATTACCCAACATCTCACGTACCTTAGTACCTGATAACAAAACAAAATCATCTTTCTCGTGATCTGGTGCTTCACGCATCATCACGACTTTATTTAATTTCTTCGACCATGCTGTGTGGTCAGCTTCAAAGATCTCAATATCCATCGCACCTGCTGGCACTTCATCCTTGAAAATAGTTTGTGCATCAAATGCGCCATAGTAATCACCAACACCTGCATGATCACGGCCAATAATAAAGTGTGTAGCTCCCATATTCTGACGGAAGTATGCGTGAAGAACAGCCTCACGAGGGCCTGCATACAACATATCAAAACCATAACCAGTTACCATTGCACTGTTTGGTGGGAAGTAAAGTTCAACCATCTTACGAATCGCTGCATCACGAACTGGTGCAGGAATATCGCCCTTTTTCAATTTGCCGAGCAACATATGAATGACTAGTCCATCGCAACCTAAACGATCCATTGCCATATGACACAATTCTTCATGTGCTAGATGCATTGGATTACGAGTTTGGAAAGCAACAATTTTCTTCCATCCATTTTGAGAAATTTCATTTCTAATTTCTACAGCGGTACGGAATGTATCTGGAAATTCAGTTTGGAAGTAGCTGAAGTTTAATACCTGGATTGGACCTGAAACAGCAGTACGACCTTGTGAATTAAAAGCAGCAACACCTGGATGCTCAGGGTCATCAGTACGGTATACCTTGTCGGTCATAATTGCCATCTGTTCAGCGGACACTTCTTCAATTGCTTCAACATCCATCACAGCTAAAACTGGGTTGCCATCAACATTAGGATCACGCAATGCTATACGTTTAGCATCGCCAATAGCATCAGCATTCTCAAGCAAACACATTACAGGTACTGGAAAGAAAGAGCCATCACTAAGAGTCATTTTCTCAGCTGCTCCCATCGCATCTGTCACATTCATAAAACCTTTTAATGGGTTGAAATAACCTGCGCCCATCATCACTGCATTACCTGCAGCCTGTGAACTAATAACTACTGAAGGGAGTGACTCTGCTTCTTTGCTTAATGCATCACGTTGCGCATCATCATAAACAAAACGTGGTTGTAACTCATCTGAACCAATTGGTTTAATCATATCTATTCCTTACTGCTTATTGATGGATAAGCCTAAAAGCTCATCAAAAATTAGAAAAAAATGATTATACCGCTCGGCTTTTTTTACGCCTTCATAATATGGTAATAATGGGGTATACCCCTATGGGGATAGAGGTTATTGAGTGTTATATTAAAGCCTAATTTTAAACTTCACTCGCTCCTTCCCATCCTCTGACTTCTTGGCAATGACTCGATCATTTTTTATATCGTAGTCGAGAGTACCGCCAGTGAATTTATCGTATCCTTGAAGTAGGTAAGCACCCCCTTCAAGGTGAACCATTTCCTCATTGACGATATAGGTAATTTTATCAGCCTTGGCTTCAATAAATCTTTCCTGATTCGGCCTATCCTGTTTGTAATAGGCTTGCTGGTTACTGTCTCCATTAGCGATAACTTTTGTTACCTCTTTTTCATTGTTAAAAATCTGGACCTCTTGTCCCTTTAATATTAACGTCCCCTGGGTAATGTTCACTTCACCAAGATACTTACTATAACCTTTAATTTCATCTAGCGATGCAGACTGGGCTCTCACATGAATCGGCTCATCTCTATCTGCTGCGTGCAAAATAAATGAACTAAGAAAGACAAGGAAGAGGGACAATAGAAACTTATTCATAAACCCCTTCCACGCCATTAAAGAGCTCTACCTTTTGGCTTTTTGCATCATAGTCCATTCCCTTGGATTTAATTTTTGAGATCTGCGACTTGTAAAAAATATAATCATCGGTTTTATATCTTTCTTGATTGTTACTACTCTCGATAACTAAGTTGGTTGAATCAATAGTAGCCCCTTTGTCTTGGGTTATTCTTGAATCGCCAAGAAGCGTCATGACTCCATCATTCTCAATATAATTAAACCCATCCGACTCAACTTTGTCCTTCTCAGATATATATGTGGTTTTTTCTTTTGAGTGATAAATATTTTTATTTTTTGTTTTATCAATCGTCACATCTTTAGATAAGATTTCTCCGCCAGTATCTCTGTTGATCTTTGTTTTTCCTGTCATCTTCATATTGTCAGTATTCGGATTCATATGCATTCCGTCAGCAACCATTACATCATTTTGTCCAAAGTAAGTCACTTCATCCTGACTAATAATTTCTTCACTATCCTTCTTATAGAGAATAGAGTCAGATTTCATAATATGCTTGATGCCTGTTTTTGATTCTACATTGACAGAACCCGTAAATAAAAAATCACCTGAATCCAGATAAAGGCCCTCATCGGCTGTCAGCACATAATCAACAATATCAGATGACTCGCCAAATGATGTCACTTTTGGGTTCTTCATAAGACCTGGTTTATCTTTGTAATTAATATAACTCTCAGACTCAATTAGTCGACTCAAACGATAGTCCTTATCAAATTCTTGGGTTGAGAAATTTTCAATACGATCAGAAAAATTTTCTTCTGATTGAGACTCTTGGGTTCCTTCAATAACTGAACTATTGATCTCTTTTGAATCTCTATCTTGTCCTATCAAGAAAAAAAGAAAAAATCCAACTAAAATGATTAGAGCAATACCTAAGATACTTTTAGAGAACATATGACCAATATTTCAAATTACTTTTCTAAAACTTTATACGCAATTACACCAGACAAACCATTCAATGAGTATTCTCTGGAGAGCGCTCTTGAATTACATGACATTAGTATAGTGCAATATAGAAGAAAAAATACCAACATGAAAACTTTACTTAATGAGGCTGAGCAGATTAAACAGCTTTGTCAAAAATACAACGTACTTTTTATCGTCAATGATCATATTGAGTTAGCACATCTGTGTGAGTCTGATGGTGTTCACCTCGGTGGCAATGATCAAAGCATTTTCGAAGCGAGAGA
>VMDI01000030.1 GCA_008080915.1 Gammaproteobacteria bacterium | reverse complement strand
TGAGAGCTGGTGAGGAACTAAAGTCTGTTGTAGATTTGACTGCCAAGCAGATGAAAAGAGCAATCATCATGCCCAATTTAACCCCTCCAGTCACCAATGTTGAAATGGCAGAAAAGTACAGATCTGAGATTAAGTCGGCTTCCGATCCGAGGTTGGGTTTCGAACCTTTAATGACAATTTATTTAACTGACAAAACCGATCCAGAAGAAATTTCCAAGGCCAAGACTTCAGGAGTGATTTATGGAGCCAAACTTTATCCAGCAGGAGCAACCACGAATTCAGAATCCGGGGTGACTGATATTAAAAACATCTATTCAGTCCTTGAGAGAATGGAAAAAGAAAATCTAATTCTACAAGTTCATGGCGAGGTCGTAGATTCAGAGATTGATATATTTGATCGTGAAGCAGTCTTCATTGACAAAGTATTGGAGCAAGTAACTCGAGACTTTCCTGAATTAAAAATTGTCTTCGAACATATTACAACCAAAGATGCGGTTGATTATGTGAGCTCAAAAAATAACAATATGGCAGCCACTATTACAGCACATCATTTGTTGTCAAATCGAAATGATATGTTGGTCGGAGGAATAAAACCACATTACTATTGCTTGCCAATTCTAAAGAGGAAAAAGCCACACCAAGAGGCTCTGATTGAGGCTGCAACTTCTGGAAATCCTAAATTCTTTCTGGGAACTGACTCTGCCCCACATGCAAAAAAAGAAAAAGAATCAAGTTGCGGATGTGCTGGCGTTCTCTCATCGCTTTGCGCTATTGAGCTTTATGCAGAAGTATTTGAGGCAAAAAACGCTCTTCCAAAATTGGAGGATTTTGCATCAATCAATGGGCCAAATTTTTATGGTTTAGAGCCAAACCAAGAAACCATCACGTTGGAAAAAATCACCTGGAAGATTCCAAGCAAATTGCCTTACCCTGGAGGTGAAATTATTCCTTTTCTGGCGGGTAGACAAATTAACTGGAAGTTAGTTTAAAGAATTTTTTAGCCTCAATAACATCCTTTTCAATTTGATCTTTTAGTTCCTCAAAGGAGCTAAATTTTTTTTCAGGTCTAACGTGCTTCAGAAAGTCAATCTCAGCAAACTGTTCATAAACATCTTTTTCAAAATCAAATATATGGGTCTCAAATAAAAACTCTCTACCATCAACAGTTGGCTTATGCCCTGCATTACATATGCCAAAATAAGTTTGACCAGATAACTTCACCTTAACTGCAAAAACTCCGGATACGGGTGATTTTGACCTATTAGGTAAAATATTAATTGTTGGAAAATTAATAGTTCTACCCCTTTGTTGACCCCGAACAATCTTTCCTGAAATGGAGTAGCTTCTGCCTAAAAGTTTTTTAGTTTCTTCTAGATTGTTTTGTTGAAGACACTCTCTAATTCTAGTGCTAGAAATTCTTATTTGATTGTGTTCGATAGTCGCAGTTTCCTCAACAGCAAAACCATGCTTATCCCCATTTTCTTGCAATAATGAAAAATCTCCTACCCTGTTTTTACCGAATCTAAAATCATCTCCAACAAGACAAAGTTTGATATTAAGTTTTCTGAGCAGAAACTCTTCAATAAAAGTTTGAGCATTTATATTGGAAAACTCTTTGTTAAAATTAATGACTAAGTGGTAGTTAATTCCCAAACTACTCAGAAAGAAATCTTTTTCTTCATAGCTCGATAAAACTGCATGATCGGCGCCAAAAAAATTTTGTGGTGTAGGATTAAATGAAATGACCACTGAAGGTACTTTGAGTTTTTCAGCGTGTTCTTTGAGCTGAGCAATTATTTTCTGATGTCCGAGATGAATCCCATCAAAATTGCCAATGGTGACGACTGAGCCTTCAATTTGTGGAAGTTTTTCTATATCCCTGAACGTTTTCATCTTTCTAATTTTAAATGTTCAATGATTTGTGCAACAGGTTTTGGTAACCCAAAATTGATTTCATTGAGAGCAAAAAAGTTGTCTGTATTTTTTGAAGTTTCAACTATAACCGTATTGATTTTGATTTCTCTATGACTTAATTTATGAATAAAAGGCTCTAACTTTTTGACAATCTTCGAGTTTCTATCAAAATCTTTAATGATGGCCTGAATATTTTTTTTATCTTCAGTTTCCATGAAGGACCACAAGCCTCCCCAAATATCATTCAATGTTCGCTTCTCCAAATAAATCTTTTCTCTATTTCTAAACACGATGAAAGTTTTATTCATTTTTCTAATACGAATTTTCTTTGCAGGCATAGGGTATGCATCTTGCGTATTGAAATGAAAACTTTGACATTTTGTTTTTAATGGACAGATATCGCAATCCGGTTTGGATCTTTTGCATATGGTTGCACCAAGATCCATAATTGCTTGAGTGTATTTGTCATTCTCCTTATTAGGTAGGTGTTTATTGGCAAGATCCCAAAGACTAGATTCATATTTGGTTTCTGACCCCGGCCTACTGACTTGATGAAAACGAGCCAAAACCCTCTTAACATTTCCATCAAGAATCGCATAGGATTGATTGTATGCAAGTGACATAATCGCACCTGCTGTTGATCTCCCAATACCTGGCAAGGAGATTAGATCATGAAAGCTCGTTGGGAAGAACCCATTAAATTGTTTTTCAATAATCTTGGAAGTTTTGTGTAAATTTCTTGCTCTTGCATAATAACCAAGGCCTGACCATAGGGACATAACCTCGTCTTCTCTTGCTATGGCAAGAGTATGAATGTTTGGAAACCTGGCAATGAATTTTTGAAAATATGGGACAACAGTTGTGACTTGAGTTTGTTGCAACATAATTTCACTGACCCAAATATGAAAAGGATTGGGCTCTATAGATTTCCAGGGGAGTTTTTTTCGACCATATTTTTCATACCACTCAATAATTGAGTCAGATAAGTAGGTCACAATTATTAGATCACGCTACCTGTAAGCGCCCATTTCAAAGCCAGAAAAAAAGGAACAATCAGTGCCAAACCAAACAAATAACTAGCAAATATTTTTTTTGCCTCATTGATATCGCACTGCTCTTTGCATTGTTTTTTTAGGTTGAAAACCATAAAAAGACTCCAGAGGGCAAGGGCCAATAGAAAAGCATAATTTGTTATCTCTAAAGTTGTCATACAAAATTAATATAAGTTCAGTGGATCATTAGGATTAATTTTATCCATAAACGGTTTTTTAATGTCTTTATTGGTAACCTGATAAACACACCCAATCCAATTGTTGATAATTGCAATGGTTGTATCATGCCAAGTATTATTAATATCTTTTGAAAGCAGCGCCTCTGGAAAATCATCTATAGTCATTTTTCCTAAGTCCAGTGCCTCATTGAATTCATCAAGAATTGCTGCAGCCTGAAGAGAAAAATAATTATCCGGATAGGGTGGTTTTTGCTCTTTTTTTCCCAATAAATAGGAATTAAGATCCCTTTTGTATTCTTTCAATAGACTGATGGTGTCATATTCTGGGTGTCCTTGAAAAAGAACAGTCCTAAGGCCATCTTCACTTACGACAAGGTGGGGACCAAATTTAGAATCAACAAGAATCTTCAAGTTTGATTTTTCAAACTGTGAACGATTAACCTCATTAAACCTTGAATGGGGTACATCAAAAATGGTATTGACTCCTCTTACAAGTGGATGAGATCGATCCATGACATTGTGAGGGAAAACTCCCCAACATTTTGACTTAAGAGGCACCCTCTTTTGTTGATACTTTAGTTCCATAACTGCATGAGAAGTCAAGCAAGAACAAAGTGTTGATGTAACGTTGTTATAGGACCAATCAATGACTTCTCCTAGGTCTTTTAGAAATGGCGCTTTGCTTAAGTCTGGATCTTCGATATGAGCCCCGGTAATAATTAGAGCATCAAGCCCATGACTCTTAATATCATCAAATGTTTTATAAAATTTTTTAATGTGTTGTTTGGCTTCATTTGATCGATTGATCGAATCCAAGGTAAAGGGATGAACAAAGAATTGAGCGATTTGATTTGAGTTACCAATGAGCCTAAAAAATTGTCTTTCCGTAGCTTCCAATGCAGCATCAGGCATCATATTCAATAAACCAATGTGCAGTTCTCGAATAGTTTGACTTGAAGCTCTATCTTTAGAGAGCACTATTTCTCCCTCTTTTTCTAGTCGAGAGTATGAGGGAAGGTCTGAATGGGCAATAATCGGCATGTTAGTTTAGGGAACTGTTGATGAGCTCAAGAACCTCTGATTGTTGCTTACACTGATATAGGTCTTTGCTTTCAATAATACAGCCATATTTTTCTGCAATTCTTTCCATTTTGGGAATGCGATGTTGAAGAAGTCTTGGAAAGACCCAAGAAATAAAATCATTAGGACAAATTTCTGCAACATATGTCATTCCATTCTCATTCAGATATTTACCAACAGCATTTATTAAGAACTCACTCTGAAAGTATAAAGGCTTTGGATCCGACTTCGCTCTCTGCTCAAGATCAATAATATTTTCATCACTTGCTCTTATGTAGACAATCAAAGTTTGATTGGCAAGATATTGATAAATTTCATCATCATCTAGCTCGCATAAACTTCCACCTGCATCATTGATAAAATGATCAAAACCTTCGCTGTTTGATTTTGTGATAAATTCACCGACATCCATCATGCTTTTAGATTCAGCCAATCGATGCATTTCTTGTCTGATATTAAAATCTTTCAGTGACAATCCTCCTTGGTCTGGATTTCCAACTTTTCCCAAGAAAACTGAAATAGAATTTAGGTTGTCATAAGTAATTTTGGTATCTATAGAGATAATTTCACGATCAATCAAATTTGAAAGCCAAGCATCATTTTTCATCCTATCTTTAATGTTTTGAATGATTGGTTGTTTGAGGTATTTGCTTCCAATGCGGTAATCACCAGAATAGTGATACCAATTTCCATCACTATTGAGCATTTTTGAGATGTGTGTTTTACCCACCCCGGACATTCCTAGCAAGGTGATTCTTTTATTCCCCTTGGAGAGAAAGTCTTTGCTCATTTTATGAGACCATCAGACTTAAACATTGACTTGATACCTCTTACTGCTTGTCTGGTTCTGTGTGCATTTTCAATAAGACCAAAACGGACATATTTGTCACCATAGTCGCCAAAACCAATTCCTGGGGACACACCCACTTTAGCTTCCTTAATTAGTTTCTTTGTAAATTCTAACGAGCCCATATGCTGATAGAATTCGGGGATTTTCGCCCATAAAAACATCGTTGCTTTGGGTGGTGTTACTTCCCATCCAATTGAGTTCAATCCCGAACATAAAACATCTCTTCTCTCCTGATACATCTGGGCAATGTCATTGACATATTTTTGATCACTCTCAAGCGCCTCAATAGCCGCTACTTGAATTGGTGTGAAGGTACCATAATCTAGATAAGATTTAATTTTTGCAAGTGCTCCAATGAGTTTTGGATTGCCAACCATAAAACCAACACGCCACCCTGGCATGTTATAACTTTTAGAGAGAGAAAATGACTCTACGGCAATATCTTTTGCCCCTGGAACTTGGAGAATGCTAGGCGCTTTGTATCCATCGAATACAATATCTGCATAAGCTAAATCTTGTACCACCCAGATTTCATGTTCTTTTGCAATTTTAATAACCTCTTCGAAAAAATCTAACTCGACACATTCCGAGGTCGGATTTGAAGGATAGTTTAAAACCATCATTTTAGGTTTTGGCCAAGTGTTCTTAATCGATCTTTGAAGTTCTTCTAGAAAATTTTCATCAGGTCCACAAGGGACATGTTGAATGTCTGCGCCAGCAATAACAAAACCATAAGGATGAATAGGATAGGCAGGATTTGGGACCAGTATGGTATCTCCCGCACCAACAACTGCCTGAGCAAGATTGGCAAGACCCTCTTTTGAGCCGATAGTCACTATGGCCTCAGTTTCCGGATCAATTTCAACCTCATATCTTCTTTGGTACCAGTCAGCTATTGCCTTTCTTAGTCTTGGTATTCCTCTGGACATTGAATAACGGTGTGTGTCTTTTCTTCTTGCCGCTTCAACCAATTTTTCAACAATATGATCTGGAGTTGGTTGATCGGGATTCCCCATACCAAAATCAATAATATCCTCGCCTCTTGATCTGGCTTTTGCTTTTAACTCATTGGTAACCGCAAACACATAAGCGGGTAACCTTTTTATTCTAGGAAAGTCGTCATTCATCTTTTTTTCTGACCGCCAATAACTCTATTTCAAATATCAAAGTTGCATTAGGAGGAATGACATTTCCTGCTCCAATAGGACCATATGCAAGATCAGAAGGGATGGTTAACTTTCTGACAGAACCAACAGCCATGCCCTCAACTCCTTGATCCCAACCAGGAATCACATCTCCAACACCAAGTTGAAAGTCGAAAGGAATGTTTCTTTCTTTGCTTGAATCAAAGGGCTTGCCATTGGATAACCAACCGGAGTAGTGAACCGTCAAACGATCGCCTTGTTCGGCAATCTTTCCATCCGCTACCATAATATCTTCAATAATCAATTCAGCCATTTAATTTACCGCCATTTCCAATTCGTAAGATGAAAATTTCCTTATGTTAAGAACACCAATGTCCAAAATTAAATATTGTCCTTTAATTCCTTTTACAATGCCCTCGATGTTGGGAGTCTTGTCAAAATTTAAGGAGACAATTTTTGTGGGATATTCTATCACAGGATATGAGATGTCATAATTAACCGAATCCACCATCTCAGCGGACGTGTTTTCTATCAAGTCTGCAATTTTCGGTATGAGCTCATCTCGAATCTTACTTAGGTCTATCAAATCAACCTCATTTTTGAGCATTTGTCTCCAGTTAGTCTTATCATTAATGTATTGTTTTAATGAGGACTCAATCATTCCAGATTTAATTCTGGAGTCTACTTGCAAGATTGGAAGCGCCTGAATGGCGCCTTGATCAATCCATCTTGAGGGAACGTTGGTCATTCTAGTGATTCCAACTTTTGCACCAGAAGAATTAGCCAAATAAATAATGTGGGGAGTAAAGCAATTATTTTCACCCCATTCTGGTTCCCGACAAGTTCCTAAGTGAAAGTGGCAGGTTTCTGGTTTCATAATGCATAAATCACAACTTGCCAATTGCTGAGAGCAGAGGTAACAGTGACCTTGCGAGTAACTTTTTTTGGTGTATTGACCACAATTGGAGCAAAGAATATTATTGGTGAAAGTTAATGAGATATTTTTACCAATAAGATCGTTCATATTGATTTCATGATCGTTCATCTTTAAGAAATATTGAGCTATCCCATCTTTTAAAGAGGTATGCATTTTCTGAACAAGCCCATTTACTCGCATAATATCGCTTTAATTTCTTTGTATTTATTGGCAGTTTTTTGAACAATTTCTTCAGGCAACTTTGGGCCCGGAGGTTGTTTATTCCAGTCGAGGGTTTCAAGGTAATCTCTAATGATTTGTTTATCAAAACTAGTCGGACTTGTGCCAACTTGATAATCTTTTAAGGACCAGAATCGAGATGAATCTGGAGTTAAGACTTCATCCATGAGAACCACATTGTTATTCTCATCCAGACCAAATTCAAATTTAGTATCAGCGATAATGATTCCTCTTTCGAGAGCATAATCAGCAGCATACTTATAGA
>VMDI01000066.1 GCA_008080915.1 Gammaproteobacteria bacterium | reverse complement strand
TGAAAAGCCCACTGACCATAGTTACGACGCATAGTCGGATGCATGTATTGAATTGGATCTGGACAACCAGACTCGATAGGCATTCTTGGTGCTTCTGCCATATTTATCTCCTAACTTATTGGGTAGCAGTGAAGCTACCCATTAATTAAATTTACGCGTTTGCTTCAGCTTTATTTTCGAACCACTTAGTAGCTTCCTCATCCCACTTGTCCATACGCACATATGACATATAACGAGGAGAGTTAACCATGTTTGGATCTACTTCAAGACCAATTCCTTCTAGGAAATTCACGATACCAATACGCTCGATCATTTCACCTGTTCTTTCATGCTCAAGAGCATTTTCAGCGAAGAAATCAATCATTTCACCAGCTAGTTCTTCGATTGCCTCATAATCGTCTTCAGTTTCAACTTTCATGAAAGGAACAACTACTGTACCGAATAGATCACCAATCTTAAGTGTTCTCTTACCACCTACACAGATTGTTACACCCTTGTCATCACCTGGTGCAAGCATCGCTTCAGGCTTGCCATCGTTGTATTTGTGAGACAATGGAGAAGTTACATTTAAACAATGCATACATTTCACGCAGTTCTTGTTATCAATGGATAGTGAAGTATCTGCATTAACTTTCATACATTGAGTTGGGCAACGAGATGTGATGTTGTCAACCACATAATCCATACCCTTATCAGCAACCATCTTCTTCCAAGCATCTTGATTGATCTTGATATCATCTCTCCAAGTACCAATTGTTGACATGTCTGAACGCTCAATTGAGTTCATACAGTCATTTGCACAACCTGATACTTTGAACTTGAACTTGTAAGGAAGAGCAGGACGATGCATATCATCTAGGAATGCATTAACCAATGTTCTTAAGATTGCTTGCTCATTTGCATTTGACATCTCACAACGAGCAGCACCAACACATGACATACCAGTACGAACTGCTGGGCCTGCGCCACCTAGGTCGAATCCATAATCATTTAAGACATTAAAAATTCTTTGAACGCCTTCTTCATCTGCACCCTGCATCATGATATCGCCTGATTGACCGTGGAAAGCGATCAGACCAGAACCACCATTATCAACAAACATATCAGATAGATCTCTAAGTAGTTGTGAAGTGTAGTGCATACCTGCAGGTGGTTGAATACGAAGTGTATGGAACTGACCAGCGTTTTTGAATTTGTAATCACCGTCTTCGTTCTTTAATTCGTTGAAGCGTGGAATAATTCCACCACCATAACCAACAACACCTACTGTTCCACCTTTCCAGTAACCTTTTTTAGTTACATATGAAGTTTCAAGTGTTGCAAGAACATCACGAACCATATCAGCACCAGCATGATCATCATTAGCTAGACGTTTTAAGCCAGTTACAAACGAAGGCCATGGGCCAGTCTCTAACTCATCTAGATTGGGCGTATTGTATAGCTCTTTAGCCATTTTTATTCTCCAGTTAATTTAATAAATCCAAATAGTAAATACACTATTCGAATGTGAACATAAGAATTATACGATAGCGTCTGTTTTTTACTAGATTTTATTAGAGGTAAGATAACTATCCCCTAGGGGATATAGTGCTAAGATAGGTAGTTATTGACCTTTTCGGCAACCTCTCTGCCTTCATTAATTGCCCATACAACCAATGACTGTCCACGACGACAATCACCTGCAGTAAAGATGTTATTTTTAGAGGTCACGTATTCACCATAAGTGGCTTTGTAATTCCCTCTATCATCTAGGTCAATATTTGCATCATCACTTAGGTAGTGTTCTGGTGAAACAAAACCCATAGATAGTAGAACAAGATCAGCATCCCAATGCTTCTCACTGCCAGCAATTTCATTTAATTTACCATCGACAAACTCAACATTGACAGTAGTTAAGCCTTTAACTTTGCCTGATTCATCTTTTTGGAAGGATTTGGTCATAATTTGATATTCCCTTGGATCCTTGCCAAATTTTTCAGTAGCCTCTTCATGGCCATAGTCAACGCGCCAGATATATGGCCATAACGGCCATGGATTATTTTCTGCACGATCATTAGGCGGTCTAGACATCAACTCAAAGTTAACAATTGATTTTGCTCCTTGTCTAAGTGCGGTACCAATGCAATCAGTTCCAGTGTCACCACCACCAATAACAATGACATTTTTATCTTTTGCTGAAAGATCTGACTGATCTCCAACTCCCGAGTCCAAATAAGAACTGGTATTGCTCTTGAGATACTCCATAGCAAAATGAACACCTGAAGCATCGCGATTTTCAACCGGAAGATCTCTTGGTTGAGTTGCGCCAGTTGCAAAAATAATTGCATCGTAATCACTTTCGAGATCTTTAACTAAAATATCCTTGCCAACATTGGCATTGGTCACAAATTCAATTCCTGAATCACGCAATAAATCGACACGACGATCAACAAGGTCTTTGCCTAATTTCATGTTTGGAATTCCATACATCAAAAGACCGCCAATGCGATTATCCCTTTCATAAACGACTACATTGTGACCCAGTTTATTGAGTTCATCAGCAGCAGCTAAACCAGCTGGCCCTGAACCAATGATTGCTACTTTTTTGCCTGTTCTAAATTCAACTTGATAAGGCTTAATCCAGCCTTCTTCAAAGCCCTTATCAATGATAGCCAGCTCAATATTTTTGATAGTCACCGCAGGATTATTCATGCCTAGAACACATGATCCTTCACATGGAGCAGGACAAACTCTTCCAGTAAATTCAGGAAAATTATTAGTCTTGAGAAGTCTCTCAAGTGCAGTTTTCCATTGGCCGTTGTAGACCAAATCATTCCATTCTGGAATCAGGTTATTGATCGGACATCCATTATCAGATTGACAGAAAGGAACTCCGCAATCCATGCATCTTGCCCCTTGAGTCTGAAGCTGATCTTCATTGTGGGAACCCGTAAAGATTTCACCATAATCATTAATCCTATCACTTACTGGTCTGTAAGCTTCGGTTTGACGATCATATTCTTTAAATCCTGTTACTTTTCCCATTTTTGGTATTGGTGTATTTTGAACTGCAAAATTATGCCATATATTAATGTTGTTATCAGCGAAAATAGTGGGTATAATTCCATCTTTTTTTGTAAGACCAACTGACCAATTTAGCCATGAACGTAATCGACCAAATTGAAAAAGATCAACTTAGAAGTGATATCCCTGAATTTGCACAAGGCGATACTATTGAGGTTCTTGTTAAGGTTAGAGATGGAAACCGTGAAAGACTTCAAGCGTTTGAAGGTGTAGTCATTGCAAAAAAGAATCGTGGTTTAGGTTCAGCGTTTACAGTTAGAAAAATTTCTCATGGTGAAGGCGTAGAAAGAGTTTTTCAAACTCACTCTAAACTTATTGATTCAGTTAAAGTTAAGCGTCGTGGTAAAGTTAGACAAGCTAAACTTTATTACATGAGAGAGCTTACGGGTAAAGCAGCTAGAATTAAAGAGAAGCTTGCAAAAAAATAATTTGCATGCTCTTCTTAAGAAAGCCGATTTTCAAATCGGCTTTTTTTATGCCATAATTTCATCAAGATGAATACTTCAGAAGATCTAATTAATAGTTTTATAGACCATTATTGGCTTAGCTATGGTGCCAGCGAAAACACCCTGAAGTCATATAGATCAGATCTTAAGATTTTCTCAAACTGGTGTAATAATGATTTAACAAATCTAACCCAGAAGCAGGTACAAGAATATTTTCAAATTAGAAATAATGAAAAAGTATCCAAAAGTACTCAATCAAGAATTCTCACCTGCCTTAGAACTTTTTACAAATTCCTGTATCAGAAAAAATATATTTCTATTGATCCAACTGAAAAACTCACCCATCCAAAAAAAGAGAAGAAACTTCCTGTCTTTTTATCAGTGAGTGAAATTGACAACTTGCTTGATGCGCCTGATATTAAAACTATCATAGGAATAAGGGATAAAGCAATGCTTGAACTCATGTACTCCTGTGGTCTGAGAGTAAGTGAGCTCATTAATTTAAATCACCAGAATATAAATCTTAATGATGAGTGTGTTCTAATCCATGGGAAAGGAAATAAAGAAAGGCTATTACCTATTGGAGATTTTGCCATTGAATGTCTCCAAAAATATGAGTCACAGTCTAGGCCAAATTTATTGAAGAGCTCTCAAAATGATGCGTATTTTTTGAGCAACAGAGGCTCAATGATGAGCAGACAAAACTTTTTTTATGTTATTAAAAATTACGCTGAGCAAATTGGAATCAATAAACCCCTTTCACCTCATTCTCTTAGGCATGCTTTTGCAACTCATCTAGTTCAAAGGGGGGCAGACTTAAGAAGTGTTCAATTAATGCTTGGGCACAGTGACATATCAACTACACAAATTTACACACATATTCAAGATGTGCAATTAAAGAACCAACATCAAAAACATCATCCAAGAGGTTAGATGTATTTAACTTCTAAAATTTCGTAAACGATATCACCTTTAGGGGCATTGACAGTTGCTTCATCCCCCTCTTCCTTTCCAAGAAGCGCTCTTGCAATTGGAGACATGCATGATATCTTCCCCTGGCTCAAGTCAGCTTCGTCTTCACCGACTATTTGGTAAGTAATCTCTGATTCATCATCAAGATTCATGATAGACACAGTTGTTCCAAATACGCACCTTCCATCCTGATTAAGTTTTGTGATGTCGATTACCTGAAGACGAGATAATTTAGATTCAATTTCCTTGATTCTGCCCTCGCAAAAACTCTGCTCTTCTCTGGCAGCGTGATACTCAGCGTTCTCTTTTAGATCACCATGTTCTCTTGCAACAGCAATATCATGAACTATTCTTGGTCTATCAATCTCCTTAAGCTTCTTTAGTTCGGCTTCCAGGTTTCTAGCTCCATTGGCGGTAATTGGTATAGTGTCCATAGTTGTATTTAGTGAATAGATTGAAGAGTTCTAACAGAAATATCATCACTGGTTTTAAGACCCTCAAGAATTGCAAAAGCAGCAGTTAGTGTCGTAGTAAAAGGAACATTATTAATGAGCGCATGACATCTAATTTGTCCAGCATCTTGAACACCCTGAGTGTCTTCAGTTGAATTGATAATAAAATCAACTTCGCCATTTTTGATCATATCTACAATGTGTGGTGAACCCTCAGAAACTTTGTTGACTATTTCACATTCTAGTTTTGCTTTTGAAATAATTTCTTGATTACTTCTTGTTGCTATCAGCGAAAATCCTTGCTCAACAAGGGCTTTGGCAAGTTTAGGAAGATCTTTTCGATCTAACCTTCTCAAACTCACAAATGCTTTACCGCGTTTAGGAATTCTAGAGCCTGCTGCAAGTTGAGATTTATCAAATGCACTAGCAAAGTCATCTCCTATACCCATTACTTCGCCAGTAGATCTCATCTCAGGCCCAAGAATTGGATCGACTCCAAGAAATTTATTGAATGGAAAAACAGCCTCTTTCACACTGAAATGTTTTGGAATAATTTCTTTAGTGTATTTCAAAGATTTAAGTGATTGCCCAGACATAACTTTTGCAGCAATATTTGCTAGTGGCTTTCCAATAGCTTTTGAGACGAATGGGACCGTTCTAGATGCACGAGGATTAACCTCTATCACATAGATTTCTCCATCTTGATAAGCAAGCTGCGTATTCATCAAACCAACCACTTTTAGCTCTTTTGCCATAGCAATGACCTGATCTCGCATTTCATTTAACACTTTCTTTGGCAAAGAATATGGGGGGATTGAACATGCTGAATCACCAGAGTGGATTCCTGCCTGTTCGATATGTTGCATGATGCCACCAATAACCACAGTATCTCCATCTGAGATTACATCTATGTCAACCTCAATTGCATGATCCAAGAATGAGTCTAAAAGAACAGGAGAGTCATTTGATACCTTGACTGCTGAGGTCATGTATCTATCAAGACTATCCATATCATAGACAATTTCCATAGCTCTACCGCCAAGCACATATGACGGTCTAACCACCAAAGGGAATCCAATTGCATTGGCAATATCTTTAGCTTGATCTAGAGACTTTGCAGTTCCATTGAGAGGCTGTTTGAGTTTCAACTTCTTAATCATTTTTTGGAAGCGTTCTCTATCCTCTGCAAGATCAATTGCATCTGGTGAGGTCCCAATGATTTTTGCTCCACTTTCTTCAAGGGCTCTCGCCAATTTCAAAGGGGTTTGGCCGCCATAATGAACAATAATCCCATCAGGATTCTCAACTTCAATAATGGATATGACATCTTCAAAGGTCAAAGGCTCAAAATATAAACGATCAGAAATATCGTAATCTGTAGAGACTGTTTCAGGATTGCAATTAACCATAATCGTCTCATATCCCTCCTCTCTCAGAGCAAGAGATGCATGCACGCAACAATAGTCAAACTCAATTCCTTGTCCGATTCTATTGGGTCCACCACCCAGAATCATAATTTTCTTATTTGTCGTCGGTCTAGATTCACATTCATGTTGGTAGGTTGAGTACATATAAGCTGTTTCGGTATCAAACTCTGCAGCACATGAATCGACTCTTTTGTAGACCGGAGAAATATTTAAAACTTTTCTTCTTTCTCTGACAGCAGTCTCGGAAGTGTTGAGCAATTTTGAAATTCTTTGATCTGAAAAACCCTTCTTCTTAAGAGAACAAAGTTCATCGAAATCTAAATTAGCTAGAGACTTCTCTAAAAGAGAGTTCTCAGATTCAACGATATCTTTCATTTGAATTAGGAACCAAGGATCAACTTTAGTCAGATCATGAACATCATCTATCGTCATCCCAAATCTAAAGGCATCCGCAATAAAGAAAATTCTATCGCCCTTTGCACTGATACATTCTTGTCGAATAATCTTCTTAGCATTATCAGAACTTAGATCCACCACAGGGTCTAATCCAGAGTAGTCATTTTCAAGACCCCTTAGTGCTTTCTGCAGTGATTCTTGAAAATTAGAGCCGATTGCCATCACCTCTCCAACCGATTTCATTTGAGTAGTCAAACGACTATCTGCCATCGGAAATTTCTCGAAAGCAAATCTAGGAATCTTTGTGACCACATAGTCAATAGTTGGCTCAAAAGAAGCTGGTGTTTTACCCCCAGTGATATCATTATTTAATTCATCGAGTGTGTATCCGATTGCGAGTTTTGCAGCAATCTTCGCGATTGGAAAACCAGTAGCCTTAGAGGCTAGAGCAGAAGATCTTGAGACTCTTGGGTTCATCTCGATAATTGTCAACCTACCATCTTCTGGATTCATGGCAAACTGAACATTTGAACCACCTGTATCAACTCCTATTTCTCTGAGAACTGCGATTGATGCATTTCTCATTATTTGATATTCCTTGTCAGTAAGAGTTTGGGCTGGAGCAACAGTTATTGAGTCGCCAGTATGAATGCCCATAGGGTCAAAATTTTCAATTGAGCAAATAATTATGCAATTGTCTTTTTTGTCTCTGACAACTTCCATCTCAAACTCTTTCCATCCAAGAATTGACTCTTCAATAAGTAATTCATTAGTTGGAGATAAGTCCAAACCTCTTTCACAGATTTGTATAAATTCTTCACGGTTATATGCAATTCCTCCGCCACTTCCTCCCATAGTGAATGAAGGTCGAATAATGGTTGGAAATCCAACTTTTTCTTGAATCTGAATTGCTTGTTCCATGTTATGAGCAACCTCAGACATAGGCATTTGCAGGCCAATCTTTAACATAGCCTGTCTGAATAAATCTCTGTCTTCAGCTTTATCAATTGCCTCTTTATTAGCTCCAATCATTTCAACATTGTGCTGCTTTAACACTCCGTG
>VMDI01000037.1 GCA_008080915.1 Gammaproteobacteria bacterium | reverse complement strand
AATGCTGAAGAGAAGGCCACAAAAAAAGTCTACATCTCTTCTGGTGTTTTATCGGTAGATGTAATTCATGACGGCAAACCAGTAAGTATCATGAGAAATCAAGATAAAAAGAATGTCATTTCTAAAAGATACAGCACTACTGGAAATGGAAAAATTCAACCAATGCACCCTTTCGCACCTCATGCAGTTGAAACCATTGGTGAATTAGAAATGATAGATTATGTAAAACAAAAATCTGCAGGTGATGACTCTCTTCTTATAGTTGATACCAGGACCCCAAATTGGGTTGGCATTACTGGAGGTATTCCAACTGCAATTAATATTCCATACACTAAATTAAAGAACAAAGATTCTGCTCTTGAGATTATGGAAGATCAATTAGGTGTTCAAATTGATGATGCCTTCAATTTCTCTTATGCTAAGACATTAGTCATGTACTGCAATGGAAATTGGTGTGGTCAAACACCAACTGCCATTAAAGCACTTTTAGGTTTTGGCTACCCTGCCGCTAAAATCAAATACTATCGTGGCGGAATGCAGAGCTGGAAATCTCTTGGGCTAACAACTGTTAGTCTATAAGTTGACTTCAGTAAAAGAGCATCTTTTACGAAACGAAGAGGATATTCAAAGAATCCTCTCTATTGTTCTCAGTAAAACAACTGCAGAACTTTATGCCTCTGGTGATTATGAACTTTCAACTAGTGAAGAGCGGTTATTAGAAGACTTAGTCTCCAAGAGATCAAAAGGATACCCTTTTGCATACATCGCTAAAACTCAAGGTTTTTATGAACATGAATTCATTGTTTCAGAGGATGTACTAATTCCCCGACCTGAGACAGAATTACTCATTGAAATCGTCAAGGCAAAGTTTACTGATAAAAATAACTTTAAAGTTTTAGATATGGGAACTGGTAGTGGGATTATTGCTATTTCTCTTAAATCAATCTTTAAAGACTGGTCTATTACTGCCACAGATATTTCAGAAAAAGCTCTGAATATTGCTAGACAAAATATTGAGAAAATTTTGAGTTCTAAGGGTATTGACCTATATTTAAGTGACTGGTTTAATGAATTAAGTCATCAAAAATACAACCTAATTATCTCAAATCCACCCTATATTGCCGAAGGCGATAAACATCTTAAAGACTTAGAGTATGAACCTATAAGCGCCTTAACATCAGGAAAGGATGGGATGGATTCGATTAACAACATCATAAATAATGCTCCAAAATTCCTTGAAAAAGGAGGATTTTTACTACTAGAACATGGTTATGATCAGGCTAATGCGGTTAGAGATTTACTCGAGAAAGATTTCCACAATATTAAAAACTACCAAGACTTAAGTGGAAATGATCGAGCAACAATAGCCCAGATTAAAATTTTTTAGATTTCTCAACGAAAATACTATCCCTTTCGCAATATTTTTCTTGTTGAGTAAAAAAATCCTCTTCAACCCAATTTTTTGCTGGTGAAAAAGTAGGGCCATAATCTTTTCCGGTAAAGACGATTTTTCCATCTGAGTAGATGGTGATATTTTTATCAGTGTAATAGATATCGCTTGATGCACTTGCAGCGGACATCGAAAGAGAGATGAAAATACCTAAAAGTTGCACTTTAAATATTTTTTTCATATTCACATTCTAACTGAAAAGAGAAATAAAGTGAAGTTGGTCTGTAAGCCGGGTTCTGTATCTGATAATCATTCATCTAGGATAGTTGTTGCCAACTACCTCAAGCACTCTACCCGATAACTCTGCGAGCCACATCAACGCTATCCTATTTGAGCTTGCTCCGGATGGGGTTTACCATGCCACATTTGTCACCAAATGTGCGGTGCGCTCTTACCGCACCTTCTCACCCTTACCTGTCACCAGGCGGTTTAAATTTCTTCAGCACTGTCCGTTATGTCACCATACCTAGGCGTTACCTAGCATCCCGCTCTATGGAGCCCGGACTTTCCTCTCGGTATAAAATACCCAGCGATTATCCGACCAACTTCGCAGTAATTATACTTTAAGCGCTTTTATTTCGATGTTCTGAAAAACATCGTGAATATTTTGACCTTCATTATCAACAGCGACAGTAACTGGCATGTCTTTTACGGTAAATTCGTGAATTGCCTCCATGCCAAGGTCATCAAAGGCTAACACTCTGGCACTCTTAATTGCTTTAGAAATTAAATAGGCCGCCCCACCAACCGCGATGAGATAAGTGCCTTTGTGTTTTTTAATTGCATCGACTGTATTCTGCCCTCTTTCAGCCTTCCCAATCATTCCCATAATGCCAAGTTTCTCAAACATCATCTCAGAATATTTATCCATCCGAGTTGAGGTAGTAGGTCCTGCAGGTCCAATCACCTCATCTCCAACTGCATCAACAGGGCCGACATAGTAAATAAATTTATTTTTAAAATCTACATTGGCAGGTAACTCACCATTAGATTCAATAATATCTTTTAATCTTTTATGAGCCGCATCTCTTCCAGTGATGATTGTTCCTGAAATTAGCAAAGTTTGACCAATTTGCCAATCATTCATTGATTCTCTAGTTAATCCATCTAGATTTACCTTTTTAAAACTTGAAACATCCATTTCAATTTCTGGATATAAACTCATATCAACTTCAGGGAGTGTAGAGTCTCCATTTTCATCAATTGTAAAATGGACATGCCTAGTGGCAGTGCAATTCGCAATCATAGCTACAGGCAGTGATGCAGCATGGGTAGGATAATCTTCAATTTTTACATCCAGAACAGTCGTTGAACCGCCAAGGCCTTGAGCACCAATACCAAGACCATTGATCTTCTCATAGAGATTGATTCTCATTTTTTCGATATCACTAGGATCTTTTTTTGCTTTAATCTCATCAATGTCAATCGGTTCCATTAAGCTATGTTTAGCCATAAGCATTGCTTTATCGGCAGTTCCTCCAACGCCAATTCCAATAATTCCAGGTGGACACCAGCCAGCACCCATTGTGGGAATAGTCTTTAACACCCATTCCTCAAGACTTTCATTGGGATTAAGAATGGTAAATTTTGCTTTATTCTCAGAGCCAGCCCCTTTCGCAGCAATAGTAAAACTCAACCTGTTTCCTGGCACTATTGAAGTGTAGATAACAGCAGGTGTATTGTCTTTCGTATTCTTTCTAGAAAAAAGCGGATCGCTAACTACGGAAGCTCTGAGTGGATTATTTTCAAATGTGTAAGCCCTTCTAACCCCTTCATTGATCATATCTTCTAATGACATATCAGCATCCCAAGAGACATTCATGCCAACTTCTACAAAAACATTCACTATGCCTGTATCTTGGCAGATTGGCCTCTTGCCTGTTGCAGACATTTTTGAGCTGATTAAAACTTGGGCAAGCGCGTTTTTAGCAGGAATATTTTTTTCTCGCTCATGAGCAGCAGAAATTGCCTTAATAAAATCTGCCGAATGATAGTAAGAAATATACTGCAATGCTTGAGTGATATTTTCTATAATATCTTGCTGTCTATATGTGATGTTTTTTTGCATAATCTATTGCCTTGATAGCTCTAGATGTATATAGTATTAGATTCTAATTTTTTACACAACTTTATTTACCAAATTCTATGTTTAATTTTTTCAAAGCACAAAGCTTATCTATTGATTTAGGTACAGCAAATACCCTAATTTATATGGACGGAACTGTCGTTCTTAATGAGCCTTCTGTTGTTGCAGTTAGAAACGATCGAGGCTCTATAGAATCAACCGTTATAGCAGTGGGTCAAGAGGCTAAAAACATGCTGGGTAGAACTCCAGGTCAGATTGAGGCAATTAGACCTATGAAAGATGGTGTGATTGCAGACTTTAAAGTGACTGAAAAGATGCTACAACATTTCATAAGAAAGGTCCTAAAAAGTGGTTTTTTTGCACCAAGTCCTAAAGTGCTAATTTGTGTACCATGTGGTGCTACACAAGTTGAAAGACGAGCAATCAAAGAATCAGCAGTTGGTGCTGGTGCAAGAGATGTTTACCTCATTGAAGAACCTATGGCGGCCGCGCTAGGTGCCGGTATGGCAATTGAAGATGCTTCTGGTACTATGGTAATTGACATTGGTGGTGGTACTACCGAGATAGCAATCATGTCACTAAATGGTATTGTTTATTCAGATTCGCTAAGAGTTGGTGGTGATGTCTTTGATGATACGATTGTCAAGTATGTTAGGCGTAAACATCGTGTCATTATTGGATATGCAACTGCGGAACAAATTAAAGAGGAAATTGGTTCAGCCTATGAAAGTAGTGCTGTCAAGAAAATTGACTTCAGAGGAAGAGATGTTGCTAAAGGCATCCCGGTATCATTCACAGTTACTAATGCTGAAATTCTTGAAGCTCTTCAGGAGCCTCTAAGGCAAATTGTCGGAGCAGTGAGAGTGGCTTTGGAAAAAACTCCGCCCGAACTCTCATCAGATATCGCTGAAAATGGCCTTGTTTTAACTGGTGGTGGTGCATTACTAGAAGGCTTAGATAAGTTAATTAATGCTGAAACTAACTTGCCTGTCAGAATCGCTGATGATCCCCTAACATGTGTTGCTAGAGGTGGTGGTGTAGCTCTTGATATGATCAGCAAACACAATATGGGATTCCTTGCATCAGAATAAGGTGAATTAATGAGATGGGTATAGTAAGAATTTTTATTCCAATACTTATATCCATTTCTCTTATTTTTGTTGATTCTCGTTTTTCTTTTCTAGATTCAACCAAATCTTATATCTCTTCCATGCTAATTCCAGTTAAATCCCTGGTTAGTGTTCCCAATATATTTTTTGAATGGGTTAATGAGCAAGGTCAAGAAAAATCAATCTTAATAGAGCAGAATAAACAATTAACTGCTGAAATTGTTAACCTTAAAATACAACTGAATGAAGTGCAAGGTCTTCTCCAAGAGAACAATAAAATAAATCAACTGATTAATAATTCACTCTTTTATGAAAGTCAAAAAAATACACTGGCAAGAGTACTTGAAATAAACTCTTCTAGACTGAAAAAAATTCTCAATATTAATAAAGGCTCGTCTGATAACTTATCAAAAGGAAGAATTGTTTATGGTCCCGATGGACTAGTGGGTGAAATTAGCGAGATTTCTCAACTAGATGCAAAAGTTAGAATAATAACTGACCCGACTCAATTCACCCCAATTAAGAATTCTAGAAATAGTATTCGTGGAATTGCCAGAGGTTTGGCACTTGAAAAGAACTTACTTGAAGTTTTGTACATAGAAAAGGGACAGGATATCAGAGTCAATGATATTTTTATTACGAGTGGTATCGGAGAGAAATATCCTGTTGGTATTCCTGTTGGTAAAGTTGTTGAAGTAAATAATTTGCCATATGAACCATTTCAGATCATTAGACTTCAACCAATTCAAAATATAAATAGTCTTGACTACATTCTAATCGGGGGGCAAACAAATGCTAATTAAGTCTTCAGCCCAAGCCTCGTTATTCAAATTATTAATATTTACCTTAATCTTTAATGCAATTCCGTTACCTGATTACATGCTTGTGTTTATGCCAATATGGATTTTGATGTTTCTTTCACAATGGTTAGTAATTAATAAAAATGAGGGTATCTATTTTATTGCTCTACTGATTGGACTTCTAATTGATATTCAATTATCTGATTTTCTGGGTCAAAACTCTTTAGCCTTAATTGGCTCTCTCCTCTTTATCAATAAAGTTAAAAAATCCTTTGCTTTTTCAAACTACACAACCCAACAAATTTATATCTTCGTTGCATCGGTAATCTATTTAATTATCTACCTTGGTATATTCATTATGATTAATGGGTTTTATGTTGATTATTGGATTTTGACAGTCCCTTTAATTAACGCAATTATCTGGCCATTAGTTGAAATATTTTCCAACAGAGTTATTCATAGAAGTTTCTTCTAGTAATGGACACACTTGCCAATAAAGAATACGAACAGAGAATTTTTCTCTCGCGATATTACATTGCAATTGGTTTTATAGTTTTAATCACTTCTGTGATTATTGCGAGAATCTACAACCTTCAAGTTATCAATCATCAGCACTATCTTGAAGAGGCCCTGGGTAATCAACTCGCAAAACGACCGATACCCCCTTTCCGAGGAAAAATTTTTGATAGAAAAGGAAGAGTTCTTGCTGATAATAAGCTTGCTTACAGACTAACAATCACGCCAGAAAAAATTAAAGACATTAATCAAGTCTTTGTTAAATATAAAGAACAAGGTCTCATAACTGATAAACATATCGAAAAATATTTAAAGGTTCGCAAAAATTATAAAAAATTTGACCAGATTCCAATTAAATACAACTTGTCCGAAGAAGAAATGGCAAGTTTTTTAGTCAGTGATAATTCTGTTGGAGTCGATATAGAGCCCTACTTCCAAAGGTATTATCCTGAAGCTTCATCAGCTGTTCATATCTTAGGTTATGTCTCAAAGATGAGCCAAGAAGATAAGGAAATATTCTCAGATGAAAATTATCAGGGCACAGACTACATTGGCAAGATAGGAATTGAAAGACAGTATGAGGAACTCCTCCATGGATCTTCGGGTACAAAGCAAATTGAGAGAAATGTAGATGGAAGGATTATCGATACAGATATTATTAATCCATCTAAACCTGGTGCAAATTTATATTTATCCATAGATTTAGATCTTCAAAAAAAAGCTGAAGAACTTTTAACTGGAAAAAGAGGGGCAATTGTTGTTGTTGATGTTAATTCGGGTGAATTACTAACACTGGCCAGTAGTCCTATTTATGATCCAAATTTATTTGTCAATGGAATTAGTGTTGAAGACTATAAATCATTGACAGATTCAAAAGATATTCCTCAACTTAATCGAACTATTCAGGGATTATATCCACCCGGATCAACTATCAAACCCATGGTCCTTCTTGCAGGTTTGGAAGAAGATGTTATTAAAGACAATCATGTTGTCTTTTGTAGAGGTTTTACAAAATTACCTAACTACTCAAGAAAGTTTAACGATTGGAAAAAATCAGGTCATGGTAAAGTCAATACCCAGGAATCCATAGCTCAATCGTGTGATGTTTTTTATTATGAGTTAGCTGATGAAATGGGCATAGATAAGATTCATGATAACCTGCAAAATTTTTACTTTGGTAAGCCTACAGGCATTGATATCCCAGGTGAAAAAGCGGGTGTGCTTCCATCTAAAATTTGGAAAAAAATCAACAAAAATGAACCTTGGTATAGAGGTGAAACTTTGATTACTGGTATCGGACAAGGTTATACCACGGTATCTCCACTTCAACTTGCTCTGGCAACTGCTGCAATTGCTAATAAAGGCTATCTTTATAAACCCAGACTCTTAAAAAATTACTCCTCTGATAATAAAGATTTGATTTCAACTAAAACTGAAATTATAAATCGTCTTCCCATTAAGGACATTCACCATTGGGATGATGTAATTTCTGGAATGGAAAAAACCATTTATGGTGCCAATGGAACTGCTAGAAGGCTCAATACTGACCAAAAATATACTTTCGCCGGTAAAACAGGAACTGCTCAAGTATTTGGCCTGGACCCTGAAGAGGATTACATCGCTGAAAAATATGAGGAACATTTAAGAGATCATGCACTATTTAATGCTTTTGCTCCAATCAAGAACCCTGAAATAGCAATAGCTGTTATTGTTGAAAATGCTGGAAGCGGAAGCTCAAAAGCCGCTCCTCTTGCAAAAGCAATTTTTGATGAGTATTTTAAAAATAAAGAAACTAATTAATTAAAGAAATTAGTTTTTCTCGATTGATTGGAAATTTTAGGGTCTCCGATACACGATATCTTTGCAGAAGTTGATCAAGTTGTGATTGATTGATTTCATCGTAGAGAAGAATGATCTTGCTATCC
>VMDI01000020.1 GCA_008080915.1 Gammaproteobacteria bacterium | reverse complement strand
CCTGAGACCACTTCAGCAATGGTTCTTTTGGAGAATTCACTTTTGAGTCCATTCTTGACGATTTGAGTCAGTCTATTATTCATTCTTGAAACACTCCCACCTGTCGCCTTATAGAATCTTGTTGCATCAGCAATCTTCCATTTCACAAAGGAGTCTGCAACAACATTCTTTTTCTCACCTGTCAAAAATCTCTCAGCAGGAGCATCAAGTGTTTGGATTCTGTTATCGAACTTAACTACATTGTTCACGAATGGTGTCTTAAACTTAAGTCCAGGCTCTTTTTCGACTGAAATTATTTCACCGAGCCTTAACTTAATCGCATACTCAGTCTCACTCACTGTATATAGAGCTGATGCTGCAAGAACTATTGCTATTGCAATTCCGCCGGTAATAATTTTTGTCATCTTGCCTCCCTTGTTCTGAAAATATTTCTGACTCCATTACCCTGACTAGAAGAAGAGTTGTTTTGTGGGTTTGGGGTAACATTAATGGTTGTTTGAGACTCTTTGGCGGCTCCAACAAGTTTATCTATTGGAAGATACATCATGGAGTTAGAGTTAGAGTCAACAACAACCTTACTTGTTGATCCAAGAACGGATTCCAATGTTTCACGGTAGAGGCGCTCTTTAGTAACTTCAGGTGCTCTTTCATATTCAACAAGAAGCTTATCAAATCTGTATGCCTCACCCTCAGACTTTGCAATTACCTGATCTTTATAGGCTCTAGCCTCCTCTACAGTTCTTGCTGCTGCACCTCGAGCTCTTGGGATAATATCATTGGCATATGCTTCCGCCTCATTGATCAATCTTTCTCTATCTTCTCTTGCTTTTACAGCATCTGAGAATGCAGCTTGAACCTGTTCAGGTGGCTGGGCATCTTGCATATTTACTGAAGTAATGGTTAATCCAGTTTGATATTCATCTAAAAGTTTTTGTGATCTTTCTCTAGTTTTTTCTGCCACGTCAACTCTTCCATCAGTAAGGATATAGTCAAGCGTATTTTGTCCAACTACTTGCCTGATTGAACTCTCGACTGCGTGCCTGAGAGTGACATCAGGATCAACAACACTAAATAGATAGTTTTGCGCATCATTAACCTTGTACTGGACAGCAAATTTAGCGTCAATCATATTTTCGTCCTTAGTCAACATGATAGACTCTGAAGAAACATTACCTCCAAATCTTCTATTGTTATTAACCACATTTCTAAAACCAATTTCTGCAGTTCTGATTTGCTCAACATTAATTTTTGTCAAAGTTTCAATCGGGAAAGGCAGGTGCCAATGAAGTCCAGGATTAGTCTCCTCTTGAAAAGCTCCAAACCTTAACACCACACCTTTTTCAGCTGGATCAATTGTATAGACCCCAAATCCTAACCAAACCAGAAGTGCAACAAGAATTAAATATTTAAAGCCTCCTTTGGGCGAAGGGATCTGAACAACTTTTTCAGAACCGCCAGGTGGTTTTCCGCCTCCAAAAATTCCACCAAATTTATTCTTAAAGTCCTTGATGACTTCATCAAGTTCTGGAGGTGTCGAATTCTGTTTATCACCCCAAGGGTTTTTGTTATCATTCCAAGCCATTAATTTATTAGGTATGTAAAAAATGATTTCATTTTACATAAACCTTTGTAATTATCTCGAGGGAAAATACTATCTTATTAGTAAGGTCAAAATAGGTATCATTTATTTACCTTCATAATTAAAAAAAAATGAAATTTCGTTATTTGCTTATATTGGTAGTACCCTACTGGTCAATTAATGCCTACGGTAATTACTGCGCAAATTACTCACTTTTCGATAAGAAATCATTATCTTTAGATGACACAGCAGCAATTGAAGCCGACACAAGCTCTGTAGAAAATAAAAATACATATAGACTTATGGGGAATGCATCTTTAGTTTCTCCAGATTACGCTCTTCAAGCAGACCAAATAACAATTAATAAAGAGCTTAAAATAGCTTCTTCTTCAGGGAATGTTAAATTTAACGATCAAAATGCATTATTAACCAGTCAAAATCTCGAAATTACAAAAAAAGAAAATTCAAATTTCATCAAAGCTAATTCAGCAGAATATGCTTTACCTGATCAAAATATTCGGGGTTCCGCAGCAACATTATCAGGCACATCGGATTTAAAGACATTCAATAATGCCATCTATACAAAATGTCCCGTTGGAAACTTAAATTGGAACATTGATGCAGAATCGATTGTCCTAAATTCTAAAACGAATAGAGGTAAAGCCAAAAATGCAGTCTTAAAACTTCATGGTGTTCCTGTGGTTTATACTCCGTCGGTCGAGTGGGTTTTAAATGGCAAAGGTTCAGGTTTCCTTGCACCTTCTTATTCAAGTTACTCTGATGATGGAACTTCTAAGAAAGGATATAGTGTCAATATCCCCTATTTCCTTAATATTGCCCCAGATAGAGATGTTCTGCTGGGTTTAAATCATTTGTCTACAAGGGGTGAGAACTTAACTGCGAAATATAGGCAATTAATCTATGACAACTCATTATGGCAAGAAGGTCGATTAGAGTCAGAGATGAGATATTTGGATAATGATGATATCTCAAATGAAGATAGATGGTTATTGGATAATAGAATTAATTTGTCACTTAATAGAGGTGCGGATTTAACACTCGTCAATAGAAGAGTTTCAGATAAAGACTACTTCAAAGAAATTGCCCTTGAAGGATCTTCAAAAGAGAGACTAATTTCATCTATTGATCTGAAACATCAAAGCAACCTTTTTACTACTAATATCTATTCAGAAGCAGAGCAGGTTGTTAACTCTGCAAGCTCTGATTACACAAGAAATCTTGAGGTAAATCTTTCAAAATCACTCAACATAGGTGACAAAATAAATCTTGGTTTATCTAACTCATATACGGACTTTGATCACAAATCCTCCTCTTCTTCAACTGGAGCAAGAAATCATCTAAATCTTTCACTAAATAAAAACTTTCAGAATCTTGCTTATGAGATCAAACCCAATATCTCTTTTCTCAATACCCAATACAATTTAGATGATTCATCATCTGTTAATAGATCACTTTATGCTGCCAATCTGGATAGTAAATTATTTCTAGAAAGAGAGCTGGATTTTTCTGACCAAGAATACATTCAAACCCTCGTTCCAAGATTAAATTTCACATATATACCAAAGAAAAATCAAAGCTCAATCCCAAATTTTGATAGTGAATCACTCAACTCTTCTTATGATGCTTTGTTCAGTGGGGAATCATTTACTGGGTTTGATAAAGTAAGCAACCAAAATAGCTTAACTTTTGGTCTTGAGTCAGATTTTATAAATGACAATTCCGGGGAAACACTTTTATCACTTAAAGCTGCTCAAAAATTCTATCTTGATGATGAGCTGATGAACTCATCAGGTAATTTTGAAAAAACTTCTGACTCTGACCGTGGATACTCAAATATTGAAACATCAGTTGATTTCAACAAAGGAGTTTTTAATTTCAATAATTCACTTTCTTTAAATCCAGACTCAAAAAAAGTAGTTAGATCAAGTTCAGGAATCAAATTTAATTTTTCTCCAAAGAGTTTTGGTGTCCTTCAATTCATTGATGACAATGATGTTGAGAACATTAGGTTCAATGGTAGTTTTGAGTTAAATAATAGCAACCATATTTTTTGGAATGCTCAAAAAAATCTCACAACTAACATTATGGATAGACTAACTCTCGGTATTGCTAAAGAAGATTGTTGTATTGCCTATCGATTTGCATTCTTTAAGAAAAATCTTTCTAGTAAGAACTATAGTTATGATAGAGCTTTTGAAATTGTCTTCAAAGGTTTATCGAGTACAACTCCCTCTCTTAGAAGAAGAATTGAAGCCGAAATACCTGACTACATTGGCGACCTAGATAATAATTTATGATGGTAATCTCAGGATTTCATGCTGTTGAATCTATTCTTATTCAGCGTCCTGAGTTAATAGTTAGATTGTTTATTTCTCGATCTGAAGATAAAAGAGTGGTTAGAGTCAAAGATCTAGCTAAAAAATCTAAGATTAATTCGGAATTAGTTGATTCAAAAAAAATTGATCAACTGGCTGGCCATTCAAAACACCAAGGTTTTGCGGCTGAAATTTCTAACCTTGGTTTTCTTTCTGAAAAAGATGTTATCCCAAGATTAAAAAATCTGACCACATCAAAAGTATTGATTCTTGACTCTATTCAAGATCCAAGGAATCTTGGTGCATGTTTGAGAAGCGCCTTAGCATTTGAATTTGATGCAGTAATAATCAATAAAGATGGCTCTTCTCCAATCAATGAGTATGTTTTTAAAACTTCTGTAGGTGCAATACTTAACTTGAATATTTTTTATGTTACTAATCTTTCAAGATCAATAAATACTCTTAAGGATATTGGTTTTTGGGTTTTAGGTCTCGATGGCAATGGAGAAGGTTCAATTTTTTCAGAGAAATTTTCTTCAAAAACAGCTGTAGTGTTAGGGTCTGAAGGGTCGGGTATTCGTAAGTTGGTAAAAGAGAATTGTGATCACCTAATCAAGATACCAATTTCAAACAAAGTAGAAAGTTTGAATATCTCTGTCGCAGCAGGAATCATCATGTATGAGTTAAAAAAACAACATATCAATTAAAATATATTTTTTCATTATTAACAACACTCTAGAGAGTCATTTTGGTAAAATTGCCACCAAAATTTGATGGAAAAATTACCCGCAAAATTTAAACTTTTAAATTTCTCTAAGAAAAATTTAAAAATCAAAGATCATTGTTCTATCTCAAAATTCCCAAGAATCTATGAGATGATCTTAAATAAAGATGAACAAATTGATATTGATTTAGAGTTTAATCTTGTAGGTAATAGAGTTCCAACACTTAAAGGTGGCTTAAGATTTAATGTTGTTATCGAGTGTCAAAGATGTTTAAAACCATTAGAGCTGGCTTTACGCTCTGATATCAGTTTTGCATTTGTTGAATCAGATGAAGATGCTTCGCTTGTTGACTCATCTTTTGAAATAATCAATGACCATAACAAAGAAATTGATAGTCATGAGTTTTTAACAGATGAAATGCTTTTAATGATTCCAATGATTCCTAAGCATGATCATCAGTGTAAAAAAATAGAAAATGACTATGTTATTAATTCAAATCCTTTTAATATCTTAAAGAATTTGAAGAAAAAATCATAGATAGGAGAAATTATGGCTGTTCAAAAAAGTAGAAAAACACCCTCAAAGAGAGGGATGAGAAGGTCTCATAACGCACTTACTTCAAGCGCGCTATCAGAAGATCAAGAGACAGGTGAAATCCATCTTAGGCATCACGTTTCTGCAGATGGTTATTACAAAGGCAAAAAAATAATCAATAATAAAGATTCAGAAGTCGAAGAAACTGAATCTGAATAAGTTTTTATGTCTATAAGAGTCTCTGTGGATGCCAGTGGTGGAGATCACGGTATTTCAGTTACAATCCCTGCTGGCATCTCAGCTCTTAAAGAAATTTCTGATTTAGAGATTGTTTTTGTTGGCAATGAAGTTAGCATTAAATCTCAGATTGACAAATCATCACCTAACAACAAAATTCTTAATAGGGTTCATATTCAGCATGCATCTGAGATTGTTGCAATGGATGAACTCCCCTCTCAGGCACTTAGACGAAAGAAAGACTCTTCAATGAGAGTCGCTATTAATTTGGTCAAAGAAGGAGAAGTGTCTGCATGTGTTAGTGCAGGAAATACAGGTGCTCTGATGGCAATTTCTAGATTTGTCTTAAAAACTATTCAAGGAGTCGATAGGCCTGCAATCATGGCTCGTATACCAACTTATGATGGTCATACACATGTTCTTGATTTAGGCGCAAATGTTGATTCAAGCCCTGAAGCCCTCCTAGAATTCGCAATTATGGGTAGCGAAGCAGTTAAACATACAGAAAATGTCAAACGTCCAACTATTGGACTTCTTAATGTGGGTGAAGAAGAAATTAAAGGCAATGAGAAAATTAAAAACACTGCTTCTCTTATCAAAAACACAAACTTAAATTATTATGGCTATGTAGAAGGCGATGACATATACAAAGGTGTTGTCGATGTGGTTGTTTGTGATGGTTTTGAAGGTAATATTGCCCTCAAAGCAAGTGAAGGAGTGGTTGGATTAATGTCTTTCTTTCTAAAAAAAGCATTTAGTAAGAACTTATTGACTAAATTAGGGGCCTTTATAGTATTACCTATCTTAAAAAAAGTGAAGTCTGACCTTGACCCAGGAAAATACAACGGCGCAACATTGCTAGGTCTTAAAGGTATTGTTGTTAAAAGCCATGGTGGGGCTGGAGTAGATTCTTTCAAAAATGCCATCCATGAGGCATATAGAGAGAGTAAAGTTAGCATTACTGACAAAATATCAGAACAAATCACAAAAGAGGTTTTACAAAATAATGAGTAATTTTGCTCGAATTATAGGTACTGGTAGCTATCTGCCACCCAATATAGTTACCAATTCTGACTTAGAAAAAAGAATTGATACTTCTGATGAGTGGATTAGAACACGCACAGGAATTGAAGAGAGACGAATAGTCACTGATGAAACTACATGTGATTTAGCCACTCAAGCCTCCATTAAGGCTCTTGAAATGGCTGAGATTTCAGCCAAAAAACTTGACTTAATTATTCTTGCAACCACCACCCCTGACAAGATTTTTCCTGCGACGGCAACTAATCTTCAAAAACAATTAGGTGCGTCATGCCCAGCATTTGACTTACAGGCAGTCTGCGCTGGTTTTATCTTTGCACTTACTACTGCAGAACAATACATTAAATCCGGTAAATATCAAAATATTCTTGTAGTTGGTAGTGAAACTTTTACTAGGCTTCTTAATTGGGAAGATAGAACAACTGCGGTTCTTTTTGGTGATGGCGCTGGAGCTGTAGTTTTGACAAATGATACTGAGACGGGAATTCTACATTCTGAGTTATACAGTGATGGTAATTATCAATCCTCTCTTCATGTTAATAATCGCTTAGCTAATGAAACTGGTTATGTTGAAATGGCTGGGAATGAAGTTTTTAAATATGCAGTTAATAGTCTTTCTAACCTTGCAGTAAAAACTCTTAAAGATGCAAATATTTCAGAATCAGAATTAGATTGGATGGTTCCTCATCAGGCCAACATAAGAATTATTCAGGCAGTTGCAAAAAAAATTAATATGTCCATGGATAAAGTAATTGTTACCGTTAACAAACATGGCAACACATCTGCCGCGTCAATTCCTCTAGCTTTAGATCATGGCGTGCGTTCAGGTAAGATTTCTAAAAATGATTTACTTTTATTTGAAGGGATAGGCGGTGGCTTTAGTTGGGGCAGCGTCTTAGCAAGGTTTTAACTAAAAATCTCTCAATTCGATTTTTTCTGTTAATGACATTAGGCTTAGTGGCTTAAAGCTCATCTTATCCAAGGTATTTTTAGATTTTTTATATAAATTAGAATAGATTTTTTCAGCCTCTTTAATTCCAACTATTGATGGAAAAGTATTTTTATTAAGCTTTACATCAGAATTATTCCTTTTACCTAAAGTTTCTGTGCTAGATTTAATATCAAGAACATCATCCTGAATTTGATAAGCCAGACCAATATCTTCAATATAATTTAATAGAAGTTCTGAATCATTTTTACTTAGATTTCCGGATATTATGATTCCGGACTCAATAGAAAACTTAAGAAGCGCCCCAGTTTTATTTTGGTATATTTTTTTTAAATCTTCAAGATTAGGATCTCTATCTGAATCTATATCTTCTAGTTGTCCGATTGCCATTTGATAAGATGCAACCGCTAATTTATTACACATTAAGACTTTTTGACTATCTGACAAATTAGAATCCTCAGTAATCAACTTAAAAGCAATAGACTGTAATGAATCACCTGTCAAAATTGCCTTGGCTTCTCCATATTTAATGTGCAAAGCAGCCTTACCATGCCTAATATCATCGTCATCCATGGATGGCAGGTCATCATGAATTAGAGAATAAGTGTGAATAAGTTCAACTGCTATTGCAGCGTGATGAGCTCTAGATTGACTAAAACCTAGGTCATTTAGAAGTGCATATATAAATAGAGGTCTAATTCTTTTGCCATTATTTAATGCAGCATAGTAATACAAATTATTAAACTCATTAATTCTTTCAAGATGAGATTCAAGAA
>VMDI01000044.1 GCA_008080915.1 Gammaproteobacteria bacterium | reverse complement strand
CCTTGCTAAAGTTGTCGATAATTAAATAAATTTCAGTAAAAACAAAAAGATATATAATTCGCTCAAATGAGGCAATTTATATCTTTTTTATTAAAACCTAGCGCATGGATAGCAAAAGTATCCATTGGTATATTTCTAATCCTTTTTCTTTGGTTGGGTTATAGTGATCATTTAACCCCAATCAAAGAATTTCTTGATTCAGAAAACCTCTCATTTCATGTTGGGGCTACTAAATTCTCCGCATATGTTCTTGTAAAAGCGCTAGCAACAATCATTGGACTCCTATGGGTGGTCAGTATCCTATCTGATTTTGGTGAAATAAGAATAAAAAAATTAAGAAAGATGCGCTCTAGTAATAAGGCATTGATTACCAAATTCTTTCAAATTGTTCTTTATACCATCGCATTTCTTATCGGTCTGGATATCTTAGGTGTTGATTTAACATCACTAGCGATATTCAGTGGTGCTGTGGGTATCGGTTTGGGATTTGGTCTTCAAAAAATTACATCTAACTTTATCAGTGGTTTAATTTTATTATTTGAAAAATCCATAGAGACTGATGATCTTGTTGAGTTAAATGATGGAACCTATGCATACATTCGACAAATCAATGCCAGATATACACTCGTAGAGACTTATGACGGTAAGGAAATCATGATTCCCAATGAAGAGTTTATAACCAATCGTGTTGTGAATTGGACTTTTAATGACAGTAATGCCAGGGTGGAGGTGAAGATTGGAATCTCGTATGATTCGGATATTGAAAAGGCGATGGAAATCATGTTGAAATCTGCTACTAATCACCCTAGGACAATGTCAGATCCTAAACCCGAATGCTACTTAAGAGAATATGGAGATAGTTCAATAAATTTTGTTTTATTCTTCTGGGTTGAGGATATCACAGATGGCAGGTTTGAGCCACAGAGCGATGTCATGAGGACTATTTGGAAAGAGTTCAAAGCGAATAATATTTCGATACCTTTTCCGCAAAGAGATATTCATATTAAACATGAAGAGGGGCGTTAATTGTCTTCACCCGTAGTTTTCTCATATCGATTAGACGGCCTAGGAAAGGCCTCTAAGGAATCTAGTCTGAAGAAAAACAGTGAGGGACTGTTATGGACCCATCTAGATGCTAATCACGTAAATATCAAAGATTCAATTAAGAAGTTTAGTGACTTAGATCCGATTATTGTTGATGCCCTAATTGCCGCAGAGACTCGTCCCAGGATGCTCCAAAGTCATGGGGGATTGTTATTAATTTTAAGGGGAGTCAATCTCAATGAAGATTCTCGACCTGAAGATATGGTTTCAATTAGGCTGTGGATTGATAGCCAACAAATCATCAGTTTACGGAAGTTCAAACTTAAGGCAGTTCAGGATATTGAATCCAAATTAAAGCTTGGCAACGGACCAAGAGATAGCGGTTCTTTTATCTGCATGCTAATTTCAAGGCTATTTGAGAGAATGCAACCTGTTATTTCAGAGTTGGATGAAATGACCGATGAGATTGAAGAAAATTTATTAGAAAGTCCAGACAAAAATTTACGCAATCAGATTATAGAAATTCGTAAGAAAAGTATCATGTTCAGACGCTATATGAGTCCACAAAAGGATGCTATTTCACAACTTTTATCCAGTGATGTTAATTTTTTAACTCCAGAACATAAAAGGCAAATACAAGAATCACTAAATCATATTACGAGATACATTGAGGAGCTTGAAGCTATTAGGGAGAGGGCTCAAATTGTTAAAGATGAATTATCAAATATTCTTGCTGAGAAACTCAACAAAAACATGTATGTTTTATCTATTATTGGTGCAATTTTCTTGCCACTAGGGTTTCTTACAGGACTATTGGGAATTAACGTTGGCGGCATACCTGGTGCTAATTATGAAAATGCATTTTCAATTTTTCTAGCCATACTTTTTATTATTGTTTTTATCCAAATACTTATTTTCAAGAAATATAAGTGGTTTTAAATACCAGGCATAATCCTATTACTTCTAAGTGTTTTCTCGAACGATTGTATACCTTGCTCAGGTAATATGACAGCATGAATTTGGTTCGATTTCTCATACTTTTATTATTTGCAACCTCCGCCCAGTCAAAAGATTTTGAAGGTTTGTTTGGCTTTAAACTGAACGATAGTTTGCTCAACTATGTGTCGATTGATCACATCCAAGATCCAACCAATAGAGTTAGACACAACGAGACAAATACTGGCAAATATTTTGATATGTTTATCCCAGGAGAGCAGTTTAAAAAAAACCCGTTATTAACTACTTACTACGTTACATTTGATCACAAAAGAAACACCATAGAACAAGTGATAGCTTATAGGACAGTTGAGAATGAGGCTATATGTTCTGCACTTAAAAATGCATTTAGAAACGAGATGGAAAGCGAGTTCGATCTTCTTTTTGAGAATATAACTAAACAGATACCGATGGCCAATATTGTTTCTGATAGAGCACTAACTAAAGACGAGGGTAGGTTGGAGATTCAATGTGCAGTTCATAAGAGAGGCAATTGGGTAAATCTTCAAGTCATTGCCAGCACCAAACAAATTTATGACGACATCAGGGCTTATTATCACAATAACCCATAATTAGTTATTTGAAAAAATCAAATGATTAGCAAAGTTAATTAACTCTTCTTTGACTTTATCTTTATCCGACTTTGCGCATAGATTATCAATAAAAACCATCAGAACTCGACCTTTAATGACGACATTAATGTTCCCATCTATTTGACCCTTATTCTGGCGAATAAAACCCAACATATTGTCTTGGTTGACAAATGTTTCAACTTCTATCGATTGTTGATTCATCCTTTTAATGTAGGCATCTTTAATATCTTTAAGGTCATTGATATAGAAACGATTGTCAGGATATGGCCAAACTTTTATCGTGTGAAGGCACCACCCTAACGTTCCGTCAGAATTAATTCTGTGGACTTGGTTTTCAGGTATGAAATACTTGGTTGAGATATAGGGAGCATGAATATCAAGAATTTTTTTGATATTTCCCTCAACATTGGCCTCTTGAAAAAGATCAACATAACCTTTGGGGGCGGTAATTATAATCTCATTGATGGGTGAGGGAATCTTTGGCTGTTGAAGTGTTTTAGAGAGTCTGTCTCTAAAATTATTTATCGAGATATTTTCAGAATTTTTGTTATCAATTGAAATTTCCTTGGTTGATATGTGATCAAAGTTATTGTTAATTGTTGAAACCGCATTCACATGGCCAAAAGGAGTGAGTATAAAAAATAAGCAGATAAGTTTCTTAAAAGAATCTTCCATAATTCTTTACCTATTGAATAAGGTATGAATCCAGTACATCTTTATCAATGACCTTGAGAACCTTCTCATTTGTCGATTCCCCTCTGATGGGTGGCGCTACATTATTTAAATAAGCTTCTTTCCATCTAAGTGCACATAAACACCAGCTGTCACCAGGCTTCAGACCTGGAAAGTCATATTCTGGAACAGGGGTGATTAAATCATTACCGCTTTCCTTGGAAAACTGAAGAAATTCTTCAGTAACAATGGCACAGACCACATGAGTTCCATAATCGGTTTCGGTGGTATGACAAAAACCATCTCTAAAGTAGCCCGTTTTGGGATCAAAACTACAGGGCTCAAGTGAACCTCCAAAGACATTTTTAGCTTCTTTTTTCATTTTCTTGGGCAATTAAACAATGTTCATATCGATTAAATCGCCAGTCAGCAAAATATTGATATAAGAGGTTAGCAATCTGTTTAACAATTGGAAGAGAGACAAACAATCCTAAAAATTTCCAATACTTGATTTGTTTCCACATGATGATAAAAGCATCAACCCCAGTGAAGATATTACCATTGGAGTCAGCAACATGCATGAGTCTTAACCCATCTGAGAGTTTAATTTCAAATTTATCTAGTTCACCTGGGGTCTTTGTGATGTCAACCCAGTTAAAAGTATTCTTTGGGGCGATACGTTGATAATAATTAATCTCTTTGGAGCATAGATTGCACTTACCATCAAAAAAGACTGAAATCATGCTGGGATTCCTCTGGAATTTCGACATCGATTGGAGCAGTATTTAACCTCATCCCAAACTTTTTCCCACTTCTTTCTCCAGGTGAAAGGTCTTTGGCATACAGGACAGATTTTAGAAGGGAGGTTGTCTTTCTTCATAAGCTATTGAGGAATTTTTTAGCATCCTCTGTAATTAATTTTTTCTTATCATCAGACATCTTTTCATAAGTACGATACATCATTGATATCCTATTGTTACTTTCAAGTTTATCTTTGTTTCTTGCTAAAAAGTCCCAGAAAAGATAGTTGAATGGACAGGCGCTATCGCCATTCTTTTCATTCACCTGATAGGAGCAATTTGAGCAATAATTTGACATCTTGTTGATGTAAGAGCCTCCTGATGCATATGGTTTACTGGCAACAACTCCTCCATCGGCATAAAGAATCATTCCTGTAACATTAGGCATCTCTACCCATTCATATGCATCTGCATATACTGACAAGTACCAATGATTCACCTCATCAGGATTAACTCCACACAAGAGTAGAAAGTTTCCTAATACCATCAGTCGTTGAATATGATGCGCATAAGCATTTTGGTAGGTCTCATCGATACAATGGTGAAGACAATTTAATTTTGTATCACCACTCCAAAAGAAACTAGGGAGTGCTCTTTTTGCGATTAGATAATTAAGATTTTTATAATCTGGCATCTTAAGCCAATAAATCCCTCTTATATATTCTCTCCATCCTAGTATTTGTCTAATAAAACCCTCTACTGAGTTCAAGCTACACTTTTTCTCAAAGTAGGCTTTTTCTGCTTTTTGAATACACTCTAAAGGAAGAAGAAGACCAGAATTTAGATAAAAACTAATATGTGAATGAAACATCCATGGCTCATTCTCAACCATCGCATCCTGGAAGTCGCCAAAATTATCCAATCTATTCTCTATGAAGTCATCAAGAATCAAAAGAGCTTCACTCCTGGTCGTCGCAAAATGAAAATTATCAAGCGAGCCAAAGTGTTCAGGAAATTCTTGCTCTACTAGAGATAAAACATCCATAGTCACGGGATCAGATGAGATTTTGAAAACATTTGGAAAATCTTGTTTCTTGGAAGGAAATTTTCGATTTTCTGAGTCATAATTCCACTTGCCACCTATAGGGTGATCTTTATCCATTAAAACATCATATTTCTTTCGCATTTCTCGATAGAAAAACTCCATTCTTAACTCTTTTCTATTAGATGCCCAATTAAAGAATTCATTCTCAGTGCTTAGAAACCTATTGTCTTGCCTAATATCTAGAGAGATTTTCAATCTTGAAGATATGTCCTTGAATTCCTCAACTAGCCTGTATTCACCAGGCTTGGTAATGACTAATTGATTGATATTTTTGTTGAAGGAAATCAACTCTTTAATTAAAGATTCAAACGAGATACTGTCATCATTTTGATAACAGTGATAATAAACAGGAAATTCATCCTCTAAAAGTTCATTGTTGAAATGACGCATGGCAGAGAAAAGAAAGGCTATTTTTTTCTTGTGATGGTTAGCATATTTTGCCTCTTGATAGATCTCAGCCATTAGGACTTGATCAGACTCCTTATTAAAGTCTGATAATGATGAAATATTCTTGTTTAACTGATCGCCTAGAACAATGACAAGTTTAGACATCTTTATGACTTTTGACCGATTGACTTAAATGCATCAAGGGCGATGTTTCTTGACTCACTTAAATCAACAATGGGGTTAGGGTAGTCTTTGCCTAGTTGAATTCCTGCTTGGGACAAAACATCTGATGGCGCTGTCCAAGGACTGTATAGGTATTTGTTGTTGAGATTTTTGAGTTCTGGAATGTAATGACGAATGTAGTCACCATCAGGGTCAAATTTCTCACCCTGGGTCACGCAATTAAAAATTCTAAAGTAAGGAGCTGCATCAGCACCACAACCGGCTACCCATTGCCAACTAGCGCTATTATTAGCCAGATCTGCATCAACTAAGGTATCCCAGAACCATCTTTCTCCATGACGCCAATCCAGTAATAAGTTTTTAACTAAAAAGGAACCAACCACCATTCGAACCCGATTATGCATGTAACCGGTTTGCCAAAGTTCTCTCATGCCTGCATCAACCATTGGTATTCCTGTTAATCCCTTTTGCCAAGCTTTCAAAAGATGATCATTATCAACCCATGGAAAGTTGTCAAATTTTGACTGCAGATTCTTAACGGGTAGGTCCGGATTGGTAAATAGTTGTGAATATGAGAATTCTCTCCAGCCAAGCTCGCTACAAAAGTGATCAATGTTTCGGTCCTCAGGACCATTCCTTATTTCATGCCATATGTAGTTGACTGAAATTTCTCCAAAATGAAGGTAGGGAGATAATCTAGAAATGAATCGTTTAGCAGGAAAATTTCTTCCATCTTTATAATTAGAAATACCATTATCAAGGAATTCATTAAAGCAATTAAGGGCGCCTTCTTCACCAATCTCCCAAAAAGGTTCCATTTGTTTGTACCAATCAATTTCTGGAATTAGATTGAGATTATCAAGAGAAATAGACTCCAATTGATTGTCAGTAAATCGAAAATTATTAGGCTTCTCAAGAGGCTCTCTGGGAGGATGAGAATTTAAACAACCTTTGCGATAAAAAGGTGTAAACACTTTATAAGGTGTTCCATCATCTTTTTTTATGGTCCATGGCTCCCAAAGTAGCGATGCATTGAAGCTCTTAACTTCAATATTCATTGATTCAATATCTGACTTAATGCTTGAGTCTCGTGAAATTCTCCATGGCTCATAGCATCGATTCCAAAAAACATGCGAAATTTGATTTTTCTCACAAAGATCTTTGATTATTTTTCTAGCATCTCCTTTATAAAAATTTAGCTTACCATCAAGAGATTTATTTAATGATTTTAGAGATTCATGTAACCACCACTTTGAAGCACCGCCCATGGAGTAATCTTTAGCATTTTCTTCATCCAAAATATATACAGGAATAATTTCACCTAACTCAGTAGCCGCCAAAAGGGCAGGGTTATCTTTAATTCTCAAATCTTGTCGAAACCAGACAATTGATTTAGCATCACTCATAATGGTAATTCTCCCTGAAGCGAATTCACTTTTTCAACTTTTTTTCTAAAGTTATTGGGTTTTTTCCTGCTGGCATGTTTTGTGACAATTAAACTCGATTCTTCTTTGTGACTTTGTGTTTTTCTAATGCTAAAAAGTCTCTGTCTAGCATGATTGCGTGCAATCTTTTCATCAACAATCGGCAATGGATATCCGTTTAGTTCCTCAGGATTAAGCCAGGGAGTGTGGATAAATTTAGTAGGCATGTCTTTGAGTTCAGGAATCCATTTACGAATAAATGTTCCATTAGGATCTTGGTCATGACTTTGCTTGATGGGATTGTATATTCTGATGGTATTAATACCCGTTGTTCCTGATTGCATTTGAATTTGTGGATAGTGAATACCAGGCTCATAATCTGTAAATAAATTAGCTAAATAGATAGATGTTTTCCTCCAATCAAGCCAAAGATGATAACTGGCAAAACTTGTTATCATTGCTCGCATTCTAAAATTCAACCATCCCGTACTGATTAAACATCGCATACATGCATCAACCATCGGATAGCCTGTCATTCCATTTTTCCATGCTTCAAAAAAAACTTCATTAAAGTCTTGCTCCCTAATGCCGTTATAACTCTTATGCATGTTATTAAATTCAATCTCAGGCTCATCTTCTAGTTTCTGTATGAAATGACAATGCCACCTTAGTCTTCCTGAAAATGATCGCATCGCTGAGGGCCATCCACCTTTTTGACCTCTAGGAATTAATTTAATTTCTGCCGCTTTTTTCTCGTATGACTTGAAAACTTCTCGTATTGAAATGCATCCAAAAGCCAAATAGGGTGAAATCCTTGAACAACCCTCTATAGCAGTTACGGGAGAAGACATTTCTTTCGTATAATTCTCTCCTCTAACAGCTAAAAAACTTTTTAGAATTTTTTTAGCATTTGATCTTCCACCGATTTGACGAAATCTACAAAAATCGTCATCAAGAGCCAATTTAGATGCAGAAGGAAGAGGGTCAGAATCTTCAGATATTTTTAAAATTTTTGATGGGCAATTTATCAGATTTTTATTGACATGTTGATACCAGAGGGAAGACCATCCATCTCTATTTTTGAGTTTTCTTATCACTCCATTTTGACTTCTCTCAATCCATTCAATATCATTCTTTACAGACCATTTTTTGATATCCAGATCTCTTTGATAAGTCCAATGATTCCATGTTTCTTGATGAGACCAGAGTTTATTAATTTTGTATTTAATATGAAGATCTTCAAGAACATCAATCGCATCTCCTACTTTGATAATGAGCTTCTGACCAATATTTCTTAACTCTTTATCCAGCTCTTCAAGAGATTCCTTCAGAAATTGATAGTGCCTAAAACTTAAATCAGGACATTTCCAAAGTTCTGGCTCAAGAATATACAAGGGAA
>VMDI01000016.1 GCA_008080915.1 Gammaproteobacteria bacterium | reverse complement strand
GCCGATGGTCCAACCAGTATCTATGTTGCCTCAATGTTAGCTCCTGAGCTGCTTGGCGCTATCGCTGTTGCTTCTTATTCTTATATGGCATTGGTGCCATTGATTCAACCACCAATCATGAAACTTTTAACGACTCAGGAAGAAAGAAAAATTGAGATGAAGCAACTTAGAGAGGTTTCGAAAGCAGAAAAGATCGTCTTCCCAGTCATGTTATTGATTCTTGTTGCCTTATTGCTCCCTGATGCTGCTCCTCTCCTAGGAATGTTTGCATTTGGTAACCTAATGAAAGAATCTGGTGTTGTTGACCGTTTGAGTGATACCGCTCAAAATGCATTAATCAACATTGTTACTATCTTCCTTGGCTTGGCTGTAGGATCTAAACTAATGGCAGAATCATTCTTGAAATTCGATACTATCGGGATTCTTCTTCTTGGTATGGTGGCCTTCGCTATTGGTACTGCCAGTGGTGTTCTTATGGCAAAATTAATGAACTTATTAAGTAAAAACAAAGTTAATCCATTAATTGGATCTGCTGGCGTATCCGCTGTCCCAATGGCTGCTAGAGTGTCTAATAAGGTGGGGCTTGAAGCCAATCCACACAATTTCTTGTTAATGCATGCAATGGGACCAAATGTTGCTGGTGTGATTGGTTCAGCAATTGCTGCAGGTATTATGATTCAATTTTTATCATAGTTAATGTTCAGATCATTTCTTAAAGCAAAAATTCATAGAGTAACTACTACTGTTAGTAATGTTGACTATGAGGGCTCATGTGAGATTGATGGAGTTCTGTTAGATGCTGCAGGCATTGGCAGTTATGAGCAGATTCAGATATACAATATTAATAATGGCAATCGTTTTTCGACCTATGCCATTCGAGGCAAAGATAATTCTGGAATTATCTCCGTGAATGGTGCTGCTGCCCACAAGGCAGATGTTGGAGATATTCTTATTATTGCTAGCTATGCGATGCTCGATGAAAACGAGATCTCTGGACACAAGCCAAATCTCTGTTACGTAAACGAAAAGAACGAATTAACTCACTCTAAGTAGTTAATGAATAATTTTTCCATTTTCAAGAATTAGCTTATTTTCGAATTGATCTGCTAATTCAATATCATGCGTGACCATAATGAGTGATGAATTTGATTCTCCAATCATATCATTCATAATTCCAAAAACCTTTGAGGCGGTGGTTTTATCTAAGTTTCCTGTGGGTTCATCCGCAAAAATATACTTTGGCTTATGAATCATAGCTCTTGCGATTGCAACTCTTTGTCTCTCGCCACCAGATAAATCAGCACTCCGATGGTCTAATCTATTTTTTAGCCCCATCTTATTGAGAAGCTTCTTTGCTTTGGAGTGAGCCAGTTCTCTTTCGGTTCCAAGAATTTGAAGAGGAATCATGACATTTTCAATAGCTGTGAAATCTTTAAGTAGGTGATGAAACTGATAAATGAAACCGAAGTTCTCACCCCTAAAACGAGACAGTTTTTTACCATCTAGCTCTAGAAAATTTTTACCATTCACTGTTATTGTTCCATTTGAAGGTTTCATTAAACCTCCCATGATATTCAACAATGTTGATTTACCTGAGCCAGACTGACCAAGAATTGCTGCTTGGTCGCCTTGATTAATCTGTAGATTTAGATTTTTGATGATGGATGTTTTTCTTGATCCATCTAAAAAATTCATTGAAATATTTTTACAGGTAATTGAATTACTCATAACTTAAAACCTTTGCAATATCAACCTTCTTAGTTTGTTTTGCAGGATAGATAGCAGATATACAAACCAATACTAAAGAACCCAGAGCAATATATAAAACATCACTTAACAATATATTTGATGGAAATCTATTGATATAGAAAATATCCTCTGGAAAGAATTTGAAACCCAAAAGGCTTTCTAATCCAGCAACAATGGATTCAATATTAACTGCCAATAACAAGCCCAGGATGACGCCTATTACAATTCCCATTGATCCAATGATGAGCCCTTGATAAAAGAATATTTTCACAATATTGGATTCACCTAATCCCATGGTTCTGAGAATAGCAATTTCAGAAGTTTTATCAGTGACCACCATCACCATCATTGAGATAATGTTGAATACTGCTACACCAATAATCAGGGATAAGATAATTGCGATTAACCTTTTTTCAAGATTTAATGCAGCAAAGAAATTCGCCTTTTGCCTTGTCCAATCCATTCCATAATACTTTTCCGGATCTAGTGAAGAGATAAGCTTGTCAATTATATTTCTTGATTGATAGATATCATCAACTCTCACCCTTATCCCACTTACGGAACTACCAAAGGAAAAAATATCTTGAGCAGTTGTCAGATTAACTATACCTAATCGAGTATCAAATTCATTCACTCCAGCATTAAAGATATGAAGGACTTTCAGATTAACTTGGTTAGGAGACTTGTCTTTTTCTAACTGTTTTGATGTGATGATATTTAGGGTATCACCAAGCTCGACACCTAGTTGATTTGATAATCCCTTGCCAATGAATATGCCACCTTTTGGAATAGATTCCAATGAACTATCATTCATAGTGAGCAACTCAGAAATTTTTATTTCTTGGGTAAGATCAACACCTCTTAAATTAATACCTGTTGAATTATGCCTAGAACTAACCAAAGCATAATCTTCAACATAGGCAGAGGATGCCATGATATTGGGCTCAGCATCAATTTTGTTTTTGATTTCTTGCCAGTTATCTATCCTATCATCATAGGAGGTAATATAACCATGTGATATGGCAGCTAACACCCTATTACGGAGCTCATCATGGAAACCATTCATCACAGAAAGTACAGTGATAAGACTCATGATAGCCAAAATAAGACCAAAAGTAGAAATGCCGGAGATAATGGATATAAATCCTTTATTTCTATTAGATTTTATAAATCGCGTAGCAATTTGAAATTCAATACTCATGAGGTGAATATTTTGTCATAATTATCCAAGGAGAGTTTAAAAAGGAGTAGTTCATGTCTCAACAAAATTTAAAGAATCAGATTGACCAGTTGGGCAATAGTTTGATTGAAATTTTTCATATCGTAGGGCTTTTCGTCATTGGTGGGACTATTGTGTGGTCAGCTGTAGGTGAATATTTAATTATTATGCAGCATGAGCATGGTTTTGCCACGCTTAAGGATATATTGTTATTATTTATTTATCTTGAGCTTGGAGCAATGACTGGAATTTACTTTAAAACCCATCGACTTCCAGTAATTTTTCTTATTTTTATTGCAATCACAGCAATCACCCGTTTTTTAGTGATTGATATGAAGTCATTAGTCTCATTAGATAAGTTCAATTTAATTCTAATGGTGCTATCAATTCTTGTGCTTTCATTAGCCGCTGGTGTTCTAAGGTACAGTGAAAAAAATCACCAAAGCAAAGATGAGTCTATTTAGCTCTAGATGACCTTTAATCTTTATGAGAAGGGGGTATTAAATTACCTTCTATTGCCTTTATCCGGACTTTTTTTTCTTATTAGCTCAGCTCGAAAAAAGTTTTATGATTTGGGCATACTGAACTCCTATAAATCCAATGCAAAAGTCATAGTTGTTGGCAATATTACGGTTGGAGGAACGGGAAAAACCCCTGTAGTGATAACATTGACCAAATATCTTCTTTCCAGGGGATATTCTGTAGGAGTTATTTCTAGAGGATATGGTGGTAGCAACCATAAAGATAGTTACTTCGTCAATGAGAATTCAGACCCCGCTGTTTGTGGAGATGAACCGCTTTTAATTGCTAAAGAGGCAAAGGTTCCAGTAGTGGTCAATAAAGATAGAGTTCAGGCACTAAAAGATTTAGAGTCAAGGCATAAAATTGATTTCATCATCAGTGATGACGGTCTTCAGCATTATGCTCTTAAAAGAGATCTAGAGATTACTATGATTGATGAATCAAGAGAAGTGGATAATGACTGGTTACTTCCAGCTGGACCCTATAGGGAAAGTAAAAAAAGGTTAGAAGCAGTTGATTTTATTATCTACACAGGTCTATCGTCAAATTCGCAATATTCTAGTTATCTCAAACCTACTAATTTGGTAAATCTTAAAACAAATGAAATAAAACCAACTAGTTACTTTATTGGTCAAAACTGTCATGCAGTTGCTGGAATAGGAAATCCAGAGAGGTTTTTTAACACCTTGTCCAATTGTGAAATTTTGGTTACCAAACATCCATTTCCAGATCATTATCAGTTTAAGGAGCAAGACCTTGTTTTTGAGGAAGAATATCCAATATTAATGACAAAAAAGGATTGTGTAAAATGTCAACCATTCGCAACTGATAAGATGTGGTATCTCGAAGTTGAGTCTGTTTTGAGTGATATTTTTTATGAAGAATTTAATAAAGCTTTAGATGTTAGATAAGTCCTTTTTTGATCTGCTAGTTTGCCCAATTTGCAAAAATGACCTTCAACAAAAAAATGAGTCCTTAATTTGCCTACACTGCTCAAGATATTTCGAAATAAAAAATGGGGTTCCAATTCTCCTAGAAGAAGAATCTATTCCATTAAAATAAATTAATGAGCTACATTGTTATTATCCCTGCAAGACTGAAATCTTCCAGATTAGAGGAAAAACTTCTGCAGGATATTTATGGCAAACCTCTTATTCAATACACCTATGCAAATGCTCTACAAAGTAAAGCCTCAAGAGTATTAATTGCTACCGATAGCGAAAAAATTCAAAGTGTCTGTCAAAACTTTGGAGCAGAAACCATAATGACTGGCGACCATCATCACTCAGGAACTTCGAGAATATCCGAAGTGGTTAAGACTTTGAATATTGCAAAAGATGAAATAATTGTCAATCTCCAGGGTGACGAGCCCATGGTGCACCCAAAAATTATTAACCAAGTTGCCAGTATTCTTGAAAATTCTGAGGCCCAAATGTCAAGCTTATTTGAGAGTATTCAAGATGAGAAGACCTATAATGATCCAAATTGTGTAAAGGTAGTCTGCAATAGAGATAAGATGGCAATGTATTTTTCAAGGGCCCCAATCCCTGTCTTTAGGAATGATGTGCCAGAATTGGACAAGTGCTATAAACACATTGGTATATACGCATATCGAGCTGGGTTTGTAGAGGAATTAGTTGGTCTGAAACAGTCAAATTATGAAAAATATGAAAAACTTGAACAGCTCAGTGCACTCTATGAAGGATACAAAATACAGATGGATGAGGCTTGTATGAAGCCTGGAATCGGAGTGGATACTGAGTCTGATTTATTTGAATTAAAAGAGGCGCTTAAAGATGCAAATAATTGACGGAAAGAAAATTTCCGAAGAATTGAAGTCAGCAATTGCTCTAGAAGTCAGCGGTCTGAATTCTAAACCGGGCTTGGCAGTGATTCTTGTTGGAGATAACGCAGCATCTAAGGTATACGTCAACAATAAAGAAAAGGGGTGTCAAGAGGTTGGCTTTAACTCGATAAAAATTAATAGAGATGAGAATACTACTGAGAAAGAGTTGCTTCAACTTATTCAAGATCTCAATAATGACGAGACTATAGATGGAATTCTTGTTCAGTTGCCACTACCTAATCATATTGATACCAAAAAAGTCATAGAAGCCATTGATCCAATAAAAGATGTTGACGGTTTTCATAAAGAGAATATGGGAAGATTATTACAAAATAATCCAACGCTTCGACCATGTACCCCAAGAGGCGTTATGACCATGCTCGAGAAATCAAATATTAATCCATCTGGACTTGATGCAGTCGTGATTGGCGCATCGAATATTGTCGGAAGACCAATGGCCATTGAATTACTCAATGCCGGTGCAACTGTTACCATTTGCCATAGCAAGACCCAGGATCTCCCAGGTAAAGTTAAATCGGCGGATATTGTTGTCGCTGCAGTTGGAATTCCAAGGTTTGTTCAAGCAGACTGGTTAAAGAAGGGAAGTATCGTAATTGATGTTGGAATTAACAGACTTGAAACCGGAGAGCTAGTTGGCGATGTGGATTTTGATCAGGCAAAAGATGTTGTTAATGCAATTACTCCTGTGCCTGGTGGAGTTGGTCCTATGACTATTGCCACTCTTCTGGAAAATACATTACTAGCGCATAAATATAGGAATAAATTATGAAATGGATTATTAAAGGTGTCAGGGAAGGATTGGGAAGGTTAATTATTTTGATTGACTTTATTTTTTCACCAAAAAAACAACAACGAACCGAATCCGATCAAGAAAAAATTAATGAGGAAGTTAAATCCATAAAACTCTATCAATTTTATGCCTGTCCTTTTTGCATCAAAACGAGAAGAGCTATCAAAAGACTCAATTTACCAATTGAGACGAGAAATGCACAATCTGGCCAATACAGGGCAGAACTTCTTGCAGGCGGTGGTGAGGTAAAGGTTCCTTGCTTAAAAATTGAATCTGACGAGGGGGTTCAGTGGATGTATGAGTCCGCAGATATTATTCAATACCTCGAAAAAAGATTTAGTTAAGAGAATTCCTTGGAACAATTAATTTCCATCGCAATTTATTCTTTTGTGATGACGATTACACCAGGGCCAAATAACATTATGATCATGGCCTCTGGTTTAAACTTCGGCATTAAAAAATCTATACCGCATCTCTTGGGCATCGCATTTGGATTTCCATTGATGTTGGTTCTGGTTGGGTATGGATTGATTGAGTTAATTAACTCTTCAAGATATCTTTTCTACTCAATTAAGGTTTTTAGTTTTACCTATCTTGTCTACCTAGCGTACCGAATGGCAACTACAGGAGATATTAAATCTGGAAGCGTTGGATCGAAGCCACTTAGTTTCTTCCAATCGTTTTTCTTTCAATGGGCAAACCCAAAAGCATGGATCATGATTGTAGGTGGAGTAGGAATTTTTGTCAGTGAGCAAAATATAGATTCTGCCTACCTAGTTCTTGCCTTTGCATTTTTTTTAATGATCTTCATATGCAATGGTGCATGGCTATTTATGGGATCTAAACTTCAGAAGATTATCAAAAATAAAAATCAGGTCATGTGGTTTAATCGAATGATGGCAGTGCTTTTATTGTTATCAGTTCTTCCAGCAGTCTAGTGGGTAATAATCCGATAGCGATTCAAGCAACTTATTGAGATCTTTTTCCGATTCTGCAACAACGTTGATGTGCCCAATTTTTCTGTTTTCTCTTTCAGCTTTGCCATAAAGATTAATGAATAGATTTTGTTTGTCGGCAAATTGTTGAATATTACCAACTTTACCAATGATATTTATCATTGCGCACCAATTGGACTTAACGTTGATTGACCCCAATGGCATGCCAGAAATGGCACGAATATGATTTTCAAATTGTGATGTTGTGCACCCATTAATTGTCCAATGCCCAGAATTATGAACTCTTGGGGCAATTTCATTCACCAAAAGACCGTCATTAGTTTCAAAGAGTTCTACCGTAAGAGCACCAATGTGGTTAGTACTATCAAAAATTTTTGTTATGTAATCTTCTGCTAATCTTTGGGTTTCGTTAGATATTTTTTTTGCTGGAGCAATCGTTATTCTCAGTATGCCATCCTTGTGAATATTCTCAACCAGAGGATAGAAAACTTGTTCACCAGATAATCCCCTTACACCAATAATTGATAACTCTCTATTGAAATTGACAAAGCCCTCTAATATTGCCTCACTAGTACTGAGACTCTCCCATGCTTTTTGAATTTCAGATTCATTACGGATGAAAAATTGCCCCTTGCCATCGTACCCATCAGTTGTTGTTTTTAAAATTGAAGGTAGGCCAATTTGATCAACGGCAGATCTTAGCTCTTCAACAGAGCGAACAATTACAGAGTTGGCACAAGGAATGTTTAGGTCATTAAATAAAGCTTTTTCAAAGCCTCTATTTTGAGCAATAGATAGAATTTTTTTAGGTGGAAAGATTTCAGCACTTTTCTCAATTTCAGAAATAAGACCTAGGCTAGTGTTCTCTGTTTCGTATGTTGCTAAACTAATTTTATTTTTGAATTCATCAAGTCTTTTTTTGTTAAAAACCTCACCGTACTTCTCGGCTGGAGTAGATAACTCATCAGAGTAGAAAAAGAAATGATGACCTAAATCGATTCCCTCCTCTGCCAACATACTTCCTAGTTGGCCAGCTCCAAGAATGCCAATATTCATTACTTTGTAGGGTCGGGATTATTAATTACGAAATCAGATTGTTTTTTGCGGTAATCAGAGACTTTTTTACTTAAATCAGTGTCAAATGCGCTTAAGATTTGTGCCGCAAGAATTCCGGCATTTTTGGCACCCGCATCCCCAATGGCAAGAGTTCCAACAGGAATTCCGGCTGGCATTTGGGCAATAGATAAGAGGGAATCGTAACCACTTAATGCCTTTGATTGAATGGGCACACCTAGAACAGGTAAAGTAGTTTTGCTTGCTACCATGCCTGGAAGATGAGCGGCACCACCAGCACCAGCAATAATGATCTTAAGGCCTTTCTCAGCAGCAGAAGCCGCGTATTCAAACATTAAGTCAGGAGTTCGATGCGCTGATACCACTTTGACCTCGTGAGGAACATCAAATTCTTCAAGAATTTCAACAGCAAGTTTCATGGTTGGCCAATCAGACTTTGACCCCATAATTACTCCTACCAAAGGTTTCATATTCATTCCTTAAATCAGTTAATGGTGATTATACGCAATTGAAATCGATTTAAATTTCAAAGTTATCATCGAGAAATGGAATGTGACCGCCTGGGAGTATGGCAACCTGAATACCTTTTTTTTCATACCAACTCTTAATAGAAGATGGTACTAAGGTATCTTTTTCACCCAGGTAAACTTTAGTGATGTCAGCAATCTGATCAATAAGATTTCTAAAGTCATATTTGAGAAGATAATCCAAGCCCTCATTCAATCCCTGAT
>VMDI01000042.1 GCA_008080915.1 Gammaproteobacteria bacterium | reverse complement strand
TGTGTAATCAATGATTTTGCTGATCGAAAGATTGATAAGTTTGTGATGAGAACGAAAGATCGTCCTTTGACTTCTGGCGAGGTATCTGAAAAGGGAGCGTTAATACTATTTTCCTTTTTGATTCTAATGTCATTTGGCTTAGTATTAATGACAAATTTTTTGACAGTCCAATTATCAATTGTCGCTGTTTTTCTTGCAACTTTATACCCATTTGTAAAAAGGTGGTCTAATCTTCCCCAATTTGTTCTTGGTTCGGCATTTGCTATGAGTGTCCCAATGGCTTTCTCAGCAACACTTGATGAAGTCCCCTTCAGTGCGTGGCTAGTCTTCTTGGCAACGATTATTTGGACAGTAATTTACGATACGATTTATGCAATGGTCGACAGAGAGGATGATCTAAAAATTAATGTTAAATCAACAGCTATCTTATTTGGTAAGTATGACTTAATCATTATTTTTCTACTGCACTTACTATTAATCGTAATATTAGTAATGATCTCTCAGGAATTTCAGTTGGGAAATTATTTCAATATGGCAATAGTAATCACAACTCTGTTAATGTTCTACCATCAACACTTGATCAAAGATAGAGATAGAGCAAAGTGCTTTAAGGCATTCTTAAATAATCACTACATTGGGATAGTGATTCTTTTAGGAATTGTGTTGAGTTTCTAGATTCCCCTTAAAAGCTCATTAATACCGACTTTACCAAGCGTCTTACTATCAACTTGTTTAACAATCACTGCGCAATATAGCGAATATGTTCCATCTTTAGATGGAAGATTTCCAGATACAACAACTGAGCCAGCAGGAATACGACCGTAGGTAATTTCACCAGTTTCTCTGTTAAATATCCTTGTCGATTGTCCAATGTAAACCCCCATCGAAATGACAGAACCTTCCTCAACAATCACCCCTTCAACAACCTCAGAACGTGCTCCAATGAAACAGTTATCTTCAATAATAGTTGGTGCCGCCTGAAGTGGTTCTAGCACACCACCAATACCAACACCACCTGATAAGTGAACATTTTTTCCTATCTGAGCGCATGAACCAACTGTAGCCCATGTATCGACCATGGTGCCTGAATCAACATAAGCTCCAATATTGACATAACTTGGCATTAATACAGTATCGGAGGCAATAAATGAACCCTTTCTCGCTGTTGCTGGAGGTACTACTCTAATACCGCTTTTATCAAAATCTTCTGGAGACATATCTGCAAATTTTGACGGCACTTTATCATAGTACTGAGTAAATCCGCCTTGCATAGGTTGGTTATTCTCCAATCTAAATGACAATAAAACAGCTTTTTTTAACCACTCATTTACCACCCAATCTCCAACGCCACGTCTTTCTGCAACTCTAGCTTTACCTGAATCTAGCAACTCAATTGCTTCAGAGACTGCTTCTCTTATTTCTTTAGGAGCATTATCAGGAGTTATTTCTCCACGATTTTCAAAGGCTTGTTCAATAATATCTTTCATTGGGTGTTAGTTTTTTTAAAAATGTTGAATTATACATTATTACTCCTACAATCTCTTTTCAGTGGCATTTAAACAGAGCCCTAAATTCATAAGATAATGATTAAAATACCCCTACTATGAGTGATAAAAATATTGACCTCTTATACCTAGAGGGAGAAGAGTGGAAAAACTCTCTGAATGAGAAAACAGTTCATGCAAAACGCATGAAGGGAAAATTTCGTAACATTAAATGGGCAAGCATGTTGGTTTGGCTTCCCTTTTTCACTTTTGCATATATCCCCTGGGATGGTAGACAAGCCATTCTATTTGATGTTGAGAACCGTCAATATCACCTTTTCAATATAACTATATTTCCACAGGATATTTGGATGTTGGCAATGGTTTTATTATTCTTAGCTATCTTGCTTGCTGCCATGACAACCCTTTTGGGAAGAGTTTTTTGCGGTTACTTTTGTTTTCAGACCGTTTGGACAGATATCTATACCTGGTTTGAAAACTTAATTGAAGGACCTCCTACAAAAAGAAGAAAGTTGGAGCAAGAAGGATGGAGCTTGAATAAGATCTCTCTCAAGATCACTAAACACATAGTCTGGCTAATCATAGCTTTTGTCTCAGCAGTTACTTGGATGCTATATTTCGGAGTTACCTGGGGAGATTATTTCTCGGGTAATTTATCCAGTACGACTATTAGCATCACCGCATCAATCACAGCTGGTGCGTATATTTTTGCTGGTCATTTGAGAGAACAATCCTGTTTATGGGTTTGTCCATATGCCAGAATCCAAGGCGTTATGACTGATAAGCAAAGCATTATGCCTACCTACGATTATCTTCGTGGTGAACCAAGAGGGAAATTAACCAAAGGATCAACTAAAGATGGTAATGGCGATTGTATTGATTGCGCACAGTGTGTCGCTGTATGTCCAACAGGTGTTGATATAAGACATGGGCAAGAGTATGGATGCATTACCTGTGGATTGTGTATTGATGCCTGCGATTCGGTCATGGACAAGATTAACAAACCAAGAGGGCTAATAAGGTATACATCACTAGATGAAATGAGATATAACAAGCCGGCTATGGCTTTTTATAAGAGACCGCGAGTGATTGTTTATTCCTCGATATTGGTTATTGCACTATCAATTTTGACCTATGGTCTTTTCAATATTGCGCCAGTAGAATTTAATGTTCTTCATGATAGACAGCCATTATTCGTTCAACTTTCTGATGGCTCCATTCGTAATAAATATGAGATTAAACTCCTGAATAAAACTCATAAAGATCAAATTGTTTCGATTAATTTTGAGAGCAAAATTAAGAACCTGAAGTCTCAGAATGCCTTGCAAAGTATTCCTCTTAAAAATGGTGTGCCAAAGTCAGTCTTTGTCTATTTAAGTGCTTTTGAAAAAGATATTGGCAATGAGCAAGAGGTAACCTTCATCATTGAAGGCGAGGGAATTAGTAAAAAATATACCTCCTCTTTCTTCTCGCCCTAGCCTATGAGGTTCTATAAAAGTCCTATGATTATGTCTATGCTAGGGCTCTTTTTAGCACTGGTTTTAGCGACTTTCTATCGAATAGTTACCGCCATTGATTCAAACCCAGGACTGGTTGTTGAAGATGCCTACAAGAGTGGAGGTCGTTATGATGAAACTCTTGCTAATAAAAAGTTTATTAAGCAGCAGGGTTATAAGTTAGAAGTCTTTCTTCCTAAAAAAATTCTATTTGGTAGAAATCAATCCTATGAAGTTGAGCTCAAACAAAATGGGGTTTCATTGGATGACAATCAAGTCACGTTATTCTTTTACCGTCCTTTGAACCATAAAGACGATTTCTTAAGTTCCATGACTTATAGTGACGGCAAGTTTACCTCAGACATTAATTTACCATTAAAGGGTAGATGGGATTTGGTAGTTGAGTCAGATACTAAGGATGGAAAAATTAGAAAAGCTCAAAGTCTATTTGCAGAATAGTCAGTGATCATGGCAATGATTATGATGGTGCTCATAAGTGGCCAATAAATCATCCATCTGATCAGCAAATAAGTCATTGAATTGTGAATCTCTGATCACCGTGTCTGGTTGACCAAAACAACAAATATGATGGAACAAACACAACACCTTATTTGAGCGCTTCATCACATGATGCAAATCATGAGAGACCATTAGAACAGCACAATTTTGTGTCTCATGAATTGTTTCAATCAGTCTGTAGAAAAGCATCTGACCATTGATATCAAGATTTTGAACTGGCTCGTCCAGGATTAATAAGTTTGGTTTTTTTAGCATTGCTCGAGTTAGAAGCACCCTTTGCAACTCACCGCCTGAAAGAGATTTTAAGGGATTATGGAGAATAGATTCGATACCACATAATTCAATCACCTCATCAAACCAATGCTGATTGAACTTCCCGTCAAGCTTTAGAAAGTTAATGACCGATATTGGAATAAATGGATTTGGAATAAAATTTTGAGGGGTATAACCAATCACCACTTTCTTACTTCTTCTAACTTTTCCATTGGTCGCCGATAGCAATCCAAGTAAAACCTCGATGAGTGAGCTTTTGCCTGCACCATTTGGTCCAATCAATGTGACAAATTCTCCAGTATTGATTTTGAAACTAACATTATCCAAAACATTTTTTTCATTATGTTCTAGGTAAATATTTTCAGCTGATATTAAAGCTTCACTCATGACGTATGTTTATTAAACCAAAGTTCTTTAATCTATTTTGACAACAAAAACGATTCAATCATAACCTTTGAATCTGTAAAATTAAATTTAATGAAAAAACGCCTTATTTTAATTGATGGCACAGCATTTTTGTTTCGTGCTTACTTTTCCACACTTTCACACAATCTTAGCAATAACGAAGGCTTTCCGACAGGCGCTATGTTTGGCGTGGTTAACGCAATCAAAAAATTAGAAAAACAATTTCAGGGCTCGAAACTTATTTCTATTTTTGACGCCAAGGGTAAAAATCATCGGCATGATCTCTATCCTGAATATAAAGCGAATAGAAAGGATGCAGACGAAGATCTGATCAGACAAATCGAGCCCCTTTATGAAATTGTGAGAGCAATGAAAACTCATTTTTTGTGCATTGATAGGGTTGAGGCGGATGATGTCATTGCTACTCTAAGTAAACAGGCTAATGAGAGGGATTGTGAGGTTGTTATTGCAAGTGGCGATAAAGATCTAATGCAGTTAGTTAATGACAATACTAGACAATTGGATATGAAGGGCAATATGCTCGATCATGAAGGCGTAGTTGAGAAATCGGGGGTTAATCCCGAACAAATTCTTGACTTGTTAGCACTGACTGGAGATAGTTCGGATAACATTCCTGGCGTTCCATCTGTGGGTCCTAAGACTGCAGTCAAATGGATTAATGAATTTGGGTCAATCAAAAAGATTAAAGAAAATGCTGATCAAATTTCCGGAAAAGTTGGAGAGAAATTGAGAGAGAGTTTTGACTTACTTGATATGTCCTATGAGCTGGTTAAATTGAAACAAGATGTTGAGATTCCATATGACATATTTGAAGAAGATCCAGTTGAAGACCCTGAAACGCTTAGAGACTTGTATAAGAAGTATGGGTTTAATTCTTGGCTAAAAGAACTTGGAACTTCTGACAAACCTTCAGATATAAAAGAAGAAGAAAAGCAACAATCAACAGAATCAGACAGTCCAATTGATTCCACAGAAAATATAGATTTTAAAGAATATACACAGACAGTTGTATATGAAGAGACTGTTCTTGATTCACTCATTGAAAGAATGAATATTGAAAAGAAAGTTGTCTTGGATCTTGAGACCAATAGTCTTGACTACCTGAATGCCTCAGTTGTTGGCTTCGTTATTTTATTGGGTAAAGATAGTTTTTACATACCGGTGGGTCATGACTATATGGATGCTCCAGCGCAGCTCAATAGAGATGAGGTAATGAGCAAATTAAAACCTATTTTAGAGAATGAGAATATTTCAAAAATTGGTCAAAATCTTAAATATGATTCACACGTATTAGCCAACTATAGGATACAACTCAAGGGTATTAAAGATGACACAATGGTTAAATCTTATGTTCTGAATTCGATAGCCAGTCGTCATAATATGGATGATTTGTCTGAACATTATCTGAACCATAAAACGATTAAATTTTCTGATGTCGCAGGGACTGGAAAGAACCAGCTTACTTTCAACCAAATTGATATTGATATTGCAGCTCCTTATGCTTGTGAAGACGTTATTGTGACTAATATGTTGAACCAGGTATTTGAAGAGAAGATTGAACAATACTCGCTTCTAAAAAAACTTTATCAGGATGTAGAAATCCCCTTGATATCGACTTTGGTCAATATTGAAAGAAACGGCGTTGTCATTGATCCAATCAAATTATCAGAGCAGCAAAAAGATATCAAAAACAGAATGCTTCAGCTTCAGGAGGAAGCTTATAAAACTGCGAAGCAAGAATTTAATCTAGAGTCGCCCAAACAGGTTTCAGAAATTTTGTTTGGCGAAGATGGACTGAAGCTTGAACCTAAGAAGAAAACCCCAAAAGGAGCACCTTCAACGAATGAAGAAGCACTTAAACTATTAGAGCATCCCCTAGCGGAGACAATTTTAAATTATCGAACATTAACCAAGCTTAACTCTACCTATCTTGAAGCGCTTCCCAAACAAATTGATCAAAAAACGCAGAGACTACATACCTCCTATCATCAAGCTGTGACAGCTACTGGACGTCTGTCATCTACGAGTCCAAATCTGCAAAATATTCCAATAAAGACTGAAGATGGGGCCAAAATAAGAAGTGCCTTCATAGCGCAAAAAGGAAACAGAATCCTTGCAGCTGATTATTCTCAAATTGAACTTAGAATCATGGCACATCTTTCAAATGATGAAGCATTGATTCATGCTTTCAATCGTGACTTGGATATTCACAGTGCCACCGCCTCACAGATTTTTTCCATTGATATTAATGAAGTAACCAAAGATCATAGAAGGAAAGCCAAGGCTATCAACTTTGGTTTGATCTATGGTATGAGCGCTTTTGGACTCGCTAAACAGATTGGTATCTCGAGAACTGAAGCCAAAAATTACATTGATTCCTATTTTGAAACCTATACAGGCGTCGCTGAGTTTATGGAGCAGACCAAAGTCTTAGCAAAGACACAGGGATATGTTGAGACAGTTCTTGGAAGAAGACTTTATCTTCCTGATGTCAACTCCAGAAACAAGATGGCTCAACAACATGCCTTAAGGACTGCAATCAATGCACCCATGCAAGGTTCTTCAGCGGATATTATTAAACAGGCCATGATAGATATTGATTCTTGGATTAACCAGAACGACATTGATATTAAAATGATTATGCAAGTTCATGATGAGTTGGTATTTGAAGTCCCTGAGGATATTATTGATTCATGTAAGAATCGAATTGAGGAGCTTATGTCCAATGCCATAAAACTAAGTATTCCTCTTAAGGTTGATGTAGGCGTAGGAAATAATTGGCAGGAAGCACATTAATAGATGAAAGAAGTTATTCAAAATCTACTCAAGAATCGCCTAGAAGAGTTATTAAAAGATCGTGTTATCGAGACTCTTCCGATTGAAATCAGAGTGGATCATTCAAAAGATAAAACCCAAGGTGACTTTGCAACCAATATTGCAATGGTCTTATCCAAGCAAGCTAAGTCCTCCCCTAGGGATTTGGCAGCAAAAATTATTGAAGGTATGGCTCAAAGTGATGCTGTTAAAAAAATAGAGATCGCTGGTCCTGGATTTATTAATTTTTTTCTTTCAGCGGATGCCAACTTTAAAATTATCGAGGAGATCCTTGAGGCAGGTAGTCATTTTGGTCTGAGTAAATTTGGCGCAGATACACGCATTCTTTTGGAGTTTGTCTCTGCAAACCCAACAGGACCCCTTCATGTCGGTCATGGAAGAGGTGCTGCTTATGGTGCGACTGTTGCAAATTTATTACGCTCGCAGGGTTACTCCGTTGATTGTGAATATTATGTCAATGATGCGGGTAGGCAAATGGATATCCTTGCTGTATCAGTTTATTTACGATATATAAATTCGGCCATATTCCCTGTCAATGGTTATCAAGGGTCATACATTCTAGACATAGCAAAACAGATTAAAGATTTACCCGAAGTAAATATTTTTAAAAACGTCTCTCCTGATGAGACAGAGGGTGGCGATAAAGAGAAACACATCGATGATCTTATCAGTAATTGTAAGGAATTATTGGGTAATGAGTACCTAAGGCTCCATGATTTTGCCTGCAATCAGATTCTGCAAGATATTAGAAAAGATTTAGAAGAGTTCCATGTGGTTTTTGAAAAATGGTTCTCGGAGAAGTCCCTTGAGACGAATCAATTAGCTCCCAAGATTATCGATAAACTTAAGCAATCAGATGATATCTATGAGAAAAATGGTGCCCTCTGGTTTAACACAGAAAAGTATGGGGATGAGAAGGACAGAGTGGTTGTCAGAGAAAATGGTTTGCATACTTACTTTGCTTCGGATATTGCCTACCATTATGAAAAGTATTCAAGGGGTTATGATGAGATCATAAATATCTGGGGTGCCGATCATCATGGTTACATTCCAAGAGTCAAAGCTTCAATTTCATCTCTTGGACTGAATCCTGAAAAACTAAAAGTATTGCTAGTTCAGTTTGCGAACTTATATCGTGATGGAAAACAAGTCCAGATGTCCACGAGAAGCGGTTCATTTGTTACTCTTAGAGAACTAAGAGAAGAGGTTGGCAATGATGCAGCTAGATTCTTCTATGTTCTAAGAAAATCTGAGCAGCACATGGACTTCGACCTTGATCTTGCAAAATCAAAAACCAATGACAATCCTGTTTTCTACATTCAGTATGCTCACGCAAGAATCTGTTCGGTTCAGAAGCAGTCCAATAGTCAATTTGGAGAGATTGACTTTAATTGCGATTTATCGGTTTTGACTCATGAACATGAAGATAAGCTTATTAAAGAATTGAATCGATACCAAGAGATTCTTAAGAATTCTGCTAGAGATTATGAACCCCATGTCTTGGCTTATTACCTGAAAGATTTAGCGGGGAATTTTCATAGTTATTACAACAGTTGTGAATTCATAACCGAGGATGTTCATACTAGAAATGCAAGATTAACTCTGATATCAGCTGTCAAACAAATTATATTTAATGGTTTATCAATTCTTGGTGTTAGTGCTCCAGAGAGTATGTAGGGATTTTGGTGCTTGGTAATGACGAAATCAATACCAGACTATCATGAGCGCCAAAAAGCATTAGATATTAACCAATCCTTTATTGTTCAGGCACCTGCGGGTGCAGGTAAGACTGAGCTATTGGCACAAAGATATCTCAAGCTGCTATCCATTGTTGATGCTCCAGAAAATATCTTAGCAATGACCTTTACTAATAAGGCGGCGAGTGAACTGCAAAATAGAATTTTCAATTACCTCAAAGATCCTGATAATTGCAAAACTCAAGACTCTGTTAAGTTATCAAAGTCAGCCCTAGAAAAATCCAAATCAAAAGGCTGGTTGATAGAAGAGAACATTGAACGAATTAAGGTCCTGACTTTTGATGGATTAGCTAACCAAATAGTCAATTTACTTCCTAATCATGAGCAATTGTTTGCTCCCGATATTTTGAGCCAGGAATGGGAAAGGGAAAATTTATACAAGGGGGTAGCTAAGTCTGTTCTTTTATCCATTCATGACAAAGACTATGAGATGTCAATTAAAGAAGTGTTGGCATATTTGGATAATCGATCCGATCGATTTATTGATCTGATTGTTGCTATGTTAAAGACGAGAGATCAATGGATCAAAAAATTATTTAAGCAAAACACCCTCTCCGTTCAGGCAATCAATTCTGGGCTTATAAAAATCATTGATGCACATCTTAAAAAAATTCATACAATTTCAGAGTCAATTTTAAATGATCGATTTTTTTCATTGATTTCGCAGGCAATTGACTCTGAGTTTTCTTCTCTTAATCATATGCCATCGGCTGA
>VMDI01000048.1 GCA_008080915.1 Gammaproteobacteria bacterium | reverse complement strand
AGTTATCCGAGAGAGATCGTTGGCTGTGCCAACAAATCTCACCCACTCTTAAGGAGAAAGGTTTGATGTTTGTTGGGCTCGATGTGATTGGGGATTATGTGACTGAGATCAATGTGACCAGTCCCACTTGTATCGTTGAAATCGATAAAGCCTATGACACAAACATTGCCGGTGTCTTGTTTGATGCTATTGAGAAGAAATTATCAGGCGAGTGATATAAAAACCAATGGCGACAGCCGTTAATGAAGCCAGGATATTCACGAGCACATTCAAACCTGCCTGAAGATAATTTCCCAGATTAATCATATCAAACGTCTCAAGCGATAAGGTGGACATGGTCGTCAAAGAACCTGCCAAACCAACCACCAAGAAAAGACGATAACTTTCACCTATATTGGCCTTCTCAGCCACCAAAAGAATCACCGCTCCAGCAATAAATGAGCCAATCACATTGGCAAACAAAGTTCCATAGGGCAGACCCTTTTCCAGAAACTCAAGAAAATAAATGGATAACAAATATCGGATTGAAGCGCCAATGGTTGCGCCTATGCCAATCAAGAAAATTGAATTGAGAGTCAACATATGAAGACATCATACTTCATTGAAAATTAATTTTTTCAACTTTATAAGCTTTGTTTTGTTTGACTATCAAGACAACCTTTAATTTCTCTTTTAAGATCAAGCGCTTTGCCTCATCGATAGGCATTGCCATTAATGCGGTGGCATAGGCATCGGCAATCGCAACTTTGGGATGGATCACGCTGACAGAGAACAAATGATTATTCTCAGATATCCCCGTTTTGGGATTTAGAATATGACCCACCTTCTGGTGATCAACCAAAGTGAAATTCAAATAATTTCCTGAAGTGGCCACCCCCTCATTGTGAATTGGAATACTCAATGGTTGATGGTTTTCGGGAGATTGAATGCCAATCTTCCATGGATCGGAATTCTTTTTGCCTTGGGCAAACACCTCACCACCAATCTCAATGAGAAAATTCTGGTGTCCCATACTGATCAGCAAATCAGCCAAAAGATCAACCGCATATCCTTTGGCAATGGCTGAAAAATTCACTTGCACCTCATCTCTTTTTACAAGCTGATTACTCTTCAGATCAATTGAGGCAATGCTTGAATGATTAACTAATTTCTTAAGTTCATCAACCGAGTTGATTTCCTTAGCAGGCTTTTCTCCAAAGCCCAACTTGTTGATCAGATCATTAATCCCAGGATCAAAATAACCACCGGTTTCCAAATGAATTTTTTTTGATATTTCAACAACCTCTTGGAATTCTTTTGAGGGTGAGAAGGACTGATTGACCCCAGTTTGATTGAATCGATTGATCTCAGAATCACTCACCCAATTTGAGAATATTTGATTGATCCTTCCCAACTCTTCAATAATTTCTTTTTGATTAATCCTTTTGGTGCTTTTGATGGAATAACTAGTCCCCATGGTTGGGCCCGATATCTCATCTATGAAATTATCATTAGAACAGGATGAGAGAAATATAAATGCCAATCCTGCAAGGTATAATCGCGTCATGCTGAAGTTCATTTTCTTGTTGCTAATAAGTCTTCCTATTTTTGCAGAAAGCAATAACAATAACCTCTCTTTTGAAGATGAGTTTGCTAATTTCATCACAGAGTTTAAAACAAAGGCTAGGAATGAGGGCATCTCTGAGAAGGTCATCAATTTAGTTTTAGACTCATCCAGTTTTAATCCAGAAGTCATTCGCTTTGACAGAACTCAGGCTGAATTCACCCAAACCTTTTGGAACTATCTAGATAAAAGAGTCTCTCGTCATCGCATTGATGAGGGCAGGAAGCAATTAAGTCTTAATAGAAAATCACTTAATAAGATTGCGCAAAAGTATGGGGTGCCTGCCCATGTCATTGTTGCCTTCTGGGGACTGGAGTCTAACTATGGCTCCAATACAGGGTCGTTCAAGTTATCAGATGCACTTTCCACACTGAGTAGCGATCAAAGAAGGTCTGAATTCTTCCAAGGTGAGCTATTAAATTTCATGCGGTTGGTGGATAAGGGCTACCTGAATCATGACACAAAGGGGTCCTGGGCAGGTGCGATGGGCGGGGTTCAATTCATGCCAAGTAATGTTTTGAATTATGCAGTGGATTCAAATGGGGATGGAAAAATAGATTTATGGAATACCCAGGAGGACATCTTTGAGAGTGCAGCGAATTTCCTGAAAATTCTTGGTTGGAAGAGAGGATTTAAATGGGGAAGAGAGGTTCAACTCTCAAGTGACTTTGATTTCTCAATCTCGGGACTTAAAACTAAAAAAACATTGACTGAATGGAGCACACTTGGAGTGAATAGTGCCGATGGCAGTGCGCTTCCTCAGGCTAATATTACAGCCTCTGTCATTCTTCCAGGAGGTCATAGGGGTCCTGCATTTTTAATTTATGATAACTTCAATGTCATTATGAAATGGAATCGATCTATCCTGTATGCAATTGCAGTAGGTCACCTATCCGATCAATTCATTGGTGATAAAAAATTGCTGACGCAAAAAATCATTGAGAAACCTCTTAGCAAATCCGACATCATGATGATTCAATCAAAACTCAATAAGTTAGGCTTTGATACGGGAGAACCCGATGGAATTGCAGGTCCAAAAACCAGAAGTGCTGCAAGAAATTATCAGATTCAAAACAACCTAAGGGCAGATGGCTATATTGGAGAGGAGCTTTTCAATCATCTCAAAGACTTATGATTGAAACCTATCTAGGCTTTGATGTCGGCACCAAAAGGATTGGGGTAGCGATTGCCAACTCACTCACTTTTGAAGCGTCGCCTCTTGATGTCATCAAACATCATAAAGATGGTTCCTACAACTGGGAAGATTTCGATAGGCTTATGAGTCAGTACGATCTAACCAGTGCCATAGTTGGTCTTCCTAAAACTGAGGACAATCAGGATCAGGAAATGACCTTCATTGCCAAATCATTTGCTAGAAAATTAAATGAGCGTTACCAGATACCAGTCCATCTCATTGATGAACATTTATCATCAATTGAAGCCAAAAAGACTCTAAAATATAATCACGATCATGAGAATTCTGATCGGGGGGAAGTCGACAAATATGCCGCAAAATTAATCCTTCAAACATGGCTGAATGAAAACAGATAAGATTAGTAACGAAGCACAACTTGACGCTAGCGGCAATCTTATTCACTTATTAGGTCTAGAAGGTCTCTCTTCTGAACACATCAATCAAATATTAGATACGGCAGATTCGCTGCTTGATGAAAAGGGTAACTTAAAAAAATCCAAAGCATTGGATGATATGTCAGTGGCAAATTTATTCTTTGAGCCATCCACAAGAACTCGAAATACATTTGAGATTGCAGCCAAAAGAAATCGTGCGAAGGTCATTAATGTTGATTTAGACAACTCAGCCATCAAGAAAAATGAGGCTCTCTTGGATACGATGCTCACGCTCAAAGCTATGCAGATTGATATGTTTGTCATCCGTCACAATCAAAATGGACTGCCGCACCATGTCGCCGAGAATGTATCTGGTGTATCCATCTTGAACGCAGGGGATGGAATCAATGCGCACCCCACTCAAGCCTTATTGGATGTTCTGACCATTCGCCAGATCAAGAAAAAATTTGAAAATTTATCAGTCGCCATTGTGGGTGATATTGTTCACTCGAGGGTTGCTCACTCTGATATTCACGCACTGAAAACATTGGGCGTAAAAGATATCAGACTCATTGCACCTGCAGGTCTTCAACACTCCCCAGAAAATTGTGAAATTTTTAATTGCTTTGAGGACATGGATGAAGGGCTCAAGAATGTTGATGTCATTATGATGTTAAGACTTCAAAAGGAGAGAATGATTGCTGCAGATATTCCAAACGAACAGGAATATTATAAAAATTATGGGCTAACTAATGATCGCCTAAAATTGGCAAGCAAAGATGCCATTGTGATGCATCCAGGTCCGATTAACCGAGGCGTTGAGATTGATTCTGATGTCGCTGATGGACCTCAGTCTGTTATCTTAAAACAAGTCACGAATGGTATTGCCATTAGAATGGCAGTGATGCAAATTCTAGCCAAAAATCATCGCCGTCAATAATGTCCAATCCGATTGATTTCGATTCAGTTCAAGATATCCTATTTAAATTTGATACCGATGAAACCATAGCCAGTGCTCATGGACTATTGTGTGGTCTCTTATGTGCTAACCAGGAAACAGAATTTCATCAATGGCTGTCTGAGATTGCCCCTGATGCTGATAAAAACAACCTAAGTCATCAAGATAATATCCAATCTCTTTTTGATATTTATGAAAACACTCGCTCTCAATTATCAGACCCAACACTTGAGTTTGAACTTCTAATTGCAGATCAATCCAATATGAGAATCCAGGCTGACACTTTGGTCCAATGGAGCAATGGATTCATATCAGGTCTTGGTCTATCAAAACTGTCCACCAAGGAAGAGGAGGTGCTGGAGATGATCAAAGATATCAGCGAGGTAAGTAAGTTAGATATTGAATTATCTTCGTCTGAAGAGAACGCCAAGGATCTTCTGGAAATAATTGAGTATGTCAGAATTGGTGTGTTATTTATCTTGGAATCGCTGCAACCCATTAAACAAAGTTTTGTGAATCCAGAGACATTAAATTAATGAGGCGGTGGCCGTCTAACTAAACTTGAGGAGAATAAAAAACGACCACCATAGAGTGTCACATATACTCGGGGGAGAGTATGACAATCTATGAATATTATATCACAATATTATGATATTCTTATATTAAATTCACAAGAAAATTAAGATTTTTCTTGATCAGTTAAAGTTCTTGAATAAAGATTCTTTGTAGGTCTAATCTCAGCAGGTACAAAACCAAAACCACTAAACCCATAATTAAATAATTCAAGCTGATTCTGGTTTTTATTGGACTCAATAAACTTATCATTAGCCTCAAGAATGTTAAAACGATGAGGATATTCCTTCATTGCAAATGATTGCAATGAGACAAGGAAAGGGATAAGTGTGATTGAAATTTTCTTAAACATAATCATATAATTTAGCGTCGAGGCAATCTCTTGAGGAGAGAATATTCTTGGGGGGAAGCCTCGACATATGTATATTATATCATAGAATAATAATATTACAATATATTAATATAAATTTATTGTGCAATATTAATAGTCAAGACAGTATGAAATAGCTATGCTAATATGCTTTCAACTAAACTTGAGGGGAATAAAAAATGAAATACCAAGGCGAAGAAATCGGCTCAAATAAGTGTGGCATTACTCAAATTTGTGTCGCGATGGCAATGCTAGCCGGATCCTTTTTAACGCTTATCATTATTGGTTTAGTCATCAACTTTATGCCCGCTTGATTCGTCAATAATATTTAGTCTTTCGCAATCTTAACTATGGAATCATTTTTAATGATTGTGTATAATTTCGCATTGCGCCGGTATAGCACAGTTGGTAGTGCAACTGATTTGTAATCAGTAGGTCCGCGGTTCGAGTCCGTGTACCGGCACCATATTCAAAATATTCTAGAAAAAACGCTTCAACGCCTCAGCTGGAATATCCTGTCCTGACACCTTAGCAACCTGAAGAATCTCCCAGAAATATCTGTAGGTAGCCCTGTCATGGAGTTCACCCTTGAACTGAATTGGACCCCAATCAGCATCTTGAGCCAGCACAAGAATCTCTGCACCATCTTGAACCTCTTCGAAATTTGGTTTCATCGCATCAACAATCGCAGGAATTTGGGTTGGATAGATACTCCACATTCTCAAGAATCCAAACTCATTTCTTGCGCGAGAAGCGTCTGATCGAGTGACCTCTTCATTCTTAAGATCCAAAGTCACATTATGTGCAGGAACTACGCCATTACCAATTGCCGCAGCAACCAGCTCTGATTTAGCACGAGAGAGCTGACGATGTTCAAACTGTCCAGGACTTCTCATTGCTGATGCAGGAATAGCGCCATGGTATCCACTGACAAAATCCATCAATCCAAAATCTAGTACCTGTATCCAAGGAAGGGTAGCAATCTTATGCACATCTGCTAGTGCCCCATGAGTCTCGATCAGGATATGAACAGGAATCTCACGATCAATATTATTTTCTTTTGCAACCTTTTGAATATAGGCAATCATTTCTTTAGGTTGTTCGTAATTTGTCGATTTCGGAATGGTGATGTAACTGAGCAAGTTGCCAGCACCAGCGACCAGAATATCAATGTCAGTCTTCCAGTGACTATGCGTGTAGTCATGGATTCTAGCGCCAGCCATTTTATGGACATTCAGATCAGAATTAAGCACTCTGACAATCATTTCAGCATGCTCGACCTCCTGTCCAGCTGCTGCACCATCTTCACAATCACAGGTAATATCAAAAACAGGTCCAATAGTATCTTGCATCCCCAAAGCCTTAGTGATTAGTTTTTCACTTCCTGCGAAATGCTCACAGCATGGAATGATTGGAAAAGGCTTTTCGCCGCCAAATAGTGCCTCATTAGGATGTGTTAGTGCCATCGTTTATCCCCTCTTTGAAATGATTACGTAGTAATCGATGTCTAGGACCACATTCTCGTGATAGACATCTTTACCATCTTGGTTAACTTTTATACTAGGTAGTTCAGAGCTTGCCATATTTTTAATGCCAACTTGTCTGATTCTAAGTATTCCTGCATTCTTTATTTTTTTATGTTCAAACTTATCAACAATCTCACTGCGACAATAAATAGTGTCATCTGCAAATGATGGGTTTGAATGGATCCCGCCATTAATACCGATTACCTGCGCTGCATTCTCCAATCCTTCAAAAGAGATGGCTCTCGTCAGTGAAATAATATGACCTCCATAGATTAGTCGTTTTCCAAACTTACTGCCCTTCATCATATGTGCATCAAAGTGAAGCTTGGCATTATTCTGATAGAGCTTGGTCGCCATCGTGTGATCTGTTTCATCGATCGTGATTCCAGCAGAATGATTGATAACCTCACCCACCTGGTAGTCCTCATAAAGTTTCGAGGATCCTGTGGATTCAAGATCAAAATTAGAGAAATCTATACCCTCTCTTTCTATCTCTGAAATCTGACTTTCCTTAGGCAAATTTTCTGGAACATGCTCGTCAATGGTTGCAGACGCATCCCTCTTTGGAAGCATCACCCAACGTACCCAACTTAAAATCTCTTCATTATTTTGATTGAAGGTTCTCGAGTGCACATACACAATGCCCGTTGTCTTATTAGAATTCTCTTTGATGCCAATGACTTCAGACTCAGAACGGATGGTATCACCCACATAAGCATTCTTTTTAAACTGAATATTGGCGTAACCCAAGTTGGCAATTGCGTTAAGCGAGACATCATTAACCGTTCTACCAAAGGCGATGTGGAATAACAAAATATCATCGATTGGGGTATCCTTAAAACCTAAATTTTCAGCAAAAGGCTTGGCGCAATTTAGTGGGTTTCGACTTCCTGTTAGGCCAATATATAATGCCACATCGCCCGATGAAATCGTCCTGGGGATGGCATGTTTAAATATTTTATTTAACTCGAAATCTTCTAGGAAATTACCCTGCTTCATTTTGATCCTTTTCGATTTCAACCATCATCTCATATTGCTGCAGGAATCTCTTTGCTGCGACCACATGATGTGGCTCAATTAATTTGTCATTGACCACCACAGTTCCTCTTCCTGACGCATTCGCATTTTCGAGTGCGGTAATGATCTCTTGTGCCTGTTCAACTTCTTTAGAGTTTGGTGTGTAGGCATCATTTGCATATGGCAATTGCGCAGGGTGGACCAATGACTTGCCGCAGAAACCCATATCGCGACCCATTCGGCAAGCGAACTCAAAGGAATCTCTATCTGACAGATTGCTATGCACTCCATCTACAACAGAAATACCGTATGCCCTTGCAGCTAAGATGACCATAGAAAGACTGGTTGATAATGCGACCCTTGACTGAGTCACCTTTGCATATAAATGAGAAGTTAACTCAGAAGTTCCCATGACCAAAGAAATAATTCTATCCGATGAACTCGCAATCTCCTTTGCATTCAGAACTGCCATGGGATTATCAATCATCAACATAATTGGAATGTCTTTCCCACCATATGCATCAAGAGTATCGATACATTCTAGAACATCTTCTCTGGACTGAATGTTAGTAAATAACATAGCATCAGGATTCAGTGGTGCAATAGCCTTAATGTCATCCTCGCCCCACTGGGAAGTGAGTGAGTTAACTCTGACAATGACTTCTCTGCTTCCATAGCCACCCTCTTTTAACATCGCAACAATGTTATCTCTTGACTCCTCTTTGGCATCTAAAAGAATTGGGTCGCCCAGGTCCAGAATGACCGCATCTGCAGGCAAAACCTTTGCCTTTTCAAGATACCTTTGATTGCATCCAGGAACGTAAAGAACAGACCTTCTTGGTCTGTATGCTTTGCTATTCATAATTAATTACTACCCCGAGTTAGTTTACTTTATTATATTTGTAAAGTAATTTTATAAATTGTTAACAAAAAACGTATTTAAGTGCTACTTTATCACATAAATTAGACTTTTTGGAAGTAAATTGTTGACAATTATCATTATTCGGGAATTTTTTTATGTTTGATACAAGTCTAGAAACCTCAGGCATCTTTACAGTCGATTCACATTACACAGGCGAGCTTGTGGCTGCCATTTATGTCATGATCGAGAATGATGAGGTTGCCATCATTGAAACAGGAACCAGTGCAAGCGTTGAGCACATCGAAAAAGTTATCACAGACAATGGTCTTACCTGGGATAACGTCAAGTATGTTATCCCAACGCATGTCCATCTAGATCATAGTGCTGGTGCCGGGGTCTTGATGCAAAAATGCTCCAATGCTAACTTAGTGATTCATCCAAGAGGTGCCAGACACATGGTAGACCCATCCAAGCTGATTGCAGGTGCGACGGCAGTTTATGGAGAGTATAAGTTTAGAGAACTCTATGGTGAGATCACTCCTATTGATGAGGGAAGAATTATCGAGGCAGATGATAACTTTGAGCTCATGATGGGTTCTCGTAAATTAGTGTTTATTGACACGCCAGGCCACGCAAGACATCATTTCTGTGTGATCGATAATAAAAGTGGCGCCATCTTTACGGGTGACACTTTCGGAATCTCTTACAGGGAATTTGATCAGGGCGACGAGCTTTTCATCCTTCCAACGACCACCCCAGTCCAGTTTGATCCTGCTGCACTGAAGAATAGTATTGATCGAATCATGGACTACTCTCCCAGTAGAATTTGCCTGACTCACTTTGGTGTCATCAAGCCAACCAGAAGTCTTGCTGATACTCTAAAAGAGAGTGTTGATTACTTTGCCCATCTGGGTATGAATTTCTTTGCGCATCCAGACAATAAAAATATCATTGAAGAGAATATGATGAATTTCTTTATCACTTCTCTCAAGAAAATGGGTTATGTGGATCAGGATTTCATCAAACGAAAATTAGCAACGGATGTTAATTTAAATACTCAAGGAATTATCTTTTGGCAACAACAATTACATAA
>VMDI01000075.1 GCA_008080915.1 Gammaproteobacteria bacterium | reverse complement strand
AAGTGGTTGCTAGGATGCACTATCTCGGCAAACCAAAGAGGCGATTATTTCACTTTTCTTCAAAAAGTGAAGCAAATATTGGTGATTTAATCAATGTCAAAGATTCCAAGTCACTTAAATCTTCAGGTGTTATTCTCAGAGTTGCTAAAATTGATGAAAATTATCATTCATTGGCTACATTCGAGATGCAACACATTAACCATTCGGCTTATTTGAATGATGATGATAACGAGCCTCTAATGATTGTCGATGCTAAGTAGTATCTTAGTCGATATTGGTAATACAAATACTAAATGGAAATTTGAGGAGGAATACTTTATATTGCCTACTGAAAACTTCGAATTAGATTTGTTGCCAAACTGTTCAAAAATTTGGGTTTCAAATGTCTCATCAAAATCTTTTAAGTCAAACAAATTGCATGTTAGTTTTGTTCTGTCTCAAAAAAGATATAAGTCACTGACGAATGCTTACAATGATCCTCGGTCACTTGGGTGTGATCGATGGCTTGGCATGATTGCTTGTCATGAGGCTTCCCGAGGAAAAAGCTTTGTTTTAGTAGATGTTGGTACAGCCATTACTATTGATATCGTTAATAACTCTGGAGCACATCTTGGAGGTTTGATATTCCCTGGACTTGATAAAATAAGACAAACCTTTGATAAATTTTCCGTAGTATCTCCAGAACACATCAATGCTCTTGGCCATACTACAGAAGAGGCTTGGGGTAATGGCACCATAGCTCTAGTTGTTAATACAATCAATCAGAAAATAAGGGAAATAAAAAATGAAAAATCTGATATCTCAGTTTTTATAACTGGCGGCGGATATTTGGGCTTGCAGAATTTTCTTGAATTTGACCATAGTTACCATGAAAACCTAGTGCTTGATGGACTAGAGTTCTATGTCAATAATATGGGATAATTGACCAATTTAAACACTGAAGTTAATTGTGCAAGATTTAAGAGTTTTATCAGGGATGCGTCCAACTGGACAACTTCATTTGGGTCACTATCATGGAGTCCTAAAAAATTGGATTGATCTTCAAAATGAATATGACTCATATTTTTTTGTAGCAGATTGGCATGCTTTTACTACTCACTATGCTGATAAGGTAGATCTGGAAAATAATGTCTGTCAGATGGTTATTGATTGGTTAGCCTCAGGCATCAATCCAAATACGTCAACTATTTTTGTACAATCGAAGGTTCCTGAACATGCAGAATTACATCTTTTGTTGTCCATGACTACTCCTTTAAGCTGGCTTGAAAGAGTGCCTTCATACAAGGACCAGCAGGAAAAACTCAAATCTAAAGATTTGTCTACCTATGGTTTTCTAGGATATCCACTTCTGCAAAGTGCAGATATATTAATCTATAAAGCAGGCCTTGTTCCAGTTGGAGAAGATCAAGTTGCTCATGTAGAGCTAACCCGTGAAGTTGCTAGAAGGTTTAATTATATTTTTGGACGCGAACCTGATTTTGAGGAACGTGCTGAAGAGGCAATAGTAAAAATGGGTAAAAAGAATGCAAAACTATATCGCTCTTTAAGAAAGTCTTATCAAGAAAATGGCGATATAGAAGCCATTGAAAAGGCTGTAGCTTTTTTAAATAGCCAGCAAAATATAACTATTAGCGACAGGGATCGTCTCATAGGATATTTAGAGGGTGTTGGCAAGATAATTCTTCCAGAACCAGAGTCCCTATTAACCAAAGCGTCAAAAATGCCTGGACTTGATGGGCAAAAAATGAGCAAATCCTACAACAACACTATTTCATTAAGGGATTCTAATCATGAGATAGAGATAAAAATTAAAAAGATGCCAACGGACCCTGCCAGGGTTAAGCTAACTGATCCAGGAAATCCGGCCAAATGTCCTGTCTGGCAATTTCATGAAATTTATTCCGATGAGAAAACTTGCCAGTGGGTAAATGATGGGTGCACAAATGCAAAGATGGGCTGTATTGATTGCAAAAAGCCTTTGATTGAGTCAGTTCAAAATGAATTGGCTCCCATTCAGGAAAGGGCTGCAGAATATGAGAAAGATATTGATCTGGTAAAACAAATTATATTTGATGGAAGTAAAAAAGCTCGTATTGTTGCGAAAGAGACCATGGCTGAAGTTCGAGAAGTCATGGGAACTAACTATTAAATTCTCCTGTAATGCCTGAAAGAATTCAAAAGCTCATTGCTAATGCTGGTTATGCATCAAGGAGAGAGTCTGAAAGGTTAATCGAGAAAGGGCGTGTAACCCTTAATAATAGGCCTGCAAAGTTAGGTGATAAGGCATCCTTGTCTGATTCTATCACTATAGATGGTAAAAAAATCAATCTTCATCGATTTAAAGAGAGAGAAACAAAAGTTATTCTCTTGAATAAAGCAACTGGAGTTGTCTGTACTGCAAAAGATGAAAAAAATCGAGATACTGTATTTAATTATCTTCCTGATGGACACCGTTGGATAATGATCGGAAGATTAGATATCAATACCTCAGGGCTTATTCTATTTACTAATAATGGAGAGTTGGCAAATCGTTTAATGCATCCCTCATATGAAATTGAGAGAGAGTATTCTGCTAGAGTACTTGGTGAGCTAAATTCTGATCATATTAATCAGATGCTTAATGGGGTTTCTTTAGATGATGGAATTGCAAAATTTGACCGAGTTCAGTCTGGAGGAGGTGAGGGTGCAAATAGGTGGTATAAGGTGGTAATCAAAGAAGGTCGAAAAAGAGAGGTGAGAAGAGTATTTGAATATTTCAATCTTCAAGTTTCTCGATTGATTAGAATTCGTTTTGCAGGGATTGGTTTGAAACAGAATTTAAAACAAAACCAAGTTGAAGAATTAAAACCACATCAAGTCAATTCATTATTAACCAGAGTAGGTCTACAAAAGGTTAAAAAACACATACAGAGATAAGCTTTCAAAGGAATCAGGCAAACTGATTGAAGTATAATATCCCAATTTTATTCTTAAGCTTCAGTGTCAGATTACAAGTCAACTTTAAATTTGCCAGCTACCAATTTTGCAATGAAGGCAAATCTTGCTGGTCGCGAACCAAATTTTCTAAAAGCTTGGAGTGAAAATAATCTTTATCAGAAGGTTCGGGAAGCTTGTAAGGGTCGACCTAAATTTATTCTTCATGATGGCCCTCCATACGCCAATGGCGATATACACATTGGGCACGCTGTCAATAAAGTTCTAAAAGACATTATTGTCAAATCCAAAACACTTGCAGGATTCGATGCGCCATATATTCCTGGTTGGGATTGTCATGGCCTTCCTATTGAACATAATGTTGAAAAGAAGAAGGGTAAGGTTGGTCACAAGATTGATGCTAACTCTTTTAGAAAAGCTTGTAGAGAATATGCAGACACCCAAATTAATAAACAAAAAGTTGATTTTCAAAGACTGGGAGTTTTAGGTGATTGGAATAACCCATATCTCACTAAAAACTTTTCTTACGAGGCTAATATTGTTAGAGCATTAAGTGAGATTGTTAAAAATGGTCACTTGTCAAAAGGATTCAAACCGGTTCATTGGTGTACGGAGTGTGGATCAGCTCTGGCAGAAGCCGAGGTTGAATACAAGGACAAAGGCTCTGAAGCTATTGATGTTAAATACAGGGTTCTTGATGCAGATATTTTTCAAGTTGATAAGCCAGTGTCCGTTATTATCTGGACAACGACAACCTGGACACTTCCTGCAAGTGAGGCGGTTACTCTTCATCCAGAATTAGACTATATTCTCTTGGATGCTGGAGATGAGTATTATTTAATTGCTGAAGAATTATTAGAGTCTTGCTCAGAGAGATTCAAACTAGACAAAGATAAAACCTTGAAGAAAACCTTTAAAGGGTCTGAGCTTGAGGGTTTGAAACTCCAACATCCTTTTTATGATAAGCATCTTCCTATAATTCTCGGAGATCATGTCACAACTGATGCAGGTACAGGTGCCGTTCACACTGCGCCAGCGCACGGACCGGATGATTATGCAATTGGTCTTAAGTACAATTTACCTATTGAATGTCCTGTAAATTCCGAGGGTGTTTTCTTTGAGGGAACTAAACTTGTTGAAGGGGAGTTCGTTTTTAAAGCCAACAAAACCATTATTGAGATTCTTAAATCTAAAAATACTCTTGTACATGATGAAGTTTATCAACACTCATATCCTCACTGTTGGAGACATAAAACACCAGTAATCTTTAGAGCAACACCTCAGTGGTTTGTTTCTATGGAGAAAAACAACTTACGAGGGGTGGTTGATAAAGAAATTCCAAACGTAGAGTGGATTCCTGATTGGGGACAAAAAAGAATTCAGTTGATGGTGGATAATCGTCCAGACTGGTGTATTTCAAGACAAAGGTATTGGGGTGTTCCAATTACACTTCTGATTCATAAACAAACGGGTGAATTACACCCAAAGACAGATGAAATTTTTAGTAAAGCCGCAGATTTAATCGAACAGTCCGGTATTGAGGTTTGGTTTGATCTAGATATAAATGACTTAGTGGATGATGCGAATGACTATGATAAGGTCATAGATACGCTTGATGTTTGGTTTGACTCTGGAGTTAGTCATTACGCTGTCTTAAAACAAAATAAAGAGTTAAACGATATCGCTGATTTATATCTTGAAGGATCAGATCAGCATCGAGGTTGGTTTCAGTCCTCACTCTTATCTTCTTGTGCAATATCAAACAGAGCCCCATATAAGCAGGTGTTAACCCATGGTTTTACCGTTGATCAGAATGGCCATAAGATGAGTAAATCATTAGGGAATGTTATCCCACCACAAAAAGTAATGAACTCTTTGGGAGCTGACATTCTAAGACTTTGGATTGCCTCAACTGATTATTCAGGTGAGATGACCGTATCTGATGAAATTCTCAATAGATCAGCAGACTCATATAGAAGAATTCGCAATACAATCAGGTTTATGTTAGCCAATATGAATGGTTTTGAGCCTAATATGTTGCTTAAAAATTCAGAAATGCTAGATCTAGACAGGTGGATTGTCTCGCATTCTTTGAATCTACAAAATCAAATTAAGGAGGCTTATGAGAAATATCAATTTCATAATGTCTTAAGTCTAATTCTTAATTTTTGTACCAATGACCTGGGTGGGTTTTATCTCGATATTATCAAGGATAGACAATACACAACCCAACCTGAATCCATTGCAAGAAGATCAGCACAGTCTGCACTTTTTCTTATCAGTGAAATGATGGTTAGATGGTTATCGCCCATACTTTCCTTCACATCAGAGGAGGTTTGGCAAAATTTACCTGGAGAAAGAGCTGAAAGTGTATTCCTTGAAACATGGTTTGAAGTTAAGTCTGACGAATACAAAAGTCAAGCTATTGATACTGCAAGAGAGATAAATATTCATATCAGAAAGCAACTTGAGGTAATGAGATCTGAAAAGATTATTGGCTCTTCTTTGGATGCTGAAGTCACTATTTACTGCAGTCAAAATACATATGATGAACTTTCATCTTTTGGAGATGAATTAAGATTCTTATTCATTACTTCATATGCAACGATTGAAAATATTGACAAAAAGGACAATGATTCTATTAGGGTAGATGATGATATATACCTTGCAGTGAAAAAATCTAATCACGAAAAGTGTGTTAGATGCTGGCATCATCGTGAGGATGTTGGCTCAGATACTAAACATCCTGAGTTATGCGGAAGATGTGTTGAAAATGTTTCTGGAAGTGGTGAAACAAGAAGTTTTGCGTAATGAAAAAATTAAATTTAAATCTTGGAGAAAAGTCTTACCCAATATACATTGGTGAGAATCTACTTTCTCAAGCAGATTATTTAACGAAACACATTTCTGGAAATCAGGTAATGATTGTTTCTAATACTACTGTAGCTCCGCTTTATATTGATAAAGTTAAAAGTCTTTTGACTGATTTTGAAGTTTGTGAAGTTATTCTTCCTGATGGTGAGCAATATAAAAATCTTGACACGGTCAATCAAATTTTTACTAGCTTGCTTGAAAATCGATTTGATAGAAGTTCTACGCTAATCGCCTTAGGGGGTGGTGTGGTTGGAGATATGACTGGATTTGCTGCTGCTAGCTACCAGAGGGGTGTGAACTTTATCCAAATACCTACTACGCTCTTATCTCAGGTCGATTCAAGTGTGGGTGGCAAGACTGGAGTAAACCACCCACTTGGAAAAAATATGATCGGAGCATTTTATCAACCCAAGGCCGTCATTATTGATGTAGATACCCTTGATACTTTACCCAACCGTGAGTTTTCGGCAGGTATGGCAGAAGTAATCAAATACGGCTTACTAGGAAATGAAAATTTCCTATCTTTCATCGAAAAAAATGTGGACTCCTTAATGAATAAGGAAAAGTCTTCAGTGATAGATGCAATCTACCAATCTTGCAAGGATAAGGCAAATATTGTCGCCGAGGATGAATTGGAAGCAGGTAAGCGAGCTCTTTTAAATTTAGGTCATACTTTTGGTCATGCCATTGAAAATTCAATGGGTTATGGGAACTATCTTCACGGAGAGGCAATTTCAATCGGAATGTATATGGCAGCAGTGATGTCTGAGAAAGAAGGATTTATTGATCAGTCACAAGTTAGTCGAGTGAAAAGTATATTAGAGAATTGTGAACTTCCAACCAGATTAACAGGTAAAATTAATTTTTCTGATTTTTCAAAATCAATGTCAGTTGACAAAAAGGTTTTGAAAGGAAAAATTCGTTTAGTGCTTTTAAATCCTATTGGTGCGGCATTTGTTAGTGATGATTATCACAAAGAGTTTTTAGATCAGACTATTAAAGAATTCTGCTAATTGATATGACTGATAAGAAAAAATCCAAGATTGTTAAAGATGATGATGTAATGATTACATCAAGAATTAGTGATCTTGAGAGTCTTCTAGCTGGTGTTGAAGAAAAAACTAATTCAAAGTTTGAGCGCTTCTTCCTTCCGGCCCTTGCTGTTTTTAGCTCCATCATTATTGGAATGTTTATTGTTATTTATTCAATTACTCAAGATATGGCTAGGCTTGCCGATGCTATGGACCCGAATATGGGTGGAAATATGTCCTCCATGGTCAAGAGTGTTGACTCGATGTCAAAGAGTGTTTCAAATATGAGTGGAAGTGTAGGCTCAATGCAAGAGAATATGAATGAAGTCAATAAAAATATGACGACGGTTGCTAAAAAAATGGACAACCTAGACTCAATTTCTCAAAATTTAAATATTGTTAGTACTCAATTGAATACTTTAGAGCCGATGCTTATCAATATGGAAGAAATGAATAAAAATATGACAGTTATGCAAGACCAGATGAATTATATGAGAAGTGATATCGGGGTCTTGAGGCACTCGATTGCCAGACCGTTAAGTATTTTCAATAGGATGCCAATACCTTTCTAATTTATTATGTCTCTAGATAATAAAGAAGTCTCTCAGATTGCTTATTTATCAAGGCTTCAAGTTGAAGAAAGTTCTCTTGAATCAATCACTGCTGATCTAAATAATATTCTTAATTTAGTTGAACAACTTTCTGAACTTGACACAGACTCAGTGGAGCCAATGGCTCATCCAATAAAGATGACTCAAAGACTCAGAGAAGATGTAGTCACTGAGACAGATCAATCAGAGTCATTTCAATCTATTGCACCCAAGACAGGCAAATCCCATTATCTGGTTCCTACGGTAATTGAGTAATGGAATTTCATCAACTCACTTTAAAAGAATTACAAAAGGGGCTTAGTAATAAAGACTTTTCATCAGTAGAGTTAACCAGCCACTTCATCAAAAGGGTACAGAATTCTGAATTAAACGCTTTTATTACTGTTACTGATGAGTTAGCGCTAGTACAAGCAAAAAAAGCGGATTCGATAATAGCATCTGGAAAGATGAATGACTTAACGGGAATACCCTATGCACATAAGGATATTTTTTGTACTGAAGGAGTAAAAACATCAGCAGGAAGCAAGATTCTTGATCCATTTATATCGCCTTATGATGCAACAGTGTCAGAGAAACTGAATGACTCTCATGCAGTGATGCTTGGTAAGGCTAATATGGATGAATTAGCTATGGGATCGGGCAATGAAAACTCTTTTTATGGTCCTGTTAAAAACCCGTGGGATCTATCAAAGGTTCCAGGTGGATCATCGGGCGGTTCTGCTGCAGCTGTTGCTGCAAAGTTAACGCCTTTTTCAACGGGAACGGATACTGGTGGGTCAATTAGACAGCCGGCAAGTTTATGCGGTATCACTGGCTTAAAGCCAACCTATGGTCGTGTCTCTAGGTATGGAATGATTGCATATGCTTCGAGCCTTGATCAGGCAGGACCTATGACACAGACTGCTGAGGATGCAGCGATAGTTTTAAAGACGATAGCGGGTTTCGATAAGAGAGACTCTACTTCGGCTGATAAAACTGTTCCAGACTATGAAAAATCATTAAATAATTCTCTAGAGGGTTTAAAAATTGGAATTCCTAAGGAGTATTTCTCCGAAGGCTTGGATGATGGAGTCAAACAAAATATTCTCGATGCAATCAAAGAATTTGAGTCTTTAGGTGCAACATTAAAAGAGGTTAGCCTTCCTCATGCAAAATTTGCTATACCAGCATACTATATTATTGCGCCATGTGAATGCTCCTCAAATTTATCAAGACTTGATGGTGTTAGGTATGGCTATCGTTGTGAGTCTCCGAAGGATCTGAGTGATTTGTATATTAGAAGTCGTTCTGAGGGTTTTGGCGATGAGGTGAAAAGAAGAATCATGATTGGTAGTTTTGCCCTTTCTGCAGGTTATTATGATGCATATTATTTAAAGGCTCTGAAATCTAGACGATTAATTAGTAATGATTTCCAAGAAGTCTTTAAAGAGGTTGATGTAATTATGGGTCCAGTTTCCCCCACAACAGCTTGGGATATAGGATCTAAAAAGGATCCAGTTTCCAATTACTTGTCCGACATTTATACTCTTTCAGTTAATTTAGCAGGACTACCTGCAATGAGTATTCCAGCAGGTATATCAGATAATATGCCGGTAGGACTTCATATCATTGGTAATTATTGGACCGAAGAGAGGCTTTTAAATATTGCTCATCAATTCCAGAATCAAACAGACTGGCACAAAAAATCACCCAAGGGGATAGATTAATGGAATGGGAAACGGTCATTGGTCTTGAAATTCATGCTCAGTTAAATACCAAGAGCAAGATATTTTCTGGGGCATCCACACAGTTTGGTGCAAAACCTAACTCTCAAGCATGTGCTGTTGATCTTGGTTTGCCAGGTGTTTTACCAGTAGTGAATAAAGAGGCTGTCTCAAAAGCGGTAAGATTTGGTCTTGCAGTTGATGCTCATATCAACCAAATTAATGTTTTTGATAGAAAGAACTACTTCTATCCAGATCTCCCGAAAGGCTACCAAATTTCTCAATTAGAGCTTCCAATTGTCGGTGAGGGAAAGATTGACATTATGGTTGATGGAGAGTCAAAGACAATTGGCGTTACTCGTGCACATCTTGAAGAAGACGCTGGTAAGTCAATTCATGATCTTTATGACGACTATACTGCTGTTGACCTGAATAGAGCTGGCACACCACTTTTGGAAATAGTAT
>VMDI01000063.1 GCA_008080915.1 Gammaproteobacteria bacterium | reverse complement strand
AATTCAATCTGATGATCTTGGATGTGGCATTGATATGTAAACACACCAGGCTTTGGCTTGACTGCCATTTGAAGCAATGGTGTCAAATCAATCGAAGATTGTTTCCAATGATCGATTGCTTTATCAGTCTCGAGCATATCAACACGACCAATCATCTCATTCATTGTTCTAAAGCCAAGTTGTGCCATTATGAGTCTGAGCTCTTCAGCAACCATGAATAAATAATTAACTACATGATCTGGTTTGCCAGTGAATTTTTTTCTAAGTTCTTTGTCTTGAGTGGCAATTCCAACAGGGCAAGTATTTAGATGACATTTCCTCATCATAATACAACCCAGCGTGACTAGAGGCGCAGTTGAGAATCCAAATTCTTCAGCACCAAGGAGTGCTGCTATAGCAACATCTCGACCTGTCTTTAGTTGGCCATCGGTTTGGATGACAACCCTTGAGCGGAGGTCATTCATGACAAGTGTTTGGTGTGTTTCTGCTACACCAAGCTCCCATGGAAGACCAGCATGTTTGATTGATGTAAGTGGAGAGGCTCCCGTTCCACCATCATGTCCTGCAATAACAATATGATCTGATTTTGCCTTTGCAACACCTGCAGCAATCGTACCAACACCAATTTCTGAAACCAGCTTCACGCTGATTCTTGCCTCTGGATTAGAGCGCTTAAGATCAAAAATTAATTGGGCCAAGTCTTCGATTGAATAAATATCATGATGAGGTGGCGGAGAAATTAAACCTACTCCTGGAGTTGAGTATCTTGTTTTCGCAATAGTTTCATCAACTTTTTTACCTGGTAACTCACCACCTTCACCTGGTTTAGCACCTTGAGAAACTTTAATTTGAATCTCATCAGCATTATTTAGGTAATCGATTGTGACACCAAATCTGCCAGAGGCCACCTGCTTGATCGCACTTCTTCTTGAATCGCCATTTGCATCAGGTGTCCATCTCAATGGATCTTCGCCACCCTCTCCAGTATTTGATTTACCACCCATTCTATTCATGGCAATGGCAAGTGATTCATGCGACTCTGCGGAAATAGAACCGTAGCTCATTGCACCAGTAGCAAATCGTTTAACGATCTCTTTAACTGGTTCAACTTCGCTGATATCAATGCTCTTTGATTTCTTAAACGTTAATAGTCCTCTCAAGGTTGAATTTCTTGTGCCCTCGGAATTAGCATGTTCAGCAAACTTCCAATAAGCTTCTTGATCATTGTTTCTGGCAGCGCTTTGAAGATTGGCAATCGTGATTGGGTCCCACATATGCTTCTCACCACCACTTCTCCAGTGATATTGACCTTGATTTTCTAGCAAGTCATTTTTATAGGCATTGCTGTGGAGTCTTTCATTTTCCTCTTGAAGAACTTTGAAACCCACACCTTTAATTCTTGAGGCAGTTTCAAAGAAGCATTTATCCATTACCTCAGGAGCTAGACCAACAGCTTCAAATATTTGGGCGCCCTTGTAGGACTCAAGAGTTGAGATTCCCATTTTCGCCATTACCTTCAACATTCCTTTGGCAACACCTTTTCTGTATTTGTCGATAATCGATGCATCGCTTTCTACGTCGATCATCTTATCTTTTCTAGCCTGCCATAATGCCTCAAAAGCAAGATATGGATTGATGGCGTCAACACCATAACCGGTTAATAAACAGAAATGATGTACCTCTCTTGCTTCACCAGTTTCAAGGATTATGCCAACTTGAGTTCTTGTATGATCAGCCACTAGGTGACGATGAAGTGCTGCAGATGCTAAGAATGCAGAGACAGGCACTCTATCTTTACCTGCGTTCTTATCAGACAGTACGATTAGAGAGTGACCATCCTTTATGGCCTGAGAGCCCTCATTACAAATATTGGTTAGTATGTCTTCTAAATTCGATCCGCTATTTGCTGCATATGTAATATCAATGGTCTTAGATGTCCAACCTCTGTGGTTAATATTTTTCAATGCATCTATTTCATCGCAAGTCAAAATTGGATGATCTAAAACTAATCTGTGCGCATTTTCTTCTGTTTCTTTCAGGAGGTTACCTTCGGGACCAATAGAACAACGCAAGGACATAACCACCTCTTCTCTAATGGAGTCAATGGCGGGATTAGTCACCTGGGCAAATAGTTGCTTGAAGTAATCATAAATGATTCTTGATTTATCCGATAGACATGCAAGAGCAGAGTCATTACCCATAGATCCGATTGGATCTCTGAGTTCATTGACCAGAGGAAGAAGCATAAATTGAAGCGTCTCACTGGTATATCCAAACATTCTGAGTCGATTGTTAAGCTCCGGCTGGATTGCACAATCCGGCTGATTAGAAGTAATCTCACTTAGAAGAATCTTTTGATTATCAAGCCAGTTTTTATATGGATTTTTCGCTGCAAATTCTGTCTTTAGCGTTTTATCATCAAGGACCTTTCCTTGTTCAAAGTCCACAAGAAACATTCTTCCTGGTCTTAAACGATTTTTAGTTTTAATGTTTTCAGGAGCAACATCGACCACACCAACCTCACTCGCCATAATGACTCTATCGTCCTTGGTGATGTAGTAACGAGAAGGTCTAAGTCCATTTCTATCTAGAACTGCCCCAATGTAGTGACCATCAGTAAAAGCAATGGAAGCCGGCCCATCCCATGGCTCCATCATATTTGAGAGGTACTCATAGAAGTCTCTTTTTTCTTGACTCATATTTTTGTCATTCTGCCAAGCTTCTGGGACCATCATCAAGATTGCTTCTTGTAGAGAACGACCATTCATCATTAAAAATTCAAGAACATTATCAAATGCACCTGAATCAGAAACTTCGTTTTCAATCACTGGGAGCGTGTCATCTAAGTTATTTTTGAAAAGGTCACTTTCAAGTACACCCTCTCTTGCTCTCATCCAGTTGTAGTTACCCTGTCTAGTATTGATTTCACCATTGTGAGACATAAATCTACAAGGTTGCGCCCTATCCCATGAAGGGAAAGTATTAGTGGAGAACCTGGAGTGAACTTTTGCCAGATATGTCTCGAAACTTGGATTCGATAAGTCTTTGTAATAAGTTTGGACTTGGGAGCCCATTAACATTCCCTTGTATACAATTACCTTGGTAGACAAACTGCAAACATAAAAAAGCAGAGCCTGTTGAAGAGACTCATCCGATCTTAATTCTCTGGAGACCTTCTTTCTAATAACGAAAAGTTTTCTTTCGAATTCGTCTTGTGAAATGCCATCCGACTTAACAATAAATACTTGCTTGATGACCGGTTGGGAAAGTAGGGCAGTTTCTCCGATGTCAGCGCCTTTAGGGTCAACTGGCACATCTCTCCAGCCAATTAGAATTTGTTCATTCTCATTGATAATCTCTTCGAACTTTTGTATGCAAACTTTTTGTTCGTCTTCATCCTGAGGAAGGAACACATTACCAACGCCATAATCCCCTTCAGTCAATTCAACATTGAAAAGTTTTCTTGCCTCTTCTTTGAAAAAATTATTGGGAATATTGGTAAGAATTCCTGCACCATCACCAGTATTTGCTTCACAACCACATCCACCTCTGTGATCCATTCTTGATAACATCTCAAGGGCATCATCGGTAATATTAAAAGACGACTTTTTGTTGATTTGAGCAATAAAACCAACACCACAATTTTCATGCTCATAGTTTGCATCATAGAGTCCAATTGATTTAGGTCTGAGAAGTGGGTTCTTGTTCATCTTTTACTAATTTTTATATAATTTTTTACAACCTGAGAATTATATATTATTTGTGACTTACGCTATAAACCAAATACACACCCATATTGAGATAATATTTTCGATGGTTTTGGTAGAATATTTTTCAGTTAATAAATAGACAAAAGATAATGCTTGCAGTTATTTCACCCTCAAAAACACAAGACTTTGAGACCACTCCAAAGGATAAATTTACCCAGCCCCGTCAAGTAACCGACTCCCTGGATCTGATTTCAATCTTAAGGGAGAAAAGTCCAGAAGATTTAGGTCAGTTAATGTCAATTAGCGACAAATTATCTTCACTGAATTATGATCGCTTTCAAGCATTTAGCAGTGATTTTTCTAAAACTAATGCCAAACAAGCAATCGATGCTTTTAAGGGTGATGTATACAATGGAATTGATGCGCCATCCTTGAGTCCTGAGGATCTAGATTTTGCCCAACAGCATGTTAGGATGCTATCAGGATTGTACGGAGTTTTGAGGCCACTTGATTTGATTCAGCCCTATCGTCTGGAGATGGGAACACAACTTAGAAACCCAAGAGGGAAAAATTTGTATGAATTCTGGGGCAGTAGAATCTCAGAAGTTTTAAATAAAGATGAGACTGATGTGATTATTAATCTTGCTTCAAATGAATATTTTAAAGGAATCGATAAAGGTGCCTTGAATGCAAGAATTATTGATATTGTTTTTAAAGAAAATAAGAACAATAAGTTAAAGGTGATTGGAATTTATGCAAAACGTGCGAGAGGTTTGATGATTAGATATATGATTGATAATCGAATAGAAGCTCCCGAGTTATTGAAACAATTTAATACCGAAGGGTATCAGTTTTCAGAAGAGTTATCCAGTGACTCGAGTTTTGTTTTTACTAGGGATATTTAATATGAAAAAAAGGATATTAACTTCATGCATATTGATTCTATTTTCTCTGGGAGTTTATTCTGAGGATGATCAAAAATCTAAAACTAATTCTGATGATGGCATTGGTCAGGAAGAACTTCAGGAGCTTATTAACTGGGAATGCAGTAAAGAAAACCCATTTAGAAAGTTCAATTTGAATTGTGCGTTAGAGTCGACCAATACAAAACCAAAAGAATAATTTAGATTGCTGTAATTCCAGCAATTCCATGAGCGCCCATTTTTTCACAATCTTCCATTTGGTCGCGACTTAAGCCACCAAGAAAGTATGCGGGTATGTTTGTCGCTCGCATTAATTTTTTAATTTCCTTGCTTGAAAGCGGCATTACTCCCGGGTGAGATTTAGTTTCCTTGATGGGTGATATAAAAACATAATCAACACCCACTTCATTAGCTTTTTCAAGTTCAGACATGTTGTGAACCGAAGCACCAAGAATTTTTGAAGGGGGGCAAGGGCGAGTATCGGTCGACATAAGCTCTTGACTTGTTAGATGCCAACCTTGTACATCTTCATCAAAAGATTTATCGATTGTATTCAAAATAAGTTGGACATTATATTGTTTACAAATTTCAATAAAATTCGATAAATATAAGTTATTTGTTTTTATTTTGCTTCTAAATTGTATTATATTGACATCATTATTCTTTTTAACTTCAATCACATCTTCCAAGACTTCCTCTTTGGATTCTTGTTCGGGAGTTATCCAGAAGATCTTTGGCAATCTTAATAGGTTCAGAATAGGTCGCATGGTTGGAAGTATTTTTAAGTTGAGAATTGAATCAATATCCAGCCATTTGATTCTCTGACCCTCTTGACCAATCGGGTCACCAAAGTATTGATCTATTTTGACAATTTCTATTTGAACATCTCGATCGGAGTAGGATTGATTGATAGTCTTAATAATCTTAAGTTCTTTTACATCAATGGATAACTCTTCTTTGAGTTCTCTTTTGGCAGCTTGAAGAGAGGACTCCCCTGGTTCAATTTTTCCACCAGGGAGTTCCCAATAATCTGGCATGAATTGATGAGACATTCTTTGAGAGATGAGGATATTTCCATTTTTATCTTCAATAATTGCCGCAACCGCTTTAATTAACACTATTTCATGAAATGGTAAAATAGCGGATATTTTATCATTTGGTCATTCATGTCCTTTAGAGAAAGAGTTGAACTAGTTAAGCCCATCTCTCATCACCTCAATAAAAATTTGATTGGTATAGAAAGAGAAGGTCTTAGAGTTGCAAAAGACGGAGGTATTGCTCAATCTGCTCATCCTAAGTCCTTGGGGTGTCCATTGACGCATGTAAATATTACAACGGATTTCTCAGAGGCGCTTATCGAGATTGTCACTGATCCTAATGATGATATTGATGGAGCGCTTGAACAGCTAAAAATCCTGCAAGCATTTGTCATTCAGAACCTTGAAAATGAAGAGTATTTCTGGCATAACTCCATGCCCTGCGTGATACGAGGGGAAACAAATATTCCCATTGCAAATTATGGGAAATCTAATCGTGGAATGATGAAAACTGTCTACAGGAGAGGGTTGGCAGAAAGATATGGCGCTATTATGCAAACCATTGCAGGCATTCATTTTAATTACTCCTTCAGTCAAAATTTTTGGTCCGCTTATCATGAGGCAAATCAATCAAAAAAAACATTAAGAGACTTTGTAGATGCTGGTTATATCGGTACAGCTAGAAATCTGGTCAGATATGGTTGGATAGTCACTTATCTGTTTGGAGCCTCTCCTGCTATATGTAGATCATTTCTAAAGGGTTATTTGGCGCATCATTTGGAAGATTTTGATGTCACAACTTTATACGATCCACTGGCAACTTCTCTCAGGATGGGAGATATTGGATATCAAAATTTAAAAGAGGATGAGGCTGGAGTAAAGGCCAACTATAACTCCCTATCTCATTACATTGCAAGTCTAAATTTGGCGATGAATACTACTCATAAAGATTTTGATGAGATTGGTATGAAAAGAGGCAAAGACTATATTCAGCTCAATAACAAGATTCTTCAAATTGAGAATGAATATTATGCTTCGGTAAGGCCTAAACCCAAGAATATTTCTGGTCAGAAGCCTTTGGACTTGCTTGAGAAGAATGGGATTGAATATATTGAATTAAGATCCCTAGATATCAACCCGTTAACTCAACTTGGAATAGATAAAGAGCAGATACTTTTCCTAGAGTCTTTCATTCTGTATTGTTTGCTCGAACTTTCCCCACCGATCTCGACCATCGAACAATATGAGATAGACCAAAATAATCAAAAGGTTGCTCATTCAGGTAGAGATAGCAACTTATTGCTTAAACGGGGAAATGACAATATTTCTCTTAAAGATTTTGGTAAAGAAATCTCTATAGGGATTATTGAATCCTCAAAAATATTAAGTCAAGAGCATCACAATGCTGTAGGAAAAATTATAGAAAGATTTGACCATCCTGAGATGACCCCATCTGGACAAATACTTAAGATCATGATGCAAAAAGATCAGGGTTTTTTTGAATTTACCAAAGATAAGTCTGATGAGATTATGAAGTCTCTAAAAGAATTCAAAATATCAAACCAAGACCTTGAAAATCTTACTAAACAAAGTGATCTATCGTTTGCAGCACAAAAGCAAATCGAGTCAGAAGACAAGATTTCTTTTGGTGAATATCTCAAGGATTACTTCTCAAAATGAAACAGGATAATTTAATCTCAACCATTACTGCACTGGCGACCCCTGTTGGACAAGGTAGTGTAGGGATTGTAAGATTATCTGGTCCCTCATCGTTGAATATTGCTAAAAAGATGCTTGGGTTTGAACCCAAACCGAGATATGCTCATTACACTGATTTTCTAAGAAATGATGGCTCTGTAATTGACAAGGGCATTGCACTGTTTTTTAATGGTCCAGACTCTTTTACCGGAGAGGATATCATTGAATTTCAAGGGCATGGCGGTGCTACTATCATGTACGAAATTTTGAATGAAACGGTCTCACTTGGGGCTGAATTGGCTGAGCCGGGGGAGTTTTCAAAGAGGGCATTTCTAAATGGAAAAATCGATTTGGTTCAAGCAGAGGCAATCTCTGACTTGATTGATGCCAATAGTAAGACAGCTGCTGATTCAGCAATGAAGTCTTTAAAAGGAGAATTTTCTAGAAGAATCAATAATCTTAATAAGAAGATAATCGATTTGCGTGTTTTTCTTGAGGCGACGATTGATTTCTCAGATGAAGAAATTGATTTTATTGAGGAAAATCAGGTCAGTTCAAAAATTAAATCCATTCATGCAGAGATTTTAAGTATTTATCAAGCGTCTCAATCAGGTTCAGTTCTTAGAGAAGGTTTTAGTATTGCTATTGTAGGTAAGCCGAATGCCGGGAAATCATCTCTTCTCAATGCATTAACCGAGGAGAATAGTGCTATTGTTACTGATATTGCAGGGACAACTCGAGATTTAGTGCGCGAATCAATTATTGTTAATGGAAACATAATCAATATCATTGACACTGCCGGTCTTCATGAGACTGATGACTTTGTTGAGAAAGAAGGCATTAAGCGAGCGAGAGATGCAACTGAGAAGGTTGATTTAGTTATTTTTGTCTTCGACGCTAGGGATGTCTCACCAGATAGAAACTTATTGAAACTTCAAGACATGACAAAACCAATTATCTATGTCAAGAATAAAGTTGATTTAACTCAAGAGGACATCGGTATCAAGACTATTGAGGACGATGCTTATATATCAATAAGTGCAAAGAATCTTGCGGGTATAGATATACTTTTAAATACTTTGATAACTCATATTGAGAACAAAAGTTCACTTGAAGGAGTTTATCTTGCAAGAAAACGACACATTGAGGCTCTAAATAAGACCATGAGTTCAATAGAGAATGCCAGGAAACAATTAGAGATGGGTTCAATCGAGTTAGTCGCTGAGGATTTAAGAAGTGCGAGTCAGTATCTTTCGCAGATTACTGGGGAGTTTTCTTCAGATGATCTTCTTGGTGAAATTTTTTCTTCTTTCTGTATTGGTAAATAATGAATATCAAAAGAAAATTTTATCTTTATTTGCTGGCTACTATTGGTTTAGCTTTTCCACTGGCCGAGTCGATCCATCTGACTTACAGTTCGGGTGAGTCCATATTTGTTATATTTTTAATAACAATCATCGCTTTCTATTACTACTTATATATAAGAATAAGGAAAGACTTTTTAGCACCATTTAGTGATCTTCAGAGATGGGTCAAGGACTATAAGCAAAATCAAAATGCGCGTTTGAAAGATAGAGATGATTCTTCTTTTAATAGTGTTGCTCAGGCGATCAATCATCTTATTGATGAGAACCAAAATCTTTACGATGACATGGAAACTATCCTGAGGAAACAAATCGACCGTCTGAGTAAAAAGACAGCTTCACTCGAAACGCTTTATGAGGTGTCTTCTAAGATTAATAAGCTGAAGTCCATTGATGAGATATATAAACATTTTCTGGACATCTTTATTAAGATGACAGGAGCATCCTCTGGTGCTGTCAGAATATTCAATAAGCTCAATCAGCTTGAATTACAGACCAGTTTTGGTAGTAAAAACAAGGCGGGACTAGAAAAAGTAATTGATCCTCATCAGTGCTTTTGTGGAGAAATTGCTAATTCAACCTCTGCTCAGGTTCAGTTCAGTGTGAAAAGATGTGCTAGGTGTATTGGAACTAAGGCCAGTGACAAAGCAACTGTTGGCACTATTGTAGTTCCTCTGTCATATAGGGAGGTAAATCTGGGTATCTTCCTATTATTTTTTGATTCAGAACCTTCGCTGCCCTATGATGAAAGAGCCTTAATTCAATCCATGGCCGATAACATTGCAATTGCAATTGATAAAGCAAGGGTTGATGACGAGTCTAAAAGAATGAGTCTTACTCAACAAAGGCTTTTATTGTCTCAAGAAATTCATGACTCACTAGCTCAGACCATATACAGTCTGAAACTTCAGACAACGGTAGTCGAGGACCTGCTCAAGAATTCAGAATATGATGATGCACTTTGGAAAGTGAGTGATATTCATGAGAACCTTACTCAGGCTAATAAAGAGCTTAGACAATTGATGAGCAATTATCGCATCCCATTAGACCCAGAGGGATTAATCCCCTCATTGCAGAAGTTGGCAGAAAGATTTCAGAGTATTGAGGGTGTATCTACTTTTTTCTTCAGTGAGGGCGAAATCAGCTTTTCACCTGAAGAAGAGTTGCAGATCCTGAGAATTGTGCAGGAAGGATTAACTAATATCAGAAAACATGCACAAGCTAAAAATGTTCGTATTATGATCAAACAAGAACCTTCGCCACAACTGATAATTGAGGATGATGGAGTAGGTTTTAAAAAACAAAAAA
>VMDI01000056.1 GCA_008080915.1 Gammaproteobacteria bacterium | reverse complement strand
CCACCAATGATAAATCTACCGGTTGGATTAATATGAAATTTTGTTTGCTTGGTAATCAAATTACTTGGAATGATTGGTTGAATAATTTCGTCCATCACTGACTCATAGATCTCCTTTTGAGAAATATCTTCATCATGTTGAGTTGACAAGACAATTGCGTCGATCCCAACTACTTGATCATTTTCATAAATACATGAAACCTGAGACTTGGCATCAGGTCTTAACCAGCTTAATTGACCGTTTTTCATCAATTCGGATTGTTTCTTAACGAGTCTATGTGCATATAAGATGGGAGCAGGCATTAAAACATCCGTTTCACTACAGGCATAGCCAAACATTAAACCCTGATCTCCAGCGCCTTGTTCATGATTTTCTGCTTCATCAACTCCCATGGCGATATCTTGAGATTGCTCACCCAAAAGATTTGTTATTGAACAAGTGGAACCATTAAAGCCCAATTTATCGTCGTTATAACCAATATTATTAATCGTTTCCCTGACAATTGACTCATAGTCTATTTTTGCATTTGTAGTTATTTCTCCAGCTAAAACTACCTGGTTATCCTTAACCAGTGTCTCTACAGCAACTCTTGAATATTTATCTTGAGAAAGAGCCGCATCCAAAATTGCATCGGATACTTGATCACAAACTTTATCAGGGTGACCGCCTGAAACAGATTCAGATGTAAAAATCATTTTTATCTCCAGTTTAAACGTATGGCCCTAGAAGCGGTATGTTGAATCCAGCTTTAGCTTTTTATTCCTAAATGGAAATGCTAGCAATCGGGGCAAATTAGCATTGAATATTATAATGTAATATCAATAATCTAAAAATTTAATCAAGATTAATTTTTAATGCAGCAGCACTGATAAAAGGGCTCAGCATTAGACTAAATAGCAAAATCACAATAAGCCATAATATTTGACCAGTAATCTCAAAACCGGCTTGAGACTGAGATATTGCTGAGGAAGCAAAAATTAGTATTGGGATATACAATGGTAGAATTAGCAAAGCTAATAGCATGCCGGCACTTCTGATACCAACAATCAGAGATGCTCCGATGGTTCCAATTAATGACAAACTTGGCGTACCGATTAAAAGAGTGAGCATTAAAACCTGGATGGAGTTTTCATCTAAAAATAAAAACAAACCCATCAGGGGCGATAAAAGCACGATTGGTAGTCCTGTTAATATCCAATGCGAAAATGATTTAATTAATATAACTAAAGCTGTCGAGTGGTGTGAAATAGACAATTGCTCAAGGATGCCGTTGTCAAAATCATAGTGAAATATTGTGTTTAGTGATAAAAGAACTGAGAGCATTGCTGCTACCCAAATTATTCCAGGAGCAATTTCAGATAGGATCTTTGCTTCAGGGCTTATTGATAATGGAAAGAGAGATATAGTAACAATAAAGAATAATAAAGGGTTAATCAGGCCTGAAGGGTTTCGAATGGATATTTTTAATTCTCTTACAAGGGTTGAGAGATAGATATTCATAAGACCAACTCTTTAACATTAAGCGAAGAAGTTTGATGAGAGGTAAAAAAACAAACTCCTCCATTATCACAATGGTGCTTGATAAGGCTTTCTATTAGCTCTATTCCTAAAGAGTCTAAAGCAGTAAATGGCTCATCTAAGAGCCAAATTTTTGACTTCGATAGAACTAACATAGACAAAATCACTCTTCTTTTTTGACCTGCAGAGAGATTTAAACAAAATTCGTTTTGAAAATTGGCAAGACCTAATTTTTTGAGGGCATGCAGGCTTTGTAAATTAAGATCAGTGTTATTTAATGATCTTAAGTATTCAAGGTTTTCGATCACCGTCAGATCTACACTTATTGAGGGGTTATGCCCAAGGTAGAGAATATCTTTTTGATATTCATCTGAGTCTGAGAGAGAATCATTGAATGAGATTTGACCAGAATCAGGTTCTGACAAACCAGAAAGAATTCTTAACAGTGATGTTTTACCTTTTCCATTTGCCCCTTTGACTTGAACAATATCTGATTCTTTAGCAGTGAAATTGATATCCTTGAAAAGAAGATTAAACCCTTTTTGACAAGATAAATCTTTTATCTCAAACACAGGCATATTAGCTACCAGAATTTATACCAAGGATTCTCTTCTTCCTGTTTAGAGTCGTTGATTGTGTCTTCAGTAATAATAGTTTCAGCAGGCAAGACACCCAACTTAGATTTATCAATTTCTTTTAAGACACCCTGGTCAAAAACTAGTCTCAAACGGTAGTTAATATTCTCTTTCTTGTGATAGATTGAGAAGTTTATATAATCCCACTGATTCGCGTGAAATGGGTCAATGATTGCAGGTGATCCAATTAAATCCTTAACCTCTTTTTCAGACATCCCAATCGCTAACTGAGAAACCTTCTTTTCAGTAAGTATAGAACCCTGTTTAATATCCTCACGGTATGTCTCGGGAAGAGATATATCAGGAATGATATCTGGCATTTCTGGAAGGTCTGGTAATTCAGGTAAATATGAGCATGATTGCAGCATGACAATGGTTAGCGCAAGGGAACTATATTTGTGCATTAATGATTTTTATATAAAATGTTATAAATATTTTACATTGGTTAATCTATGGATGCCCATGATTTAAAAAGTGCTGGATTAAGGGTTACCTCTCCCAGACTTAAAATTCTCGAAGTGCTTGAAAGTAGCGATAATCATCATCTGAGCGCAGAAGATATCTACAAGTTGCTTATCTCACAAAATATTGAAGTTGGTATTGCCACAATCTACCGTGTTCTAACTCAATTTGAAGAAGCGGGAATGGTTAATAAGTTAAATTTTGATAATGGACAGAGCGTTTTTGAGTTGTCGAATGTTGAACATCATGATCATCTAGTTTGTATTAAATGCGGCAAGATTGATGAATTTACCGATGAAATTATTGAAAAGCACCAAAATAAGGTTGCTGAAAAATATGGGTATCAATTAACCGATCATTGTTTGTATCTCTACGGTCTTTGCGAAAAATGCCAAAAACTCTAAAGTAGGCTACATGGAAGATCTTATTTACAGAGTTATTTTAGCAGGAGTTGGTGTTGCAATCATTGCCGGAATTCTAGGGTGTTTTGTCATTTGGAAAAGAATGAGTTATTTCTCAGAATCTATTTCTCACTCCGCTCTTTTAGGTGTTGCATTGGGAGTTGCTTCAGGGTTTGGACTGCAAAGTGGTCTTTTAATTACTGCAGTCATATTTGCTGTCATTATTGCCTACATGCAGAATCAAGATTATTTTTCCAATGATGCAATTTTAGGTATTTTCTCTCATATTGCTTTATCTCTGGGCGTGATTGTTCTCAGTCTTCAAGGCGATAGAACCGATTATTTTTCTTTGCTTTTTGGCGATATTTTGTCTGTCAATCAAGGAGATATAGTATGGATTTATGCAATTCTTATTTCTATCGTTTCAATCATGATTATCTTTTGGGATAAATTGTTATTTGTGACCTTAAATGCCTGTCTAGCCAAGGCAGAAGGAATTCAAACTTTTATTTTTCAAACTTTGATCATGATAATGATTGCCATGACTGTTTCAGTAAGTGTTCAGATTGTTGGGGTGCTTTTGATTACATCCATGTTATTAATTCCTCCTGCAATTGGACGCGTTTTTTCAGATGCTCCCTTAAAGATGATGATCTTCTCTGCATTCTTTGCAATATTAGCCGTGATTATAGGTGTCATTATCTCTTTAAATTATGACATTGCTACAGGACCTGCAATTGTTGTTGTTTTAGGGGTGTTGTTTATTTTTTCTCAGCTTTTTAGGCAAGACAATTAAACAATACTTTCGTTGAGTTCGGCCAATTGTTCCATTTGGTGTTCAACAATTAGAGGTTCAATCACTGATGACAAATCACCCTCCATAACCTCAGCCAATTTGTATAAAGTTAAGTTAATACGATGGTCTGTAATTCTTCCCTGGGGATAGTTATAAGTTCTGATTCTCTGTGAACGATCGCCACTTCCAACCAGTGCTTTTCTTGTAGAGGCCTGTTCCATTTGTTGTTTTCTTTGTTGCTCATCAAGAATCCTTGAGGCGAGAACAGAAAGAGCTTGTGCTTTATTTTTGTGCTGTGATCTTCCATCCTGGCATTCTACAACTGTTCCAGTTGGGATATGAGTAACCCTAACTGCTGAATCAGTCTTATTGACATGTTGTCCACCAGCTCCAGAGGCTCTGAAGGTATCAACTCGAATGTCATTCATATCAATATTGACCTCTTCAATGGTTTCTACTTCAGGCATGATAGCAACCGTACAAGCAGAAGTGTGAACTCTGCCTTGGGATTCTGTCTCAGGAACTCTTTGAACTCTGTGAGCTCCAGATTCAAACTTCAGTTTAGAAAACACATTTTCACCAGCGATTTTGACAATCAGTTCTTTATAACCTCCATGTTCACCCATGCTAGAACTCATAATTTCTAAAGACCATTTCATACCTTCACAATAACGAGAATACATTCTGTAAAGGTCACCGGCAAAGATAGATGCCTCATCACCACCAGTTCCAGCTCTTATTTCTAGAATAATATTCCTGGTGTCATTAGGATCTTTTGGAAGGAGCGCTTTTTTGAGTTCAATTTCTAAGTCTTCAATTAATTTTTTTGAAGATTCAATTTCATCTTTGGCCATCTCAATTAAATCTGTATCGCTCTCATTAGCAATCATGTCTTGAGCAGAAATAATGTCATCATTAGTTGATTGAAAGGTTTTAAATTTTTCAACAACTGGTGTTAATTGAGAATGCTCTATTGAGAGTTTTTTATATTTTTCTTGATCTGAAACAACAGAAGGATCCGATAAAAGGGCTTCAACCTCTTCTAGACGCAAAACTAATTGTTGTAATTTTTTAATTAATGACTCATTCATTTTTTATTTTTCGGGACACAATTTACGCAATTCTCTAATTGCGTTTGATCGACTTTTTTAATATTTTGAACTGAGGAATGAAGAAGCTTGTTAGTTAACTGATCACCAAGTCTTTTGATAATTTTCTCAGGATCTTGACCTTTATTAAGGTCATCAATTGCTTTGGAGACAATACTACTCTTAAGACTATGAGCACTGATAGTGAAATCTTGAACTACCATCTCATTAGGTTGAGTCTCAAGCCAATGAGAGAACTTAGTATTCTCCTCATGGATAATTTCTATTGCAATGTTTTTCTCTTGCTCACGGGTGTGAATATTTTCTTTAACAACGTCTTGAAGATCATCTAAGGTATATAAAAATACATCCTTAAGTTCATTAACTTCAGATTCAATATCCCTGGGTATAGCGATATCAACCATAAACATAGGTTTATGTTTTCTAATCTTAAGAGCACTTTCTATCATTCCCTTACCAATAATTGGTAAAGAAGCCGCTGTTGAAGAAATTAGAATATCAGCTTGGGGAATATAATCCGATAAATTTTTAAGACTGATTCCTGTAGCGCCAAAATCTTTAGCAATTTTTTTAGCATTTTCTATGGTCCTATTGGCAATGATGATTTTTTTGATACCTTTTTCTTTGAGATGTCTAGTACATAAATCAATCATTTCTCCTGCGCCAACTAATAAAGCAGTTTGTTCTGATAGATCGGCAAAAATTCTCTCACTGAGTTTCACTGCACAATATGCAACAGAGATTGGAGACGAACCTATTTCAGTATCAGTTCTTACTTTCTTTGCGGTAGAAAAGGCATGTTGAAATAACTTTTCAAGATGTTTGTTGAGAGTGCCTGCATCTTTGGCAATATGGTAAGCATCTTTAATTTGTCCAAGTATTTGTGGCTCTCCCATAACCATGGAATCTAAACCAGTAGCAACTTCGCATATCTTATTAACAGCATCATCGCCTTCAAAATAACTCAGATAAGGTTTCAGTTCTGAATAGTCAATTTGATGAGTCTTTGCAAGAAATGCACCCAATGTTTCTTTTGTAGATTCGTTCTCACTGACAACGTAAAGTTCAGATCTATTGCAGGTGGACAAAATAGAACAAGCCTTAATTCCGTCCTCAGATTTGAGGTTTTCAAGAGACTGAGGAATTTCTTTTGATGTGAAAGCAACTTTTTCTCTAACTTCTACAGGGGCAAGCTGATGATTTACGCTAAGGATCGCAAATTTTTGCATAAAGAGTTTAGAGAATAAATTAAACGCATAATTATACAATGCAAGACTTAATAATGTTTACGACCAAATAATGGATTAATTTCCAAATAATATTCCCAAAAATATCTTTAGATATAAAATGATTCTAGATGATCGAAGAAGACTCAATAACCAGTTCTAATTCTCTTCCAGAAGAAGAAATAACAATGGTCTCTGTCAGGCCTGATTCCTTTAAAAGTTACATTGGACAGGAAGAAGTTGTTTCTCAAATGTCATTATTTATCAAAGCAGCTTTAACCAGAGCTGAAGCTCTTGACCATACCTTAATCTATGGCCCTCCTGGTCTTGGAAAGACAACACTTGCGAATGTCATTGCTAAAGAAATGGGGGCAAATATTATTCAAAGCTCAGGCCCTGTTCTTGAGAGATCTGGAGATTTAGCGGCAATTTTGACTAAGCTTGAAGAGGGGGATATTTTATTTGTAGATGAGATACATCGTCTGAATCCTGTGGTGGAAGAAATTCTATATCCAGCTCTAGAAGATTTCAAGCTTGATATTATGGTGGGAGAGGGTGTAGCTGCCCATTCTGTTCAAATTAACTTACCCAGATTTACCCTCATTGGTGCGACCACTCGCGCAGGTATGTTGACTTCACCTCTGAGAGATCGATTCGGAATAGTCCAAAGATTAGAATTTTATTCTCATCAATCATTACAAGAAATTGTTTTAAGGTCCGCAGGTCTTTTGAATATAAAAATTGAACAAGAAGGAGCCTCAGAGATAGCCAAAAGATCAAGAGGAACCCCTAGAATTGCTAATAGACTCTTGAGAAGAGTAAGAGATTTTGCGGATGTTAAAACGAGTGGTTTGATAAATTTTGATATTTCAAATGAAGCGCTTAAGTCTCTTCAGGTGGATCATCTTGGTCTAGAAAAATTAGACAGAGACTACCTTGAGCTCATTGCCAAGAAATTCTCTGGCGGTCCTGTTGGACTTGATACTATTGCAACAGCTATTGGCGAAGAACGAGGCACTATTGAGGATATGATTGAGCCGTATCTAATTCAGCAAGGCTTAATACAAAGAACCCCTAGAGGACGTTGTCTAACCTTAGATGCATTCAATCATCTTGGAATTGCTCCCAATGTAAAAAATAAAGATCTTTTTTCTGAATGAGTAACCTAGAAATTAGAATTTATTACGAAGATACTGATAGCGAGGGGGTGGTTTATTATGCGAATTATCTTAAATTTTTAGAAAGAGGTAGAACTGAATTTTTACGTGAACTTGGTTTTGATCTTGAGGAAATAAAAAATGTATTTAGCTTAATTTTTGCAGTTAAGTCAGTAAATGCAGAATATATATCACCCGCTCGATTAAATGATTTAATTTTGGTTAATACCCAGATAAAAAAATATGGAAAAGCTAGTATCGAATTTGACCAGATGATTTATAGTGGAAATGATAATAAGGTATTATTTAAAAGCCTTGTGAAAGTAGTTTCTCTTCATTCAGAGAAATTCAAACCACTACCACTACCAATCAAAATTTTGGAGAAACTAAATGGATAGTCTTAGTATTTTTAGTTTAATAATTGAAGCAGGAATTGTTGTTCAGTTTGTAATGCTGGTGTTGGTGCTTATGTCAATTTATTCATGGACATTAATTCTTTCGAAGAAAAAAGTTCTTCTTGATGCTCAGAATGATCATAAAAAATTCTACACAAAATACATTTCTGGTCAGGATTTGTCTGATTTACATGTTGCAATCCCAAAGGTAAGATCTGCCAGGTCCTCTATGGAGTCAATTTTTGGAGCAGGATATGAAGAGTTCTCTCTCAATAAAGCTAAAACATCTCAGGATAAGATTAATAATGCTGAGAGAGCCTTTCGTTCAATGAACAATACGATGAATGATGAACTGGATGTTCACTACAGAGGGTTAAGTATTCTAGCTATGATTGCCTCTTCTAGTCCTTACATTGGTCTTTTTGGAACAGTTTGGGGAATTATGCATTCTTTCATTGGGCTTGCCTCTGTGAAGCAGGCAACTATTGCCATTGTAGCTCCAGGAATTGCTGAGGCGCTCATTGCAACTGCTTTTGGCTTATTTGCTGCAATCCCTGCAACAATGGCTTACAACAGACTTTCAAGTCAAGTTGAGAGTATTGGAAATAAATATTCATCGTTTATTGAGGAGCTTTTTGTTAGTTTCCAAAGATAGCCTAATATGATTTCACCACCCAGAAGAATTAGACATCGACCTGACGCACAAATCAATATTGTGCCGTATATCGATGTTATGTTGGTTTTGCTGGTAATTTTTATGATGACAACTCCAATCATTGAGCAAGGAGTTGAGGTTGATCTTCCTCAGGCAGATGCAAAAATGGTGGATTTTTCAGAGCAGCAACCTACTGTCATTTCAATTGATAAAGATGGAAGATACTATATCAATTCTGTCGATCAAGAAAATACGAATATTACCAATGGCGAACAATTGCCATTATCTAGAATAGCAGGAAGAGTTAGAGCAAGATTAGAAGTTTTTCCTGCTATGCAAGTTTTTGTAAGGGGTGATAGAGATGTTGCATATGGTTCGGTAGTTAATTTGATGGCGTTCTTGAAAAATAATGGTGTTGAGAAAGTTGGAATAATTACTGAATCACCTAGCAATTAAGTTCAATGGATTTTAGAAATAAAATTAAACTTCCTAAGATAGCAAAAAAGCATCCGATTGCTTTTTGGACTGCTGTTATTTTTCACTTAGTTCTTATTATCCTACTAATGTTTTCCAGCATTCAAAAATGGGAAATACCTAAAGAACAAAAAAACACCAATCAAATCCCTAAGGCTGTCACAGTTGATTTGACAGAAATCAATAAAGAAAAGCAGCGAATGATAGACCTTAAAAACAAACGAAAAAATGAACTTCAAAGGGAAGAGGCAAGAGTTGAAGAGCTTCGAAAAGCCGAAAAAAAATTAGAGAATGAAAGATACAAAGAACAACAAAGATTAAAGAAACTCAAGAAGCAAAAAGCAGAAGAAGAAAAGAAGAAATCAAAGCTTGAGAAAGAAAGGAAAATCGCAGAAAAAAAAGCAAAAGAGGCTGAAAAGAAAAAGAAGCTAGCTGAGAAAAAAGCAAAAGAACTCGAAGCTAAAGCTGAAGAAGAAAAGAAGAAAAAGCAAGAACTGGAAAAGAAAAGGATCGCTGAACAAAAGAAGTTTGACAAAGAGCAATCTAAAAGAGCACTTACAAGAGAGATTCAGGATGAAGAGGATCAAGAGAGGCTCTTGGCAAGAGAGAATATGTTGAACAATCTTAAGTCAAGCTATATCAATCAAATTGCTGCTAGGGTGAGAGATAACTGGGTTTATCAGGGCGCAAAAGACGACTGGGGATGTGATGTTTATATTCTTCAAGATGAAGATGGGAAGGTGCAAAGTGTGAATATCCAATCGTGTAAAATCGACAACAACAGCAAAGCAAAATCTTTTAAAAACTCAATAGAAAGGGCAGTTTACAAAGCATCACCTCTTCCTGGGGCCCCTGATGGTGCAGTTTTTGACAGAGAATTATTATTCTTTTTTAGAGTGAATTAATGGCATTACAAAAACTAAATCAAGACGAAGAGATCCATCTAACATTTACAGTGAGTCAAATTCTTGAAAACTGGGAGTTAGACGATAATATCCAGCTTTCACTTTTGGGTCTTGAAGATAAAATTAAACCCAGACACTTATATAAATATCGTAATGGAGATATTTCTTTTGATTTCGATCAAAATTTAATTACCCGATCAACTATGATTTTAGGTATTCATGAATCTTTAGGGACAACTTACCCCTCTAATCGTGATTATGGAGCAATTTGGTTGAAAAGACCGGTTAAAAAATTTAAACATAAGACCCCTTTAGAGCTTATGCTTAGTGGCGAAACAGGAATGAGAAGGGTATGGTACTTTCTAGATTGTACTCAAACTTGGCAGGATTAGAATATGTCAGAAATTGTGAACGATATACAATCTCAGCTTGAACAGATTTCAGTCTTAAAAGTAAGAACTAATAAAACTGAATTAATTGAAAAAGAGCTTCCAAAGATCATTAA
>VMDI01000072.1 GCA_008080915.1 Gammaproteobacteria bacterium | reverse complement strand
GTTATTTTCTTCTTAAAGATGAGTCTATTTCACCGAGAAAGATTGCCGAAAATAATATGCAGAAAACATTCAACATGTGGATTCCAAGATTTAAGCAACTCATGACAGAAGAGGGTAGACAAGACAAGGGAGCAAACAACACCTTGCTTAAAGATCTTCTTGAAGATATCAAACTTTGTGCAATTATTGACAAATCTGGAAAGAAGCTTCTTAATGATTACAATAATTACTTATCCAAAAATTAATTTGACTGAATAGTGTCACTTAGTCCAGATTTTTCCAAAAAAGATATAAATAAAAATATTGATCGATTGATTAATGAGGGCTATGTGGTAGCTCGAAAAGCATCGGATGGAGATAGTTGGGAGTCTGTTATTTCTCTACTCGATGAGTTTGAATTTAGATTTGAAAGAGAGTGTAGCGTTAACTCCCATTTAAATTCTGTGATGTTCGATGAAAAATTTAATCAAGAATATGAAAAGACACTTCCAAAAATTTCTAAGTTTTATTCCAATATATCAACCAATAAAGAACTCTTTAAGGCTTACAAAAGAGTTTTAGATACTGATCTAACACAACAACAAACTCATATCGTAAATGAGGCGATAAAAGGATTTCAGTTATCAGGTATCGATTTAGATGCTGATAGTCAAGAGGAGTTTAAAAAAATTCAAGAGCGGTTAACCGTTTTAAGTAATACATTTTCGAATAATTCACTCAAGTCGACCAATGAGTGGAAAAAATCAGTCTCTAAGGCTGATTTGCCAGGTTATACAGAAGATCAATTGTCAAAAATTAGAAAAGAAGATGGTTCTTTAGAGATTAACCTTCAAATGCCTGTTTATTTAGATTTAATGACGTTTTGTGAAAATCAAACATTAAGAGAGGAAGTATATAAGGCTTATATTTCTAGAGCCTCTGAAATTGGCCTTACGAGCATGAAGTATGACAATACTAAGATTATGGATGAAATTCTTAAATTACGTCTTAAATTAGCCAATTTACTAGGTTTTAATAATTATGCTGAGTTATCGATTGCTTCTAAGATGGTTGAAAGTCCAAATCAGGTGATAGATTTTCTAGATTTATTAATTAACAAGAGTCGACCTCAAGCATTAAAAGAGTTTCAAGAATTGGAATCATTTGCAGGATGCAAAATCAATCCTTGGGATTTTGCGTTTTATTCTGAAAAATTAAAAGAAAAGAAGTATGGATTCAAAAAATCTGATCTAACCCCATATTTTCCTGAGGAGTATGTTCTTAATGGTCTATTTAGTCTGATAAAGGAGCTATATGAAATTTCACTTAAAGAGATCAAAGAAGATTCTTATCATCAAGATGTGAAAGTTTTTGACTTAGTAAAAAATAATGAAAGTATTGGTAGAGTTTATATAGACCTTTACGCAAGAGAAAATAAAAGGGGTGGTGCATGGATGTCAGATTATCAACCACTCACAGAGAAAAATAAGCCTGTCGCTTTTGTTGTTTGTAATTTAAATAAGCCAACTAAAGATAAACCAGCAATGTTTGAATTTGATGAAATAGTCACTATATTTCATGAATTTGGACATGCTCTACATCATTTATTGACTAAAGTTGAGTATCCATGTGCTGCAGGTATATCCGGAGTGCCATGGGATGGTGTTGAGCTGCCAAGTCAATACATGGAGTTTTTTGCATATGATAAAGAAGTTATTAAAAAAATTTCATCTCACTACCAAACTGGTGAAAGCTTACCTGATGAGCTCTATCAAAAAATCATTGATTCAAAAAATTTTCAATCAGCGATTCAGATGCTCAGACAATGTGAATTTGCTTTGTGGGACATTAAGACCCATATGTCGAGCAAAGATACATATGAAATACTTAATGAGGTGAGACAAAAGACTTCAATTATTCCACCCATCAATGAGAATAGATTTTTAAATACGTTTGGACACATCTTTAGTGGAGGATATGCAGCTGGATATTTCAGTTACAAATGGGCTGAGGTTTTAGCTGCTGATGCTTTTTATTATGTTAATCAGAGTGGATCGATCAATAAAGATTTAACCAATTCTTTTAAAGTAAATATTCTTGAGGTTGGTGGCAGTTTAGATTTTATGTCTCAATATAAGAAATTTAGGGGAGGGGAGCCAGAATTGAAATCAGTATTGGTTTCAAATGGAATCCAGTAGTACTGTAAAATACATCTCTAATTTTTTTTGGAGTAAATCTTAATGTTTAAACTTTTATTAATCGTATTGGTTATATTAGCCCTAGTTGGTGGTGCAGTAGAATTTGTTTCTGATGATACGCAATGGGTTTTTATTATTAATAAAGAAGCTTTGTTATCAAGTATTCAAAATGGCGCAATGACCACATACGAGTACTTTAAGTCATTAATTGCTGAAGCAGATAAAATCCAAGGCGTTGATTTATCAAGCCCCTCAAAGTAAGAAACTAAATCTTAGATATTAAGATTGAACCATTAGTTCCGCCAAAACCAAAAGAGTTTGAGATTGCATGATCAATTTTCATGTCTCTAGCTTCATTGGCAACATAATCAAGATCGCATAAAGGATCTTGGTTAAAAATATTGATAGTAGGTGGAGCTACTTGATCTTTAACGGCTAAGGTGGTAAATATCGCTTCTATTCCACCAGCAGCACCCAAAAGATGTCCTGTCATTGATTTTGTTGAACTCATAGCAACATTGTATGCATGTTGGCCTAATGCAGATTTGGCAGCATCAGTCTCAGCTTTATCTCCAGCAGGAGTTGAGGTGCCATGTGCATTTATGTAATCTATCTGCTCTGAATTAATTCCCGCATTTCTAATAGCATTTGTCATACATCTTGCAGCGCCTTCTCCACCCTCTGATGGAAGTGTCATGTGATAGGCATCACCACTCATTCCATAGCCTGAAACCTCTGCATAAATTTTTGCACCTCGTTTTTTAGCATGCTCATATTCTTCAAGCACCACAACACCGGCACCATCGCCTAAAACAAAACCATCACGATCAACATCCCAAGGTCTTGACGCTGTTTCAGGAGAGTCATTTCTTGTAGATAATGCTCTAGCAGAGGCAAACCCACCTAGACCGCAATTAGTTGTTGACATCTCTGCACCACCCGCAATCATGACATCAGCATCACCATATTCAATAATTCTCGCTGCATCACCAATGTTATGAGTACCTGTAGTACATGCAGTAACAATGGCAAAATTAGGGCCCTTAAAGCCATATTTGATCGACAAGTTACCAGAAATCATATTAATAATAGATGATGGAACAAAAAATGGGGATATCCTTCTGGGACCCTTTTCTCGATATAAATCTGCAGTCGCTTCGATAGTTCCAAGACCACCAACACCTGCACCAATAGCAACACCTATCCGATCAGCATTTTCCTCATTAGCTTCGATACCACTATCTTCTACAGCTTGAATTCCAGCAGCCATGCCATAGTGGATAAAAATATCCATTTTTTTAGCATCTTTAGGGCTTATGTAGTCTGATACATCAAATCCCTTAATCGTACCACCAAACTTAACTGCTTGATCAGTCGTGTCAATGGCTGTAATGTTAGTTATTCCAGATTTTCCAGCTAGAATATTATTCCATGCATCATTGACTGTGTTTCCCACTGGAGAAACAATTCCCAAACCTGTGATAACAACTCTTTTTTTAGACATAAATCATATTATAAAAAAGGCGCTAATAAAAAGCGCCTAATTTTTATATGTGTGATGGAAACTTATAGATTGTTTTCCACGTAATCGATAGCTTGCTGAACGGTAGTAATTTTCTCAGCCTCATCATCAGGAATTTCACATTCAAACTCCTCTTCAAGAGACATTACTAGCTCAACAGTATCAAGAGAGTCAGCGCCTAAGTCATCAATGAAAGAAGCGTTATTATCAATATCACCACTTACATCTAATTGCTCAGCAACTACTTTCTTTACTCTTTCTTCAATACTACTCATCTATTCGTTTCCTAGTTATTAAAAATAGTTATTTTATCTCTAAAAATACGGACAAATAAAAATATTTCTATAAAAATTTATACGTATTTTGTAGGATCAACAAAGCCTGCATTTTTAAAACCTATTTTTCTTAATTCGCAAGCATCACATCTGCCACAGGCTTCTCCTAAATCATTAGCTCTATAGCATGTAATTGTTTTAGAGTAATCAACACCTAATTTTTGACCTTCTCCAATAATTTCAACTTTATTTAAATAAATTAATGGTGTATGGATTGTAATTTTCTTACCCATCACGGCATTTTTTGTTGCCAAATTAGCCATTTTTTCAAATGCTTCAATATATTCAGGTCTGCAATCAGGATATCCAGAATAATCTACTGAATTTACGCCAATAAAAATATCATTTGATCCTATGACCTCAGACCATGCTAATGCTAAAGATAAGAATACAGTGTTTCTTGCTGGAACATAGGTAATGGGAATCTCTGAAGATTTCTTATAATCTGGAATATTAATACTCTTATCGGTCAATGCAGAGCCTCCTATGTCTGACAAAGAGACTTTCATTGTTCGGTGTTCTTTAACTTGATATGATTTTGCAATTTCTATCGCAGAGTTAAGTTCTGATTTTTGTTTCTGACCATAATCAAAGCTTAATGCATAACATTCATAACCTTGAGATTTTGCAATTGCCAGGACAGTGGTAGAATCAAGACCTCCAGATAGAAGGATAACCGCTTTAGACATCAGCTAAGTAACCATAATCTTCAAGCCATACTTTTCTATCTGATGCTCTTTTTTTGCTAAGAAGCATATCCATTTTTTGTGAAACTTGTATTGGATTATCTAAAGTGAGTTGTATCAATCTTCTGGTATCAGGATGCATTGCCGTTTCTCTTAACTGAGAGGGGTTCATTTCTCCCAGACCTTTGAAGCGTTGAACCTGAATTTTTACTTTCTTATTTTCACTTTCTATTCGTTTAACAATAGATTCTTTTTCAGAATCATCAAGTGCATAAAATACTTGCTTACCAGCATCTATACGATAAAGAGGGGGCATGGCAATATAGACGTGACCCTCTCTGACCAGTTTTGGAAAATGTTTGACGAATAGGGCAGTGATAAGCGTTGCAATATGGGCTCCATCTGAGTCAGCATCAGCTAGCACACAAATCTTGCCGTATCTCAGCTCTGAGAGATCATCACTATCTGGCTCAAGACCAATAGCAACACTAATATCATGAATTTCATTACTGGCTAATACTTGGGTGGAGTCTACCTCCCATGTATTTAAAATTTTTCCGCGAAGGGGTAAGATGGCTTGATATTCTTTATCTCTTGCTTGTTTAGCTGAGCCACCTGCAGAATCTCCTTCAACGAGAAATAATTCTGTTTGTTCTAAGTTATTACTTATGCAATCAGACAGTTTTCCAGGAAGGGAGGGGCCAGATGAAACTTTTTTTCTGACTACTTTCTTTGATGTTTTGACTCTTGCTTGAGCGTTTAATATCGCTAGTTCTGCAATTCTTTCAGCATCACTGGTGTGTTGATTAAGCCATAAACTAAATGCATCTTTAACCACACTCGATACATATCCAGCAGATTCTCTTGAAGATAGCTTTTCTTTTGTCTGACCAGAAAATTGAGGGTCTAACATTTTGATAGAAAGCACATAAGAAATTCGATGCCAAACATCATCTGGAGTTAATTTGATATTTTTAGGCAAAAGACTCCTAAATTCACAAAACTCTTTGAGCGCATCAGTTAAACCAGATCTGAGTCCATTAACATGGGTACCACCAAGAGAAGTAGGAATTAAATTAACAAAACTTTCATGAACAATATTAGAGGTATTTTCTGTCCATGTCAGGGTGCAAGCCAGTTCTTGTTCCTTTGAATGGTGATTGATTACCAAAGGCACTGATGGTACGCAATCATATCCTTCAAGTGAAATAGACAAATAATCTTTGAGTCCATCTTGATATATCCACGACTCAGATGAGTTGTCGTTCTCATCATAATAAGAGACTTCAAGGCCAGAACACAAGACCGCCTTAGATCGTAATGTTTGTTTTAGTTTTTTGACAGAAAATTTTGCAGAATCAAAAAAAATAGGGTCAGGTTTAAATTTAACAATAGTCCCTGTATTCCTTTTACCAACAGATTCAAGCTCCTCCAGATCAGTCAATTTATCGCCATTCGCAAAACTTATATGATATCTCTTGGAATCTCTTTTAATCCACACATCAAGCTTCGATGAGAGTGCATTAACAACTGAAACACCCACACCATGAAGACCACCAGAAAACTGATATGAATCATTGGAAAATTTTCCTCCAGCGTGGAGTTTGGATAATATGACCTCAACACCAGGTTTTCCCTCTGTAGGATGAATATCTACTGGCATGCCTCGACCATTATCTTCAACGCTAAGACTGCCATCTAAATGATGTATTACATGAATTTTGGATGCATGACCAGCAACAGCTTCATCAATACTATTGTCAATGACTTCTTGAGCAAGATGATTGGGACGCTCTGTTTCGGTATACATCCCAGGACGCTTTCTAACAGGCTCAAGTCCTGTTAGTACTTCAATGGAGGCAGCGTCATAGCTTTTCATAAACTTCCAAATAATACCAAAAAAAAAGCCCCAAAAGAGGGGCTTTTTTGAATCAACAAAATGATTACATCATGCCGCCCATACCACTCATATCTGGAGCTGCAGCAGCAGGTTCATCTTTAGGTATTTCAGCTACCATTGCTTCAGTAGTAATCATTAATGCAGAGATAGAAGCAGCATGTTGAAGTGCTGCACGTGTGACTTTTGTTGGGTCCAAAATACCCATCTCAAGCATGTCACCATATTCCTCAGTTCCCGCATTGAATCCAAAGTTACCTTTACCCTCAGAGACTTTATTAAGGACCACAGAAGCTTCGCCACCGCCATTTGTAACTATTTGACGAAGAGGTGCTTCCATTGCTTTCTTAGTAATTGCAATACCAATATCCTGATCATGGTTGTCACCCTTAACCTTATCCAAAGAAGCAATAGCTCTCACAAGCGCAACGCCACCACCTGGAACCACACCTTCTTCTACAGCGGCTCTTGTAGCAGATAGAGCATCATCAACACGGTCTTTTTTCTCTTTCATTTCAACCTCTGTTGAGGCGCCAATTTTAATGACAGCGACACCACCAGAAAGTTTAGCAAGTCTCTCTTGGAGTTTTTCTTTATCGTATTCAGATGTAGTTGTCTCAATTTGAGCTTTAATTTGAGAGATTCTTCCATCAATATCTGATTTTTGACCTGCGCCATCAACCACAGTGGTATTTTCCTTACCAACTTCAATTCTCTTAGCTGATCCAAGGTGTTCTTCAGTAACACCTTCAAGAGATAGACCGACTTCTTCTGATATTACTACTCCACCCGTTAATGTTGCGATATCTTGAAGAATTGCTTTACGTCTATCACCAAATCCAGGAGCTTTAACTGCGCAGACTTTAACAACACCACGCATATTATTTACGACTAATGTAGCGAGTGCTTCTCCTTCAATATCTTCGGCAATGATTAATAAAGGTTTGCCAGATTTCTGAACAGATTCTAGTGTTGGAAGTAAATCACGGATATTTGTTATTTTTGCATCATGAAGAAGAACAAAAGGATTTTCAAGATCTGCAGTCATTGAATCTTGATTATTAACAAAATAAGGTGATAAGTAACCACGATCAAATTGCATACCTTCAACTACATCTAATTCATTCTCAAATCCTGAGCCATCTTCAACAGTAATAACTCCTTCTTTGCCAACCTTTTCCATGGCTGCAGCAATAATATCTCCAACCGACGTATCTGAGTTAGCTGAAATGGTACCCACTTGGGCTATTGCTTTCGAATCATCACATGGCTGAGATAGTTTACGAAGTGTTTCTACTGCAGCAGCAGTAGCCTTGTCAATACCACGTTTAATATCCATTGGGTTCATCCCAGCAGCAACTGCTTTAACACCCTCAGTTACTAATGCCTGAGCAAGAACAGTTGCAGTTGTAGTTCCATCACCCGCAATATCATTTGTCTTTGATGCAACCTCTTTAACCATTTGTGCGCCCATATTCTCATATTTTCCCTCTAACTCAATCTCTTGAGCAACAGAAACACCATCTTTGGTAATGTGTGGAGCACCAAATGATTTATCTAAAACAACATTTCTACCCTTAGGGCCTAAGGTTACTTTTACTGCATCAGCCAGGGTATTAACACCACTAAGCATTAATTTTCTAGCCTCTGAACCAAATTTAACTTCTTTAGCTGCCATTTATTACTCCTTAATCAATTATTGCAACAACGTCGCTTTCATTCATAACTAGCAGGGTTTCACCATCAACTTTGATCTCATTACCTGCATATTGACCAAATAAAATCTGATCACCAACTTTTACATCCATAGCGATAACTTCACCATTATCATTCTTACGACCATTACCAACAGCAATTACCTCGCCTCTAGAGGGTTTCTCTGTGGCTGAATCAGGAATGATTATTCCACTACTTGTTGTTTTTTCTTCTTCTACTCTTCTGACAACAACACGGTCATGCAAAGGACGAATATTCATTTTTTCTCCTAGTTATTTGTTTGTAAATAAATTATTAGACCGATTCTTTAATATCTAAGAATCTAAAGCTTCTTTAAGCTTTTGCATGGCTTTATTTTCAAGCTGACGAACACGTTCAGCAGAAACACCATACTTGTCTGCTAAATTATGTAGGGTCACTTTTTCTTCTTTCAAGTACCTAGCTTGTAAAATTTCCAAACTTCTTTCATCTAGAGTCGATAGAGCTTGATATAGTTTTTGCTGGGAGTGTTTTTGATCATCCTCAGAAACTAAAATTTGCTCAGGGGTTTGTGTATTCGGATCAGTTAAATAATATTCTGGAGAATTTGTGTTCTCATCTTCATCAGCGATTAATCCCACATCATTAAACTGAAGTCTTGCCTCCATCTCAAGAACATCACTGGTCTTTACTCCGAGATCATTTGCAATATCCTTAGCTTGTTCCTCTGTAAGAGACTGATAAATTTGAGCTTTTGCCTGCTTAAGTTTGAAGAATAATTTTCTTTGCGCTTTGGTAGTAGCAACTTTTACAATCTTCCAATTTTTGAAGATAAATTCATGAATCTCAGCTCTTATCCAGTAAACAGCAAATGAGGCAAGTCTTACCTTTTTATAAGGATTAAACTTCTTTACAGCCTTCATAAGACCGATAGTACCCTCTTGAATTAAATCCGCTTGTTCAAGACCATATCCCTTGTAGCCATGAGCAATAAAAGCGACAAATCGGATGTGAGATAACACAAGCTTTCTAGCTGCATCTAAGTCATGATTTTCAAAAAGACTCACTGCTAACTCATGCTCTTCCTCTGCAGAGAGTATCGGTGGATATTTTTGTATATCCAATGCATGACTATCATTAGCTATTGCTGGGAGTGTATATTCAGACATATGTCCTCAAAAAATTTCCAATGAAATCATTATACAATAATGAATTGATATAGCAATTTATCTAACCTATGAGCTCATTAAGGATATTTTTTTGCTGTTCTCTCTGGATAGTAGTTTCTAATCGTAATGAATGAATGATAGACTGCAGCTCAAGTGAAGCTTGATCAAAATCATCATTAACTATTAGATAATCATAATTCTCGTAATGAGATATCTCTGATTTAGCTTGTTTCATGCGTTTCTTGATAACGTCTTTTGAGTCTTGTGCACGAGAATTTAATCTCTCCTCAAGGCTTTTTATAGAAGGAGGGACGATAAAAATGCTCTTCGTGCTAATTTTCTTCATAACTTGCTCTGCTCCTTGCCAGTCAATCTCTAAAATCACATCAATGCCCTTATCTAAAAGATTCTGTACTTTGGGCATTGAAGTTCCATATTGATTACCAAAAACATCAGCACTTTCTAAAAATTCACCATGCGCATCTTTTTCATTAAATTTAACACTATCGACAAAGTAATAATCCTTGCCGTCAACTTCTCCTGGTCTAGGCGAGCGTGTGGTGTGAGAAATAGATACTTGAATATTATCGACTTTAGTAAGCAGGTCTTTAACTAAACTCGTTTTTCCTGCTCCAGATGGTGCAGATATAATGATCACATTAGCCATTATTTGGGCTTATACCCTTGAATTTGATCAATATTGTCTCTATCGAAGAAGAATTTCTCTAATTGTTCTTTTAAATAAGATTGAGCACCTGGGTCCATTAAGTTTAAATTATTCTCATTAATTAACATGGTTT